>JBBQEJ010000058.1:0-27445 GCA_038320555.1 Vicinamibacterales bacterium | reverse complement strand
TCGACTCCGCACCGATGCGCGAGCATCGAAAATTGTGCTTGCACGTTCTATCTAGTTTTCAAAGAACCGCCTGGCCCGGCACCTGACACGCGCCGAGGCGCGAAGTCTGGTGCGTCCTCCCTCAAGTGTTTCTCCGTTGGGGGAACCTTACAATCTTACTAGCGCTTTCCTGTTCGTGTCAACCCCGCTGCGCTTTTTGTGGCCGTTTCAGGCGTCGCAAGGTCGTTCCAGCGGAACGAAACGCGCCGGAGAACGGCTAGGAGTGTGTCCGAGTAATCGAAAAATCGACGTTTTCGGGGGTAGCAAAACCATTCTGTGCTCGCCGATCGTTGATCCTGGGGCATTCTACGAGGTCGATTTTTTACGACTCCGATTACTCGGACGGGCTCCTAGGGGGTTGTGCGAGCCAGAAGGATTGCTGGAGGATCCGGCCACCGGCCGGGTCGCGCTCGGTCCAACAAATATACGCGCCGGGTCTGCCGGTGTCAACTCGGTTGTTGCACGCAAACCGGCGTCCGGCTCAGCCGGAGAGCGATCGCATCAGCCCAGGGGACGCACCTTCACAACGTGTTGATCCTTGCGGCCTTTCCGAAGCAGGATCACCTGGCCGCCGATAGCATCGGACGCCGTCAGCCGCGCCCGCTCATCGGTTGCCCGGACGTTATTGACATACACGCCCCCGCTTTTCACCAGGCGTGTCGCCTCGCTTCTCGAGCCAGCGAGCTTCACCGTGGCGAGCATTTCGACAAGCGGCATGCCCTCCTTTGGCAGCGTCAGCTCGGTCGACGGCGCGTCGGCAAAGACCGTCAGGACATCGCTCACGTCGGCGTCTGTCACGCGCTCGTCGAACAGGACCGCCGCGGCGCGTTCCGCGCGTCCGACCTGGTCTGAGCCGTGCACCAGCGCCGTCACCTCGCGCGCAAGCGCGCGTTGCGCCTCGCGACGCTCCGGCATCTCTGCCGCCACACGCGCCAGCGACTCGATGGTCTCGCGCGGCAGGAACGTAAAGCACTTCAAATACCGGACGACATCGACGTCGTCGGTGTTCAGCCAGAACTGATAGAAGTGAAATGGCGAGGTGCGCTCCGGATCGAGCCATACGGCTCCAGCTTCCGTTTTTCCGAACTTCACACCCGACGCCGTCTTCATCAGCGGCCACACCAGCCCGTGCGCCCGCTTCCCCCGGAGCTTCCGGATCAGTTCGATCCCGGCGGTAATGTTGCCCCACTGATCGCTGCCGCCCATCTGAAGGGCGCAACCATATCGATCGAACAGCTGGACAAAGTCGTACGCCTGCAGGACAAGATAACTGAACTCGGTATAGGAAATCCCTTCTTCGCTCTCCAGGCGCCGGCTGACCGACTCCTTCTGCAGCATGTAATTCACCGTGAAGTGCTTGCCGACATCGCGGAGGAACGACAGGACGTCGACGGCGCCCAGCCACTCGGCGTTGTCGACAATGCGCGCCGCACTGCGTGCGGTGTCGAAGTCGAGGAACCGTTCGAGCTGACTCCGGATGCCGGCCACGTTCGTCTCGATCTGCTCGCGCGAGAGCAGCACCCGCTCCTGCGACTTGCCGCTTGGATCGCCGATCATCCCCGTGCCGCCGCCGACGATGGCAATTGGCGTGTGACCGAACCGCTGCAGCCGTGCGAGACCCATCACCGTCAACAGGGATCCAACGTGCAGGCTCGAGGCCGTCGGATCGAACCCGATGTAGCCAGTCAACGACTCGGCAGCAAGCGCCTCGCGGACGCCCTCGGTCCCGTCGTAGAGCATCTCGCGCCATTCGAGTTCAGAGTAGAGATCCATGCTGGAGCGCCCGCCGGCGCCTGCGTACTATACCGTGAGACTGCACAGTCGACCGGTGGGGGCGACAGGACCCTCCGACAATTTCGCCCGGGCTGCCGTCATTCCCCATCGAGCGCGCTAACATAGCGGACAGATGCCCGTCATTGCGTCATCCCGCGGTTTCAACAGGCGCGACCTGCTGAAGGGCGTTGCGGCGGCCGGAGTCGGCGCGGTCACCGGCAGCCTCGCGCACGGATACCTGTACGAGCGGTTTCACATCGGGCTCACGCGCGAGACGCTCGCCGTGTCGGGCCTCCCGCCCGCGTTGGCCGGACTGCGCATCGGACTGGTGACCGATCTTCATCGCAGCGAGACGGTCTCGCACGAGATGGTCGATCGCGCGGTGCGTCTGGTGATGGCCGAAGCGCCCGATCTGGTCATCCTCGGCGGAGACTACGTCACCTGGGGCGACCGCCGGTTCGTCGTCCCGGCGGCCGATGCGCTGGCCCCGCTGTCCGCACCGCACGGAGTCTTCGCGATCCTCGGCAATCACGACAACGACCGCGACATGCCGGCGGCGCTGACGTCGAAGGGTTTCGTCGTGCTGCGCGACGCGCGGACGCGCCTCACGGTGCGCGGGGAGACTCTGGATCTCGCGGGCATTCGCTACTGGACAAGCCGCGTGTCGGAGATTGCCTACGTGCTTCGGGGAGCATCCCCGAACGTCATTCTTCTCGCGCACACTCCCAAGCGACTCGTCGAGGCGGCCGCGCTGGCCGTGCCGCTGGTGCTGAGCGGACATACGCACGGCGGCCAGATCGTGCTGCCCTTCGTCGGCGCCGTCGCCGCGCGCGAGTTCCCCGTCATCGCAGGCACGGGGAGGCGCGACAGCACGGCAATCTTCGTCAGCCGAGGCGTCGGCACGGTGTACATTCCGGTGCGCCTGAATTGCCCGCCGGAAGTTGCGATCCTGACGCTCCAGCCGCTCGGGATGTAGGCAGAGATTTGCGTTGCATGAACTGGTAGATATAGTGCATACTGTCTGTAATTTTGAGTAATAAAAATTATTAATATTAACGCTCAAATTAGCCGGGATGTCATGGTCAAGCGACTGAAACGATGGCTTTTAGCGTCAGGGATCGTAGGCGTTGTGGTGTTAGGTCTGGCGGGAACCTGGCGCGATCCGTGGCTGTGGGCGTACGTAGGTGTCTCGTCGGCGGCGGCCTTCTACGCGTTGTTCTCAATCGACGAGGATCTGGCGCGCGAACGCTTTCATCCGCCTACCGCCGGCGCTGATGGCATCGCTCTTCACTTTGTCAGAGTCGTGGCCGTGACGCATCTCGCGGTGGGAGCACTCGATTCCGGCCGGTGGCATCTGGCCCCTGTACAGCCGGGGCTGCGCGCGTTCGCGCTGGCCGCCATGGCGCTCACGTTCGGGATGTTTTATCGGGCGATGCGCGAAAACCGCTTCTTCTCGTCGGTCGTGCGCGTGCAGAACGAGCGCGGCCATCACGTGATCGACAGCGGTCCCTACAGCATCGTGCGGCATCCGGGCTATGCGGGCCTCATCGTGGGGATCCCGCTCAGCGGCCTGGCCCTCGGATCATGGCTCGCGGCCGGAATTGGACTCGTGATGTCCGGACTGATCCTCCGGCGTGTGATCTTCGAGGATTCGTTTCTGCGAAAGAATTTGAATGGGTACGACGCGTACACCCACCGCGTGCCGCATCGCCTGATTCCCGGCGTGTGGTGACTCACGTATGGGTCTCGCGCAGAGAGCGCCGAGCACGCAGAGAAAACGACCTCACGTAACCGCGGCACGTCCTGAGAGCGGCTGCCGGGCGTTCCGCCGATACGCGCTTCGCGCCCAGGCGGCCCGCCTGACCTGCCGGCCAAAGGCCGGCAACGGCGGAACACATGGCAGCCGCCTCTGCGATCTCTACGCGAGATCGTGTCGTCAGCCGGCTACGAGGAACCGTCGTCGCTCGACCCGCCACCCACCGTCGAGGATAATTCGCACGGCCGCCGGATAGATCCGGTGTTCTTCGATCAGGATGCGCGCGGATAACAACGCGACGGTGTCGTCGTCGCGTACGGGCACCGCCGATTGCAGGACGATCGGTCCGCCGTCAAGCTCGCCTGTCACGAGGTGCACGGTCGCGCCGCTCACCTTCACCCCGTGTTCGAACGCCTGGCGTTGGGCGTCCACACCGGGAAACGCGGGCAACAGCGACGGGTGGACGTTGAGGATGGCGTTCGGGAAGGCCTCGAGCAGCGGAGTTCCGATCAGCCGCATGAACCCCGCCAGGCACACCAGCGACACGCCGCGCGCGAGAAGCTGCCGCGCAATCTCGGCGTCGTATTCGTCACGCGACGCGAACGCGCGATGATCAAGAACGAGGGTGTCGATACCCGCCGTCCGCGCGCGGTCGAGCCCGGCCACATTCGCCTTGTTCGAAATCACCACGGCGATCTGCGCGTCGAGGGCACCGTCGGCGACCGCGTCGATGAGCGCCTGAAGGTTACTACCTCGGCCTGATATCAGGATGCCGAGCCGCCGCGATTCGCTGTTCGCGGTTCGCGGTTCGTCATGCGGCAACGTACCGGACTCCTTCACCGTCCCCGGTGACGCGGCCGATGCGGGTGGCGTGCGGCTCACCCGCGGCCGCGAGGTCGGCAATGAGCTGATCCGCGGCAGCCTCGTCGCTGGCGATGATCAGACCGATCCCCATGTTGAACGTGCGCAACATGTCGTCGTCGGGGACGTGGCCGGTTCGCTGGAGCCACTGGAAGACGGGCGGGACTTGCCAGGCAGCAGGGTCGATGCGCGCGGCGGTTCCTTTGGGCAGAATGCGCGGCAGGTTGTCGGTGATGCCGCCTCCCGTAATGTGCGCCATCCCTTTGATGAGACCCGACGGGAGAATCGGACGGATGAGCGGGAGGTACGAACGATGCGGTTCGAGCAACGCCGCGCCGATCGTCGTCCCGAGCTCCGCCACGTGCGAGTCCACGCGAAGACGGGCGACGTCGAACACGATTCGCCGCGCGAGCGAATACCCGTTCGTGTGAAGCCCGGAAGACGGCACGCCGATGAGCGCGTCGCCCGGCGCGATGGCACTGCCGTCAATCAATCGATCGCGCGCGACGGCGCCCACGATGAATCCCGCGACATCGTATTCGCCGTCGGCGTAGAAGCCAGGCATTTCGGCGGTCTCACCGCCGAGCAGCGCGCATCCGTTTGCGCGGCAGCCAGTCGACAGGCCTTCAACGACCTGGACGGCCACGTCCGGATCGAGCCGGCCGGTTGCGAGGTAATCCAGGAAGAACAGCGGCTGCGCGCCCTGCACGAGGATGTCGTTGACGCAATGATTGACCAGGTCAATTCCTATCGTGCGATGAACGCCCGTGAGGAACGCCAGCCTCAGCTTCGTGCCAACGCCGTCGGCGCTCGCGACGAGCACCGGGTCGGTGAGGCCGGCCGCGTTCAGACGAAAGAGGCCGCCGAACGAACCGATCTCGGACAGGACGCCCGGCGTGAACGTGCCGCGCGCCAGCGAACGGATGCGGCGGACCACGTCGTTGCCGGCGTCGATGTCGACCCCGGCCTGCTTGTAATCCATCAGAATTCGAGGGTCTGGATGAGCGCCTCGGCGATTTTTCTCGCGGGCGCGTTCACCGGGGCGGCCCAATAGCTGCGCCGAATGGCCGCGTAAAAACGTTCCTCTTCGAGATCCTCTTCCAGCATGTCGAACGATTCGCCGAGGAGGAGGATCGCCGGTTTCGGATCCGCCTGGGCCTGCAGGACCTTGATGAGGAGCGGTGTATTGCGCAGCGCGACCGCGCCGAGCGCGAGCGCAATCGCGGCGCGCGCGGGATCGCGGCTGGACACGCCCTTTTCGACCAGCACCGACGCCGCGTCGGTGTTCCCGGCAATCGCCAGCGCAGCAAGACCGGACGTCGAGGCGTGAAGCAGGTCGCGGAATCCATCGTTTTCCGTCGAGAACTTCAGCGACTGCTCGAGATATCCCTCGTGCGACGAGCAGTTGACTCCGAGCAGGCAGATCGCCGCCGCGATTGACGGCTGCATGTTGCGGGGGGCGCTCCGCTGCAGCCCCGCAAGCGTGTCCAGCGACTTCTTGTCGCCGATCTTTCCGATCGCGAGCACCGCGTCGTCCTGAAGGGGACCGTCGAGTTTGGCGACCCCGAGGAGCGCCGGCAGCGCATACGCTCCCTTGTAGTCGCCGACGGCTTCGATGACGGCGCTCCGGAAAAAGTCCTGTCCTTTCATGACGAGGCCATTCAGGGTGTCCCGTACCCGACTGTCGCTCGCATAGGCGGCAAGCGAGCGGGTCAGCGCGGGACGAACGAATTCCGATTCCTCGCGCGAGAGGGCGTCGAGCATGCGGGACACGATCTGGGGATCGGGATTGTGCTCGAACCAGGCATAGGCGACGGCGCGCAGGCGGTCGTTCTTCTCTGACAAGGCCTGAGCCATGACGTCGTGCGTGCGGGCGTCGTTGAAGCCCGAGAGGAGGACAAGCGAGCGGAAACGGACGTACCCGTCGGCGTGCCTGACGGCCGCGTCGGCGAGCGCCGGCACCACGGTCGCGGCCGGGGCGCGGCGAATCGTTCGCGCCGCCGCGGTTCTGACGGCGTAGTCCACGGTGCCGAGGTGATCAATGGCGGTCTTGAACTGCTCGGGACTGACCGGCGCCTCCCGCTGGGTTTCGGCCTGCGCCGCCGAGCCGCGGGCCGCGCCTGCCGACTGAGAGGCCGCGAGCGCAGCCGAACCGAGCGCGACCGCCGCGAACAAACCCACGAAGCGGCGCATGAACGTCAGTCGACAACCTTCAGCGCGAGCTGCAGGTAGGCGTGCTCGTCGCGCGGAAACGCCACGGGGTACACGCCCGTGTAACAGGAGGTGCAGTAGGACTGCTGCCCGGCGCCCACGGCTGCCCTCAGCCCTTCGAGACTGAGGTAGGCGATGGAGTCCGCGCCGACGTATTTTCTAATCTCTTCGATCGTGTGGGTCGCGGCTATCAGCTCCGCCCGGCTCGGCGTGTCGACGCCGTAGAAGCACGGCGAGATCGTCGGCGGACAGCTGATTCGCAGGTGTACTTCGCTGGCGCCGGCGGCTTTGACCATCTTCACAATCTTGCGGCTCGTCGTGCCGCGCACGAGCGAATCGTCCAGCAGCACGACGCGCTTGCCTTCGAGGATGCTGCGGACCGGATTCAGCTTCACTTTCACGCCGAAGTGACGGATCGACTGCTGTGGCTGAATGAACGTGCGCCCCACGTAGTGATTGCGGATCAGTCCCATGCGCAGCGGCAGCTTCGCCTCCTCGGCGAATCCTGTCGCGGCGCAGACGCCCGAGTCAGGTATGGGGACAACAACGTCCGCGGCAATCGGCGCCTCGCGGGCCAGCACGCGTCCGAGCTCGGTTCGCACATCGTTGACGCTCCGGCCGAAGACGTAGCTGTCGGGCCGCGCGAAATACACGTGCTCGAACACGCACTGGGACAGCGGCGACGGCGGAAACGGCTTGATCGATCGAAGCCCGCCGGCGCTGATCACCAGGAGCTCGCCGGGCTCGATGTCGCGCACGTAGGTCGCGCCGATCAAGTCGAGGGCACAGGTTTCGGAGCACACGATCCACCCGTCGCCAAGCTGGCCGAGCGCGAGCGGACGGAACCCATGCGGATCCCGAATCGCGATGAGGCGATCTTTCGTCAGCAGCGCCAGCGAAAACGCGCCGCGGATCTGTGTCACGGAATCAACCAGCGCGTCTTCGACCGAGGCCGCCTTCGACCGCGCATAGAGGTGCAGCAGCACTTCGGTATCGCTGCTCGTTTGAAAAATCGCGCCGGATCGCACGAGCTCGTCGCGCAGCTCGCCCGCGTTCACGAGATTCCCGTTATGTGCCACGGCAATCTGGCCGTGCGCGCAATCGATGAGGAAGGGTTGGGCGTTGCTCAGCCGGCTCTCACCGGCGGTGGAGTATCGCGTGTGACCGATCGCGAGGTGGCCCGGCAGCGCCTCGAGCGACGCTTCATCGAAGGCCTCCGCCACGTGCCCCATCGCGCGCGACGCACGCATGTGCTCGCCATCAGCCGTCACGATGCCGGCGCTTTCCTGGCCGCGGTGCTGCAGCGCGTACAACCCCAGGTAGGTGAGGTTGGCCGCCTCGGGATTGCCGAAAATCCCGAAGACGCCGCATTCGTCTTTGAATTTATCCAGCATAGCTGCTGATCGGACCGGGATGAGCCTCTATTTTACGCTGCCCGGCCCTTGAAGTGACGCGCAATCGCATGCGACCAGATCCGTTCGGCGTCGGCGACGGCCGTGTCAATGACGATGCTCCCCCGGCTACGAATCAGGAGCCGGGAGCCTGCGGTGTGACCGATGAGCTGAGCCGGCACGCCGGCGTCCGTGGCCAACTGCAGCAGCATCGCGCGATCGGCGCGCCGGACGGACACGATGGCACGGGACGCAGATTCGCCAAAGAGCGCGGCAATAAGGCCAATGGCCGAGGCGGGATCGACGCCCTGCACGACGCCGTCCGCGACCGACGGCGCCTCGATCTCGAATCCGATCCCGCCCGTGTCGAATGCGCACTCGGCGAGCGTGACGGCAAGACCGCCGTCCGAGCAATCGTGGGCGGAACGCAGAATCCCCGCCGCCGCCGCACGACCGAGGAGGCCAATCAATCGGCGCTCGCGATCAAGGTCCAGCCTGGGCGGTTCGCCCTTCACCATCTTGTGCAGCGCCTTGAGATATTCGCTCCCACCGAGTTCTCCAAAGCCTTCACCTAGCAACAGGATCTCGTCACCCTCGCCCCGGAACGCACGCGCAACCACCTTGGAGGCATCGTCCATGACCCCGACCACGCCGATGATGGGAGTCGGATAGATCGCTTCGCCATTCGTCTCGTTGTAAAGGCTCACGTTGCCGCCCGTGATCGGCACGTCGAGAGCCCGGCAGGCCTCGGCGATACCTTCGATGGCCTCGACGAGCTGCCACATGATTTCGGGACGTTCGGGGTTGCCGAAGTTCAGGCAGTTCGTCGCGCCGATCGGTGTGGCGCCGGCACACGCGACATTGCGCGCCGCCTCGGCGACGGCGAGCATCGCTCCTCGACGGGGATCCAGATAGCAGTACCGGCCGTTGCCGTCGACCGACATCGCGAGCGCACGCGTCGTTCCCTTCACCCTGACAACGCCTGCCCCCATCCCGGCCGGCACAATCGTGTTTGTCCTGACCATGTGGTCGTATTGCCGATACACCCAGCGCTTGCTTGCGACTGTCGGGGACCCCAGGAGCGCCAGCATCGCCTCCCCGGGCGCGACGGCCGGCAGGAGCGCGACGTCGAACCGCTGCACGTCGGTGAGATACGCGGGACGCGCCGTCGGACGGTCGTACACGGGCGCCGCATCGACGAGCGCGTTGTTCGGGATTTCAGCGACTACGCGGCCGTGATCCCTGACACGCATCATCCCGTCGTCGGTGACGTCGCCGATGTGGGCGGCGTGCAGATCCCATTTCTCGAAAATACGCTCGACCTCCGCCTCGCGTCCCTTCTTCACCACGAGCAGCATCCGCTCCTGCGATTCGGAAAGCATGATCTCGTACGGGGTCATGCCGCTTTCCCGCTGCGGGACGTGCATGACGTCGATCTCGATGCCGGCGCCGCCGCGTGAGCCCATCTCGCACGTGGAACACGTCAGGCCAGCCGCCCCCATGTCCTGCACGCCAATGAGCGCATCGGTCTTCATCAGCTCGAGGCACGCCTCGAGCAGCAGCTTCTCCATGAACGGGTCGCCCACCTGCACGGCGGGGCGCTTCTCCGCGGACTTCTCGTCGAATTCGGCGGAGGCCATCGTCGCGCCATGAATGCCGTCGCGTCCGGTTTTCGAGCCGACGTAATACACGGGGTTGCCGATGCCTGACGCGCTGCCTTTGATCAACGCGTCAGCGCCGGCGATGCCCAGACAGAAGACGTTGACCAGCGGATTCCCGGCGTATCGGTCGTCGAAGACGATCTCGCCGCCGACGGTGGGAATGCCGATGCTGTTGCCGTAGCCCGCAATGCCTGCGACGACCCCCTCGACCGTGCGCCGCGTGCGTGCGCCGTCGGCGCCGTCCATCTCGCCGAACCGCAGCGAGTTCATCAGGGCTATCGGACGCGCGCCCATGGTAAAGATGTCGCGGATGATCCCGCCGACGCCGGTGGCGGCTCCCTGATAAGGCTCGATGAACGACGGATGATTATGCGACTCGATCTTGAAGACCGCCGCCAGCCCGTCACCGATGTCGACCGCGCCGGCGTTTTCTCCCGGCCCCTGCAGGACGCGAGGCCCCTCAGTCGGCAACTTCCGGAGGTGCATGCGAGAGCTCTTGTAGCTGCAGTGCTCCGACCACATCACGGAAAAGATCCCGAGCTCGGTGATCGTCGGCTCGCGCCCGAGGGATTTGACGATGCGGGCGTATTCGTCCGGTTTGAGGCCGTGACGCTCGAGCAGCGCGGAATCGAGTGGGCTCATGGTGTCAGGCCGTGCGGGCGGCGCCGTGGGTGGCAAGCCCCGCCAGGACGGATTCGAAGAGCACGAGGCCGTCGTCACTGCCGAGGACCGGCTCGCAGGCGCGTTCCGGGTGAGGCATGAGGCCGACAACGTTCCGGCCGGCGCTGCAGATACCCGCGATGCTGTTCACGGCGCCGTTCGGGTTCGCCTCGTCGGTGACCTGACCTCGCGCATCGCAGTAGCGGAAAATGACGCGGCCGGAGGCCTCGAGCTCGTTCACGACCGCAGGCTCGGCGTAGTAGTTCCCTTCCCCGTGCGCGATTGGAATGTGCAGGACCTGTCCCTTCCTCGCGCGCGAGGTGAAGAGCGTGTCCGTCTGCTCGACGCGGATCCAGACATGCTCGCAGTGGAATTTCAGATCGCGGTTGCGAAGCATCGCGCCGGGGAGCAGTCCCGCCTCACACAGAATCTGAAAGCCATTGCAGATGCCGAGCACCGGTCCGCCGGCGCGCGCGAACTCCGAAACCGCGGTCAGGATCGGCGAGAACCGCGCGATCGCGCCCGTGCGAAGATAATCGCCGTGCGAAAAACCGCCCGGCAGCACCACAACGTCGGCCCCCTTTACGCTCGTCTCCTTGTGCCAGACGAACTCCGCGTCCTGCCCCAGCACGTGCTGGGCGGCGTGGTAGGCATCGTGATCGCAGTTGGAGCCGGGGAAGACAATGATTGAGAACTTCATGGTCAGTTACAGTTGCCAGTGACCAGTCGCCAGTGACCAGTCGCCAGTGACCAGTTGCCAGTGATCAGTTGCCGTTTCTGGAAACTGGAAACTGGGAACTATTCGATCTCCACCCTATAACTCTCGATCACCGGGTTCGCGAGGAGCTTGTCGGCGACCTCTGACGCAAGCGCGCGTGCCTGGTCGGCGGACTTCGCGCCGAGCTCGAGCTCGAAATACTTGCCCTGCCGAACGTCGCCCACCCCCAGGTAACCCATCGAATGGAGCGCGTCGGCGATGGTCTGGCCTTGCGGATCGAAGACCGAGGGCTTCAAGGTGACGAATACTCGGGCTTTCATAAACAGTTTCCGGTTTCCGGTTTCCAGTTCAGTTTCACAGTTTCCAGCTCTGTGCTTCCAGCTCGCGTCAGGAGCTTCCGGATCTCAGTCCAAAGTAACCGCGCGAACTCCGCGTTCTGGTCCGGCCGGAGCCACCGCCAGCTCAACGCCAAACACCCGTTCGAAAATGACGTCGACATTGCGGAGCTGATCGTTCAAATCGAACGCCTTTTCCACGTCGGCGGGGGTCAATATCTTCATCACATCCGCGTCTGCGAGCAGCAGCGGCTTGAAGTCCTTCTGTTCGTGGAACGACCGCATGGCGTTTCGCTGGACCCACTCGTACGCCTGTTCCCTCGAGATGCCGCGGCGCGCCAGCTCGAGGAGCACCGTACCTGAGAATACGACGCCGCGCGAACGATTGAGGTTCTCCTTCATTCGCTCCGGGTACACGACCATGCCCCGCACGATGCGGGTGAAGCGGCGGAGCATATGGTCGAGGGCGATAAAGCTGTCGGGAAGGATGACGCGCTCGACCGAGGAATGTGAGATGTCGCGTTCGTGCCACAGCGCGACATTTTCGAGCGCTGCCATCGCGTTGGCGCGCACGAGCCGCGCGAGGCCGGTGATCTGTTCGCACCCCACCGGGTTGCGCTTGTGCGGCATGGCGGACGAGCCTTTCTGTCCCTTGCCGAACGGCTCCTCCACTTCGCCGATCTCGGTCTTCTGCAGCCCGCGAATCTCGAGCGCGAATTTCTCCAGCGACGCCGCGGTGATCGCCAGCGTCGTCATCAGCTCCGCGTGCCGATCGCGTTGAATAATCTGCGACGACACCAGCGCCGGCTGCAACCCGAGCCGTGCGCAGACGCGCGCCTCGATCGACGGCTCCAGATGCGCGAACGTGCCGACCGCCCCCGAGACTTTACCGACCGAGACGATGTCGCGGGCGCGCAGCACCCGGTCGAGATCGCGCTGAAGCTCGGCGTACCAAAGCGCGAGCTTCAGTCCGAACGTCATCGGCTCGGCGTGCACGCCGTGCGTCCGCCCGATCATCGGCGTCCGGCGGTGCTCCTCGGCGCGTCCGCGGACGGCCTCCATCAGCCCCGCGATGCCTTTGACGATGAGGTCACAGGCCTCGCGCATCTGGATCGCCTGCGCGGTATCGACGACGTCGGAGGAAGTCAGGCCGAAATGAAGCCAGCGGGCCGCCGGACCGACCTTCTCCGCGACCGCCGTGGTAAACGCAATGACGTCATGCTGCGTCTCCTGCTCGATCGCTTCGATGCGCGTGATGTCGAACGCGGCCCTCGCGCGAAGCTCGCGCGCCGCGTCTGCTGGCACGAGTCCCGCATCGGCCATCGCGTCGGCAGCAGCGAGCTCCACCGCGAGCCACGTCTCGTAGCGGCGCTGCTCGCTCCAGATCGCCCCCATCTCGGGGTGGGTGTAACGACTGATCATGAATTGCTGATTGTCAATTGCTGATTGTTGATTGAATTGTTGATTGCTTATTTGATGTCTTCAATCAGCAATCAGCAATCAGCAATCAGCAATTCACCTATCCCAAATCAATCCGTGCGCGGTCGATCGACGGGACCGCCGGACCCAGCACCGTGGCCGCGAGGGATCCATTCGAGAACAAGTCCTGCGCCACGCGCTGGACGTCGATGTCGGTCACCCTCTCGACGCCAGCGAGCGTTTCGTCGAGTCCGAAATGGCGATCGAAATAAATTTCCTGCCGCGCCAGGTGCGACATCCGGCTGGCGGTGTTCTCGAGGCTCAACATCAGGCTGCCCTTGAGATGATCCTTGGCGCGGCGGAGCTCCGTATCAGGCACGGGCGCCCGTTTCATCCCGCGCAGCTCCTCGACGCAGAGGTCGATCACTTCGCCCACGGCCTCGTTCGAACAGCCCGCATAAATGGTGATGTTTCCCGCGTCCCGGTACGCGCTCAGCCCGCTGAACACCGCGTAGGCCAGTCCGCGTTTCTCCCGCACGTTTTGAAACAACCGCGAGCTCATCGACCCGCCGAGCACCGTGTTCATGATGTAGCTGACATATCGATCTTCGTGGTTCTGCGGGTAGCTGTTGGTGCCAAGACAGAGATGGCTCTGTTCGAGCTCCTTGGTCCGCGTGATCACCTGGGGAATGACGCGCGGAGGATCGCCCGACAGCGGCTCGCCGGTCGACGCCAGCGCGCCGAACGCGCGTTCGACGAGCTCGCGCACGCGCGCATGATCGAGGTTGCCCGCCGCGGAGATGATCATGTTCCGCGCAACGTACGCGCCGCGGAAGTATTCGAGGAGTGTCTCGCTCGTGAACGATTCGACCGTCTCCTTCGACCCGAGAATCGGGCGGCCGAGCGGATGGCCTTCCCAGAAATGCTGGGTGAACAGCTCGTGGACGAGATCGTCGGGGGTGTCCTCGACCATCTTGATCTCTTCGAGAATCACCTTTTTCTCGCGCTCGATCTCTTCAGCGGAAAACGCCGGCCGCAGCACAATGTCCGAGAGCAGATCGACCGCCAGCGGAAGATGCTCATCGAGCACCTTGATGTAGTAGCTCGCGTATTCCTTGGCCGTGAACGCGTCGAGCTGTCCGCCGATCGAATCAATCGCCTGCGCGATGTCCTCGGCGGTGCGCGTGTCGGTGCCCTTGAACAGCATGTGCTCGACGAAATGCGCGATGCCGCTCCGCTCGTCGCTCTCGTGCCGCGACCCGCGCATCAGCCACACGCCGATCGTGACCGACCGCACGTGGGGCATCGTTTCCGTGATGAGGCGGAGTCCGTTATCGAGAACGTCGCGAACAACCATGCGTTGAGAAGTCTGTTCCACCACTCGTGGGGCCTCCGAGGTGCCCGGGGGACGGCAAATGCCGGCCGGTGACTGCCCCACTGGATGGGCACCGTAAGTTGTTGCGTCTGAAGGAATTAAAGGGCCTACCGCAAACCCTGATATTACCACGGCAAAACCGTGCAGTTCAAGGCAAACCCACCACAAAAGCCGCGTGCGACCGACATAGTACAATGAGAATTCAACCCTCGGAGCCAGGGACCCTGGCGGCCGCCATGTTCACCGACACCCGAATCGACATCGCGGAGACCGAGCTGCGTGAGCTCGAACAAGCGCTGGAGGGTCTCGGGCATCCACGCTTTCACGCCCGTCAGATTTTCCAATGGGTGTATCGCCGGGGTATCACCGACTTCGCGCTGATGAGCGACCTCGGCCGCGATCTGCGCGCGCAGCTTGCGGCCGCGTGCGTCATCACGACGCCGGCCGTAGAGCGCCAGGAACGATCGGAAGACGGCACGACGAAACTGCTCCTGCGGATGGCCGACGGCAAACACATCGAATCGGTCTACATCCCGGACACGCCGGCCCAGACGTTCTGCATTTCGACCCAGGTCGGGTGCGCGATGAAGTGCGCGTTCTGCCTGACCGGCAAAATGGGGATCGACCGCAATCTGACGGCCGGAGAAATCGCGGGCCAGGTTCGCGTGCTGGCCCGCGAGCTTGGCATGCTCGACACCCGCTTCAACATCGTCCTCATGGGCATGGGTGAGCCGCTTCACAACTACGAAGCCACGATGAAGGCGCTGCGGATCCTCGCCGACGAACACGGTTTCGCCATGCCGGGCCGGCGGATGACGCTCTCGACGGTCGGCGTGCTGCCCGCCCTCGAGCGCCTCGCCACCGAGCCGCTGATGCCGAATCTTGCGATCTCGCTGCACTCGACGACCGAAGAGCAACGCGACATGCTGGTGCCGATCAACCGCAAGTACGGGTTGAAGGAGTTGCTCGACGCGTGCCGCCGCTTCCCGCTGAAGCGTCGCGAGCGGATCACGTTCGAATACGTCTTGTTACAGGACGTGAACGACACTCCGGAGGATGCGCGCCGGCTCGTGCGGCTGCTTCACGGCATCAGAGGCAAGGTCAACCTCCTGCCGCTCAACGAAGCGGCCGGCATTCCGTTCAAGCGGCCTTCCGACGACCGCGTGAACCGCTTCGCGCGGATCCTCTCGGAGCACGGCGTCACCGTGTCAGTGCGCAAGAGCCGCGGCCGCGACATCCGCGCGGCCTGCGGTCAACTGATTACCGAATCGACCCGCCAGGCGCCCGGGGCGCGGCTGGCGATGATGATGGAGACTTAGGGCTCAGGGAAAACTGTTCCACGCAGAGTTCCGCCTTCCTCGCTGATTCGCACCCTTACTCGCTGATTTCTCGGCAATCCCGGCGGGATTCTCACCTTCAGATAGTTGTCGGTCACCACGAGGCTTCCATCCTCGAGCGTCAGCGCTGGACGGGTTGTGCCGGCCTGCGAGGCGTGGAAGCGGCGTGTCAGCCCGGCACCGATTTGCCGCAGTCGCATGCCCCGATCGCGGATCGTGATCCCGTCCAACTTCTCGCGCATGGACGAAGCCTCGGTTCCCGGACGATCGGAGTAGGGGAACACGTGCAGGTGCGTCAGGGGAGACGACGGCAGGTAGTCGACGTTGGCGCCGAAGTCCTCGTCGGTTTCTCCGGGGAAGCCGACGATCATGTCCGATCCGATCGAGGCGTCAGGAAGTCGCGCGTGCACGGCGTCAACGAGGCGACGGTAGTCATCGAGCGTGTAAGGCCGGCGCATCGCGCCGAGCGTCCGATCGCTGGCGTGCTGCAGCGGAAGATGGAAGTGCGGCGCGAACCGTCCTCCGCTCGACGCCACGAGATCGACAATGGCCGGCGTACAGTCCATCGGTTCGAGGGAACTGATGCGAAACACCACATCAGCAGCCAGCCGCTCGAGCGCCCTCAGCAGATCGATCAGAGTGCACGATGACGGCAGGTCGCGCCCGTACGATCCCAGATGGACGCCCGTGAGCGCGATCTCCTTGAATCCAGCCGCCGAGACGCGCGTGACCTCACGCACGACATCGTCGATTGGCAGACTCCGGCCCGCGCCACGGGTCGAGGGGATGATGCAATACGCGCAACGCTCTTCGCACCCGGTCTGCACGCGAAGCGTGAACGCGGTCCGGCCGGCCACGCCAGGCTCGATTGCGGCGCCGCACGGACCGTGGCCGTCCGTCACGCGTTCCACCAGCGCGTCCTTCTCACTGTTGCGCACGACGCGTACGACGTTGGGAAGCGCGGCCACGTCCGCCTCGCAGCGGGTGGCATAACAGCCAGTGACGACGATGCGGGATGTGGGGTTATCGCGCGCGATACGTCTGATCGCCTGCCGCGCGCCCTGGTCCGCGGTCGCTGTCACCGAGCAGGTGTTGACGACGACGAGGTCCGCATCGGGCGCCGCAGTCGCGATCCCGCCCCGCGCGCGCAATCCCTCCTCCATGCGCAACGAGTCCGCCTGGTTGACCCGGCAGCCGAACGTGACGATGGCGAATTTCATGATCGCGATCCGGGATCCGGGATCCGGAGTCTGGAAACTGGAAACTGGAAACTGGAAACTATTGTTTCAGCTTCTCGGCCGCCTGCTCGACTTTTTCCGCGAGCTTCCTCTTGTACTCGTCGAGCCGTGTGGCAATCCGGGGATCGCCGACGGCGAGAATCTGGGCAGCCAGCACGCCGGCGTTGGTCGCGCCCGCCTTGCCGATCGACACCGTCGCCACCGGAACCCCCGGCGGCATCTGGACGGTGGAAAGGAGCGCGTCGAGGCCCTTCAAGGCGGATGAATCAATCGGCACACCGATGACCGGACGTGTGGTGTGCGCCGCGACGACACCCGCGAGATGCGCTGCCGCACCCGCTCCAACGATGAAGATCTTGACGCCTCGGGCCGGCGCCTCGCGCACCAGGCGCATCACGCGTTCGGGCGATCGATGCGCCGAGGCGACCGTCATGTCGCATGACACGCCGAGCTCGCGCAGGATGTCGGCCGCTGCCTGCATCACCGGCGCATCGGAATCCGACCCCATGAGAATAAGGACGTTGATTTGATCCATGTTTATAGCTTTCAACTGCCAGCTTTCAGCTTCCAGCTTGAATTTCCGGCTTGAGATTTCCCGCCGGGCCAGATGAACGACGCTTCACGCCTTCGCCAGCGCCTTCCGTCCGATATCGCGCCGATAGTGCATGCCGTCGAACGAAATCTTCGCGACGCCGGCATAGGCGCGTCTGATGGCGTCTTCGTAGGTCGCTCCACGCCCGACCACGGTGAGGATGCGTCCGCCGGCTGTGACGATCTCGCTGCCCCGCCGCGCGGTGCCCGCGTGAAAAACGAGCACGTCGTCGAGGCGACCCGCGGCATCGAGACCGGCAATCGGCAGACCCATGGGTCCCGGCGCGGGGTAGCCCCCCGATGCGAGCACCACGCCCACATGCCGCTGCGGACTGAACGTGAGCGGCGCGCCGTCCAGCCGGCCGGCGGCGGCGGCCGCAAGACGAGGCGCCAGGTCGTCGGCGATCATCGGGATGACGACCTGCGCTTCCGGATCGCCGAAGCGCACGTTGAATTCAATCACTTTCGGACCGTCACATGTCAGCATCAAGCCGGCGTACAGGAAGCCGCGATAATGATGCCCATCGCGACCGAGGCCGGCGACAACTGGGTCGACGATCTCGCGCATGATGCGCGTCTGCATCGCGTCGTCCACGAGCGGGCTCGGCGTGAACGCGCCCATCCCGCCGGTGTTCGGTCCCTGGTCTTCGTCGAAGACACGCTTGTGATCCTGCGCTGACATCAACGCCGTGGCGCGCGTCCCGTCGCAGATGGCGAAGAACGATACCTCGGGACCGACGAGGCATTCCTCGAGCACAACGCGCGATCCGGCATCGCCGAACTGGCGCTCCTCCATCGCGGCACGCACGGCGAGATCCGCCGACTCGCGATCGGGCGCGACGACCACGCCCTTGCCGGCGGCAAGACCGTCGGCCTTCACGACAAGAGGAAACCCGAGCTCTCCCGATGCGACGATCGCCAGTGCCTGCTCGGGAGTGTCGCAGGCACGATAACGCGCCGTCGGAATCCCGTGGCGCGCCATGAATGCTTTCGCGAAGACCTTGCTGCATTCGAGTTGCGCCGCCGCGCGCGACGGACCGAAAAGACACAGTCCGCGCGACGTGAAGAGATCGGCGATGCCGCGATCGAGCGGCAATTCCGGACCGACGATCGTGAGATCGATGGCTTCGCGCTCGGCAAAGGCCGCAAGCGCGGACGGATCGCCCGCGCTGATATCCGCAATCCGGGCGATCTCGGCAATGCCGGCGTTGCCCGGCGCGCAAACGACCTCGCGGACTGCGCGCTCGGAGGCGAACTTCCATGCGAGCGCATGCTCGCGGCCGCCACTGCCGACCACCAGCACTTTCATGACGCCGTGAGTAAGTTCAATCGAGTCAGCGGTTTGTGGAGTAGAACGTGCCGGGGTGCGAGCGGCGGATCTGTCATTGACGCCGGAAGAGCTTTCTGCCTAGAATCCGCGTTTACCTGTGATAGCCTAGCATATTCCGTCGGACTCTACGGGCCCCACAGAGCACCACGCGGCTATGTTCGTCCTCACGAACCGATGCCAAGCAGTTGTTCGCACGAAGGTGGCCGCGAAGGGGGTGTTTTCAAGCTTGGCTGAAGTCAAAGTTCAGGAAGGCGAATCGATCGAGAGCGCGCTGCGGCGCTTCAAGCGCAAGGTGCAGCAGGAAGATATCATCAAGGATATCAAGAAGCACTCGTTCTATTTGAAGCCGGGCGACCGGCGCCGTGCAAAACAGGCGCTTGCACGGAAGCGCACACGCAAGAAGCAGCGCCGCGAAGTCGAGTAAGTCGACGAGTCAGGTGAAACCGTCCGGTCACAGTGTGATCGGGCGGTTTCGCGAGTTTGGCGTCTTCGGGCGTCGAACGCCTTGGCGAGAGGTAGGGACCGATGGAGTTCCAGGACAAGTCGCTGAACTGCGTGGATTGCGGCACCGAGTTCATCTGGACGGCCGGCGAGCAGCTCTTCTTCGCCGACAAGAATTTCAAGAACGAGCCGAAGCGGTGTAAGTCGTGCAAGGCCAAGCGGGCGTCCCGACCCGCGTCGGGCGGGGCCGTCGCGCGGGAGCGAGTGGAGACGACGACGAACTGCTCGGCCTGTGGGAAGGAAACCACGGTGCCGTTCCGGCCGACGCAGGGGCGGCCAGTCTTCTGCCGCGAATGTTTCCAGTCGCGAAAGTTTGCCGGCGCGGGCGGCGCCTAGACCGGGTTCGCGCATGCCAAACCGAAGGCCACGCCGGCGCGTGGCCTTTTCTTTAGGTCAGGGTGGACTCTGAAGACCCCGCCCCACTACAGGAACCATCACCGGTCGCCCGGCGTCCTATCGTAGCCAGTCGGCGCGCGCAGACCTTCATGTGTTATGTCTTTCCACTTCATCAGATCTTTCCGGGTAGCCGCTGCGATTGCGGCCGTCTGCACAGCCGCAGCCTGCAAGGGCAGTGGCGGTCCAGCTCCGGGTCCAGCGGCCGGTCCTCCGCCCATGGGCGTCGGCACGACGGTGCTCGCGACCAAGCCCATCCAGCAGACCTCTGAGTTCATCGCGACGGTGCGGTCGCTCCGATCGTCGACCGTGCAGCCCGAGGTGGAGGGCGTCGTCACCCGCATCTTCGTGAAGTCGGGCGACCACGTGAGTACAGGCACGCCGCTCGTCCAGATCAAACCGGACAAGCAGCAGGCGACGGTGCGGAGCACCGAGGCCAACCGCGCCGGAATGGAAGCGGACGTTCAATACTGGCGACAGCAAGTGACGCGTCTCGAGGCGCTCGTCGCCGCAGGGGCGATCAGCCGGCAGGAATTCGATCAGGCGCAGAACTCTCTGCGCGCCGCAGAGTCCAAACTCGAAGCCCTGAACGCCCAGGTGCGCGAGCAGCAGGTCGAGCTCCAGTTCTACCGTGTCGACGCGCCGCAGTCGGGCGTGGTCGGCGACATCCCGATACGTCAGGGCGATCGCGCGACGAAGTCCACCATCATCACCACGATCGACGACAACAGCGGACTCGAGGTGTATATCCAGGTGCCGCTCGATCGATCGCCGGATGTGCGCCTGGGACTGCCGGTGGAGATCCTCGACGCGGACGGCAAAGTTGCCGCGACAAACCCCATCACCTTCATCGCGCCGCGCGTGGACGACGCGACGCAGACCGTGCTCGTCAAGAGCGCCCTGCGGCAGGCGCCGCCCGCGACCCGGACTCAGCAGTTCATTCGTTCTCGGATCGTGTGGCGCTCGACCGACGGGGTTACGGTGCCGATCACTGCTGTCACGCGCATCAACGGAAAGTACTTCTGCTACATCGTCGAAAAGGGCGACAAGGGCTCTGTCGCCAGGCAGCGCCCGATCGAGGTCGGCGAGCTGGTCGGCAACGACTACGTCGTCAAGAGCGGTCTGGAGCCCGGCGATCAGCTGATCGTGTCCGGCATCCAGAAGATCGGCGACGGCGCTCCGGTGAAACCCGAATAATGTTTGCCGACACGTTCATCCGACGGCCGATTCTGGCCTCAGTCTGCTCGCTCATCCTCATCCTGGCCGGCGCGATCGCAATTCCTACGATGCCGGTTGCGCAGTACCCGTCGCTCGCCCCGCCAGTGGTCAACGTCGCGGCGTTTTACACGGGCGCCAACGCGCAGGAAGTCGAGACCGCGGTCACGACCCCGCTCGAACAGGCCATCAACGGCGTCGAGGGGATGCTGTACATGACCTCGTCCAGCACCAACAGCGGCTTTGCGAGCATAAGCGTGACCTTTGACGTCACCCGCAACCAGGACGTGGCGCAGGTCGACGTGCAGAACCGGGTCAACCAGGCGCTCGGCCGCATGCCGACCGAGGTCAGGACGACGGGCATCACCGTTTCGAAGCAGGCGACCGGCTTCGTCATGGCGGTCGGGGTCTACGCCGAGAACAACGCGTACGATTCGCTGTTCCTCAGCAATTACATCGACGTGTACGTGAAGGATGCGCTCAAGCGCGTAACGGGCGTCAGCGACGTGACGATTTTCGGCGAGCGCAAGTATTCGATGCGCCTCTGGATCGATCCCGATCGATTGGCCGCGCGACGGCTCACCGCAGGTGACGTCGTGAACGCGTTGCGCGAGCAGAACGTCCAGGTCGCAGCAGGAAGCCTCGGGGATTCCCCAGCCCCGGCGGGGCAGATGTACCAGTTGAGCGTGCGCGCGCTCGGGCGGCTTCGGGAGGCGAGCGAATTCGACGACATCATCGTCAAGACCGGTGCAGATGGATCGCTCGTCCGGTTGAAGGATGTCGGACGGGCTGAGCTCGGCGCCGAGACTTACAGCGCGCAACTCAAGTTCCAGGGAGTCGAGGCAGTGGGGTTCGGCGTCATCCAGCTGCCGACGGCGAATGCGCTCGACGTCGAACGCGGGGTCGTCGCGGAGCTCGATCGACTGGCAAAGCAGTTTCCGCCGGGCGTCAAGTACCAGGTCGCCTTCAACACGACGGACGTCGTCGAGGAGTCCATCCGCGAGGTCGTGAAGACGCTCGGGGAAGCCATCATCCTCGTCGTGCTCGTTATTTTCATCTTCCTGCAGACGTGGCGCAGTACGCTGATCCCCGCGATCACGATTCCGGTCTCGCTGATCGGCGCGTTCGGATTCATCAAGCTGATGGACTTCTCCATCAACACGCTGACGCTCTTCGGTCTCATTCTCGCTACCGGCATCGTCGTGGACGACGCGATCGTGGTGATAGAGAACGTCGAGCGGCATATCCAGGAATTCAAGGTGACGGCGCGCCAAGCCGCGTCGGACGCGATGGGGGAAGTGCTCGGCGCGGTGATCGCGACCGCGCTCGTCCTGATTGCCGTGTTCGTCCCGGTCGCATTCTTCCCCGGCACAACGGGACGGCTCTACGCGCAGTTCTCCATGACGATCGCCTTTGCGGTGGCGCTTTCAGCGTTCAACGCCGTGACGCTGACGCCGGCGCTGGCCGCGCTGCTGCTGGAACGCAAGGGCCATCACAAGGGGCGGTTCTTTACCTTCTTCGAGCGCGGGGTCTCGGCTGGCACCAACGGGTACGTGCGCGCGCTCCGTCGTGGCATCGCCTGGCGCTGGGCCATCGTCGTTGTCTTCATCGGCACGCTTGGGCTGACCTGGTGGGTGCTCCGCACAGTCCCGCAATCGTTTGTGCCCGAGGAGGATCCGGGGTACTTCATAGCCCTGGTGCAGGCGCCGGCCGGCGCCTCGCTCGAGTACACGGCGAAGATCGCGACGCAGGCAGAAAAGATCATCGGCAGCGATCGTGACGTGATGGCGATCTTCTCCGTCATGGGCTTCAGCTTCAGCGGCGCGGCCTCCAATACCGGCCTCATGTTCGTCCGCCTGAAGCCGTACGACCAGCGAAAGGGGGCGGACCATGCGCTTCAGGCCGTGCTCGGGCGTGTCGGCGGGCCGCTCTTTTCGATTCCGGGCGCGATCGTCGTCGGCTTCACGCCTCCGGCGATTCCCGGATTGAGCCGGTTCGGGGGTTTTGAATTCCAGATTCTCGACCAGACCGGCACGAACATCGAGACCCTGGCGAAGGGCACGCAGGCGGTCGTCGCGGCGGGGAACCAGTCGCCGAAGCTACGCGGGTTGTTCAGCGCGTTCACGGCCAACGATCCGCAGATCCAGGTCACGATCGATCGCCAGCGGGCGCTTGCGCTCGGGCTGCCGCTCAGCGAGATCACCAGCGCCATGCAGATCTTCCTCGGATCGCAATACGTCAACGATTTCGAATTCAACAACCGCGCGTATCGCGTGTACGTGCAGGCCGATCAGCGGTTTCGATCGAACCCGCAGGCGCTGAAGCAGCTGTACGCGCGATCGCGAACCGGAGAGATGATTCCGCTCGAGCAGGTTGTGCAGCTGAAGGAAACGACGGCGCCTCAGGTCATCAGCCACTTCAACCTGTTCCGGGCCGCTTCGCTGAATGGATCGGCCGCGCCCGGTGTCAGCTCGGGTGAGGCGTTGAAAGAGATGGAGCGGGTTGCGGATCAGAACCTGCCGCCTGGGATGGGGCATGCCTGGTCCGGGATTTCACTCGAGGAAACGAAGGCGGGCCAGCAGTCGCTGTATATCTTCGGCCTGGCGCTGGTGCTCGTGTACCTGACGCTGGCAGCGCTGTACGAAAGCCTCGTGCTGCCCTTCATCGTGCTTCTCGGCGTGCCCCTCGCCGTTCTTGGCGCCCTCGGCGCGCAGTGGATGCGCGGGCTGTCCAATGACGTGTACTGCCAGGTCGGCCTCGTCATGCTGATCGGACTGGCGGCCAAGAACGCGATCCTGATCGTCGAATTCGCCGAGCAGCTGCGCGCGAAGGGCATGACGGTGATCGAAGCGGCGGTCGAAGCCGCGCGCATCCGCCTGCGGCCGATTCTGATGACGTCGCTGGCGTTCATACTGGGAGTCCTCCCGCTCGTCTTCGCGACGGGCGCGGGCGAGGCGGCGCGCCATTCGGTCGGCACGGCGGTCGCCGGCGGCATGCTCGTGTCGACGTTTCTCAACCTGATCTTCATCCCGATTCTCTACGTCGTGGTGCAAACGCTCCGCGGCGCCGGACGCAAGGCCGAGCCGGCGTAGATGCCCGAGGCTCACGCGGGCAATGACACGAGGTGACCGATGACATGGCCGGTTCGCATCCGCGCGGTGACCTTTCTCGCGCCCGTGGCCGTTGCGCTGATGTTCGTGCAGTCGCCAAAGGCCCAGAACCCGCCCTCGCCGCCGGCGGGCCAGTCCCTCCCCGGCGAAACGCCGGCTTCCTTTCGCCCGGTAACCGAGAGCTTCGACTACGCCAGGCGCGATGTGATGATCCCGATGCGCGACGGCGTCAACCTGCACACGGTCATCCTCGTCCCCAGGGGCGCGAAGGGGGCGGCGATTCTCCTGACGCGCACGCCGTATGATGCCAACGTGTTGACGGGCCACGCGCAGAGCGCGCATCTTGGCCCGATCCTCAGCGGCTACGACAATGCCACCGACCTCATCGTGAACGGCGGGTACATCCGCGTCGTGCAGGACGTGCGGGGCAAACACGGGTCCGAGGGGGACTACGTGATGAACCGCCCTCTGCACGGACCGCTGAACCCGACCCCTGTCGATCACGCGACCGACACCTACGACACGATTGACTGGCTGGTGAAGAACGTGCCGGAAAGCAACGGCAAGGTCGGAATCCTCGGCATCTCGTACGACGGGTTCCTTCCGCTGATGGCGCTCGTCAATCCGCATCCGGCGCTGAAAGTTGCGGTCCCGATGAATCCCATGGTCGACGGGTGGAGGGGCGACGACTGGTTTCACAACGGCGCTTTCCGGCAGCAGAACCTCGCCTACATCCACGACCAGGAGGCAACACGCACGTCCGAGACAAAGTGGTGGACGAGCCATTTCGACGACTACGACATGTTCATGCAATCGGGATCGGCCGGCGAGCTCGGACGGCGTCGCGGGCTGGAGCAGACCGGCTTCTGGCGCAAAATCCTCGAGCACCCGAGCTACGACGCGTTCTGGCGCGAACAGGCGATGGATAGGGTGCTCGCGGCGCAGCCACTGAACGTGCCCGTGATGATCGTGCACAGCCTGTGGGATCAGGAGGACATCTACGGCGCGATTGCCGTCTACAAGGCGCTCGAGCCGAAAGATACCGGCAACGACAAGGTGTTCCTCGTCCTCGGCCCGTGGCATCACGGGCAGGAAATTCTCGACGGCAGCGCGCTCGGGGCGTTGAAGTTCCACAGCGACACGGCGCTCTATTTCCGCCAGGAAATCCTCGGGCCGTTTCTCGCGCGTTACCTGAAAGACGGCGCACCCAAGGGGGATGTCCCGCCAGTTGCCGCATTCGAGACCGGCACGAACGTCTGGAGGCACCTCTCCGCGTGGCCCGCCGGCTGCTCCAGCGGCTGCGATGTTCAGCGGACGCCGCTCTATCTCGCGGCCGATCTCACGCTGGGTTTCTCCGCACCGAAGGCGGCCGATGCGGCGTTCGACGAGTACGTCTCGGACCCCGCCAAGCCGGTGCCGTTCCGCGCACGCCCCATTCAGCCGGTCGGCTATGACAACGGGCTGACCTGGCCGCAGTGGCTCGTCGACGACCAGCGCGAGGCGTCCGGACGTCCGGACGTGCTGGCCTTTGCCTCCGCCGTATTGAACGCGCCGGTGAAAGTCAGTGGAGAACCGATAGCGAATCTCGTCGCGTCGACGAGCGGCACGGACGCTGACTGGGTGGTGAAGTTGATCGACGTCTACCCCGACGAGGTAGCCGGGCAACCGGGTATGGGTGGATATCAGCTGATGGTGGCGGCCGACATTTTCCGCGGCCGCTACCGCGACAGTCTCGAAGCCCCCAAACCAATCGCCGCCGGCGAGCCGCTGCTCTATCGCTTCGCGCTGCCCTCAGCAAATCATGTCTTTCTGCCCGGCCACAGGATCATGGTGCAGGTCCAATCGAGCTGGTTCCCGCTGTACGATCGCAATCCACAGACGTTCGTGCCGAATATCTTCTGGGCGAAGCCGGGAGATTACAGGAAGGCCGTGCAGCGGATCTATCACGCGCCTGACCATGCCAGCTTCATCGACTTGCCCGTTGTGACGATGCGGTGATTAAAGGGTATAGGGCTCAGGGTACATGTGAGGAAGGACCGGAGCGTCATGAAGATGAAGCCGAAGA
Organism: Vicinamibacterales bacterium; assembly: GCA_038320555.1. Classification (GTDB taxonomy): domain Bacteria; phylum Acidobacteriota; class Vicinamibacteria; order Vicinamibacterales; family 2-12-FULL-66-21; genus JALZOC01. The sequence goes on along the minus strand of JBBQEJ010000058.1, from coordinate 1,466 downwards.
ACAGGCGCGAGTTCCTGAAGTCCTCTCTGGGTAGCGCGGCGACGGTGGCACTGTCGGGTTCGACCCGCCGCCTGCCGCGATGGCAGGCAACATCACCCGCCGCGCGACCGGCGCGCATTCGTTTTGCGGCCATCGGCCTGAATCACAGCCATATCACCGGACAGGCCGACACGGTGATTCGCGGGGGCGGACAGCTCGTTTCGTTCTTCGCCAAGGAAACGGACCTCGCGGGCGCATTCGCCAAGCGTTTCCCCGACGCGAAGCTGGCGCGGAGCGAGCGCGAAATCCTCGACGATCCTTCCATACAGCTCGTCGTGAGCGCCGCAGTGCCAAATGAGCGCGCCCCGCTCGGCGTCGAGGTCATGCGTCATGGCAAAGACTTCATGGTCGACAAGCCGGGCACGACGACGCTCGAACAGCTTGCGGACGTGCGCCGCGTGCAGGCGGAGACGAACCGGATTTACTCCGTGCTGATCGAGCGACTCGAGAGCAAGGCGATCAACAAGGCGGGAGAGCTCGTGAAGGCGGGAGCCATCGGCCAGGTGATCCAGACCGTCGGGTTGGCGCCGCACCGGATGAACCCCGAAACCCGCGCCCCATGGTTTTTCGATCGTGAACGCTACGGCGGCGTCCTGTGCGATCTCGCCTCCCACAATATCGATGCGTTTCTCTTCCTCACAGGGTCCACGCGGGCCGACATCGTCGCGTCGCAGGTCGGCAACGTTCATCATCCGCAGTATCCCGGGCTCGAGGATTTTGGCGATGTGATGCTGAACGGCGACGGCGGCGGAGGCTATATCCGCGTGGACTGGCTGTCGCCGGCAGGTCTCACCACCTATGGGGATGGCCGACTCACGATCCTGGGCACTGAGGGCTACATCGAACTCCGAAAGACCGTGGACATCGCCGGCCGCCCCGGCGGCAATCATCTCTTCCTCGTCGATCAGAAGGGTGCGAGGTACGTGGACTGCAGCGAAGTGCCACTTCCCTACCCCGAGCGGTTGGTCGACGATATCCTCAACCGCACGAACACGGCGGATTCTCAGGCGCGGACATTTCTCGCGATGGAGCTGGCGCTCGCGGCGCAGAAACAGGCGCGACGGATTCCGCCGCACTCGCGGTAGGGCGGAATCGCCGCGCGGAAGCCTGATCGGTGTGGACGGCCGACGCCGCTTCACCGCCCGTCAGCAGGTTGCACCGCATCGGCCGGTTCAACGTCCCAAACTGAGAGTTCCATATCGACAGATCACACGAAGGCACCGCCGTCCACGAAGCGTCGCAAAGTGAATTCCGAGGAAGACGTTCCACGGATGGTTGATATTAACTTCCTTGGGTAGCGACGTGCCCCCGTGCATCCGACGATTGTCGCGCGAATGACATGACCGCTCCGCCCGACCTCAACTCGGCCCGGTCCGGACCGAGTTGAGTGAGACGGGAGTAAGCTGCTTCGATCTTCGGCCCCGCCC
>JBBQEJ010000057.1:0-28046 GCA_038320555.1 Vicinamibacterales bacterium | reverse complement strand
GACTGGCCGGGCAACATACGCGAATTGGAGAACATGATCAAACGCGTCGTCATTCTGCAGGACGAGCAGCTCGTCGTGCGCGAGATTCAGCGCAACAGACAACGACACGCAGCCGCACAGGTGGCCGTCGGGGTCCCGCTGGCTATCGGAGCTGCCGCCGCCATGGGTGTACCGGCCGGTATCGGTGTGATCCCGGGCGGCTTCCCGTCGTCGCCCGATCTCGACGAGGACGGCCCGGAGGACACTGAGACCGTCGAAGAGGGTAGCGGCGGATCCCTCGCTTCGGTCGCGAAGGCGGCGTCACTGAAAGCCGAGCGCGCGGCGATCGAACATACGCTGGGACAAGTGCACTGGAATCGCCGCAAGGCGGCGCAAAGCCTGGGCGTGAGCTATAAGACCCTGCTCAACAAGATCAAGGAGTGTGGCATCAGCCGGACTTAGCCTTATCCCTTTTGCTGTTCGGGTCTATGCTCTCTGCAACCCAAGATGAGCAAGAGGGTGGCATACAGCAGGAACCGCCTCGGCCGGCGACCCCAGCCAAAATCTTTGCATACGTCAGTTTTTCCAAAGAACGCGAAACATTTTCTTTCGTGGCATCCGCCTTGCTCAACCACACGGCCGTGAACCGCTTTACCACGCAGGTGCCGTCCGGAGCGCCGCCATGAGTAAGCACGAGGTTCCAAGACACGAGGTGGAGGCGCCGACGAGCAGTCGGCGGGCCCAACGGCCTCGTCCATCCGGCGAATTGCTCGGCTCCAGCGAGAAGATGCGAGAAGTACGCGATCTGATTGCACGGGTGGCCGACACTGACGTCACGGTCCTCATACGCGGTGAAAGCGGTACCGGCAAGGAGCTGGTCGCGCGTGCCATTCACTCGTCATCTCCGCGGAATCAGCGGACGTTCGTGAAGGTGAACTGCGCGGCGCTCCCGTCGGAGCTGCTCGAATCGGAGTTGTTCGGCTTCGAACGCGGCGCCTTCACAGGAGCGATCCAGCACAAGCCGGGCAAGTTCGAATTCGCGCACGAAGGCACGATGTTTCTCGACGAGATCAGCGAGATGCATCCCCCGCTGCAGTCCAAGCTTCTGCAAGTGCTTCAGGACGGCGAGTTCGCCAGGCTCGGCGGCCGGCAGGACGTGCATGTCGATGTGCGGATTCTGGCGGCTACCAATCGCGATCTCGAGGTAGCCGTCGCCGACGGCCAGTTCCGTGAAGATCTTTTTTTCAGATTGAACGTCGTCTGCATCACGCTGCCGCCGCTGCGGCAGCGCCGGGACGAGATTCCGATGTTGACGGAACGGTTCCTGGCGCAGTACGCCGAGCACTACAACAAGCCACCGATCGCCCTGGCGGACGACACGATGCGTTTGTTTACGGAGTACGAGTGGCCGGGAAACGTACGCGAGCTCGAAAATCTGCTCAAACGGGCTGTGATCCTCGGCTCGGATGAGTCGATTCGACGCGACCTCGCCGCAGCCGTCGCCGGACGCACACTCGCGCCGGGCATGATTCCCGCGCTGCGGCCGGGCCCCGCACCCGATGCGGGATCCTCCCAGCCCGCGCCCGCGCCGCCTGCGGTCGACGCCGCTCCGCCTGCGGATCTCCCGATCGTCCTAACGGGATCGCTCAAAGACATCGGCCGCAACGCCGCGCGTGAGGCCGAACGGGATCTGATCTACCGCACCCTGCAGCAGACACGGTGGAATCGCCGTGAAGCCGCGGAAATCCTGGGGGTCAGCTACAAGGCCCTGCTCTACAAGATTAAGGAAGCGGAGCTCGACAAAGCGTCGTGACTCTTGATCCTTTTCTCGATGAGAATTCCCGCGTGTTGACCCCCGAAGCGTTCGACTTCGTGCTCAGCAACGAACTGAAACGGGCTGTCCGCTCCCAGAACTTTCTGACCCTCGTTCATGTCGAGCCGTCGATTCGCGGGGCTGCCGGCGGCGGCAACGGCGAGCGGGACAACGCGGTCCGGGAGATTGCCCTATTGATCAGCCGCGACGTGCGGGAAACCGACTTGCTCTCGCAGACCGCTCCCGGACGTCTGTCGGTCGTGCTGCTCGATGCGGATTTGCAGAATTCGATAGGGGTCATCGAGCGGTTGATGTCCCGGCTCGATCACTACGTGTTCTCCCGGCCGCTCACCATCCAGGTCGGCGCCGCCTGCTGTCCAACCAATGGCGCCGATGTCGAATCGCTCCGGCGCGCGGCGGAGGCGCAGCGCGTGCATCCCCCCGGCAACCGCGGCAGCGCGTCGAATGCTCACTAGTACGACTCTGTCAGATCGTTGACGAGGTCTCGTGGGAATCGAGAGTGGTCAGCATTAGGTCGTCGTACTCCACGTGTCACGACGAGGTTCGCGCAGAGAGCGCCAAGCCCGCGGAGAAGACAAGTAAGGAAGCGGCTGCTGGCACCGTTCCGGCGACTCGCGCTTGGCGCGAGCAGGAGGGCCACAAGATCCCGAAAACCAACCGCGGGAGGTTCAGGCGCTGCTTGTTGTCGGGATCTTGTGACCCTCCGACGGTTCTCGGCAGCCTTCTCAGCGTTTTCTGCGTCTCTGCATCCTCCGCGTGAGATCGTCTTCTCCGCGCCCGTGAAGCGACCCACGCAAAAAGTCCGTCCCAGAGCAGCAGGCTGATCTCACTAGAGGTGCCGACGTAGAACCCGGCAGGGCTCTACATATGCGGCAGTACCACAACTGCTCCCGCCATTTTGCCCTCTGAGGGAGACCAGATAGCCCCGCCGTGGCTCTCGATGATCCGGCGGGCGATGGGAAGGCCCAGACCTGACCCGCCGCGCCATTCATTGAATGTCGTCAATCTCTCCGGCGCGGCTGTTTCGAGTTCCGCAATGTGGTCGGCGTCTGCGAAGGCAATCCATGAGGCGGGCTTTCCCTGGAATTCGCCGCTTCGCTCCCTGACGAATAGCTTCGTGCTGTCGACGAGCTCCCGGCGGAGCGCGATCAACAGCGACGTGAACGCCGTCTTCAAGCGCACAGGATCGGCGTGAACCGTTGCGGAGCCGCCCGCCGTGGACAGATCCACGTCGATAGGGCGATCCGGGACGTCGGGCAACGTCGCGATGGCGTCGGAAAGAATCGTCCGCAGCTCGATGGGGCCTCGGTTGAACGGGGCGCTGCCGTCCTCGAGGTTCGAGAGGTCGCTCATCTCCGCAAGGAGTGCCGACAGGCGCCCACAGGACTTCTCGGCCTCTTCGAGGAGCCGGCGTTGCTGCTCGTTGAGCGCACCCGCTCGATCCTTGAGGAGCATCCTGATGTACCCGGCGACGACCGTCATCGGCGTCCGGAACTCATGCACCGAGAGCGACAGCAGGCGTGGCCACCTGTCGTCGCGAGGGCCGTTCGTCATGGACGCATTGTCTATTACGGGCGCGGTCGATGTCGAGGGAAGCGAATCACGGTTTGCGGTGTTGTATACGGTAGACGAGCCGGCCCGCCGTGGTACCGTAATAGCACGTGGCTGCGGGCGGCCGACCGCACGACAAAGGGCCCAATGCTGATAAAGGACACGACCGGGATCCCGTCCAGCGACATAACTGACGAAGCGCTGTACCTCCATCGCCGCCAGTTCATACGGCTTGCCGGCGGCGCCGTCGCGGCGGCAGCGGCGGCTCCGCTGCTGGCGTGTTCGGGCGATCCAATCGCTGCAGAACGGCGCGGAGGCGGCGCGTTCGACTCGGCGCAGTCGCCGCTGACGGGTTACAAAGAAAAGGCGATCGCCACCGACGAGAAGTTGAATACCTTCGACGAAATCACGGGGTATAACAACTTTTACGAGTTCGGCAGCGGTAAGGGCGATCCCAAACGGTATGCCGGCTCGCTCAAGATCAGTCCCTGGACCGTGAAAATCGATGGGAATTGCAACAAGCCGGCCGACTATCAACTCGAGGATTTGATCAAGCCGTTCCAGCTGGAGGAACGCATCTACCGGCTGCGCTGTGTCGAGGCCTGGTCGATGGTGATCCCGTGGATCGGAGTGCCGCTCAATCAGATCATCAAGCGCGCCGAGCCAAACTCGAAGGCGGGTTTTGTTGAATTCACCACGCTGCTGCGTCCGACGCAAATGCCGGGACAGCAGACATCAGCGCTCAATTGGCCTTACACCGAGGGCCTGCGGATGGACGAAGCCATGCACCCGCTGACGATTCTCGCCGTGGGGTTGTACGGCAAGACGCTGATGAACCAGAACGGCGCGCCGATTCGTCTCGTGGTGCCCTGGAAATACGGGTTCAAGAGCATCAAGTCAATTGTGCGGATTCGCTTCGTCGAGAAGCAGCCGAACACGGCGTGGAACCTGTCAGACCCCTCTGAGTACGGATTTTATTCGAACGTGAATCCGGAGGTGGATCATCCACGCTGGACGCAGGCCCGCGAACGGCGGATCGGCACCATCCTGCCGCGCCCGACTATGATGTTCAACGGGTACGGCGACCAGGTCGCATCGCTTTACACCGGCATGGACCTTCGCAAGTACTACTAGACCCGCATGCGGAAGGCTGCGAAGGTCCTCGTCTTCCTTGCGTGTCTGACGCCGATCGCGTGGCTCGTTACGCGTGCGCTGACGGGACGGCTCGGCATCAATCCCGTCGAAGATCTCGAGCTCACGACCGGCATCTGGGCGCTGCGCTTTCTCGTCTTTACGCTTCTGGTGACTCCCGTGCGGCGGATCACGGGGTGGAACCGCGTCATCCAGTACCGGCGCATGCTGGGACTCTTCACCTTCCTCTACGCCTCGGTGCATTTTGCGATCTATGTCGGCGTCGATCAGTTTTTTGCTTTCGGATTCATCGTCAAGGACGTCGTCAAGCGCCCGTTCATCACAATGGGCTTCACGGCGTTCGTTTTGATGATCCCGCTTGCGATCACCTCCACCAAAGGCTGGATCCGCCGGCTCGGGCGGCGATGGGTGGTGCTGCACCGCCTCATTTATGTCTCGGCGCTCTGCGCGGCCATCCATTACTTGTGGAAGGTCAAGGTGATCATCGGATCGCCCGTCTATTACGCGACTGCAATCGGCCTGCTGCTGGCCTTCCGAGTCGTGTGGCACCTTAGATCCGCTAAGCCTGTGAAAACACAGCGTGTTACGGCGTAGCGCGCTGGAAACCCGGCAGCCTCGTCCGTTCCTGCCTTTTCCCTTTGTCTTACGCCCTTTCACCCCTCGATCCTGCCCGTTTGCCCGATTTTGACTGCGCCGTCTCAATGCGGGGCGATATCCTCATGGTGGATCCAACCGCCCGGGTTGCAAGGCAGTATCCGAGTGCCCGGCGTATGGACATCGCGGAGGCATATGCACAAGCCGATTAAGTACGTCGAGAAGGGATTGACCGTCGCGGCCCGCGGGGTCTGGACCGTGTTCGATGCGTTCAACAGCATCGCGCCGGCTCAGCCGTTTACCCCGAAGTGGTCGGACAAGCCGATTCTGAAGTCCTGGCAAAAGGTAAAGCCGCCGCTCGGCTGGCCGCGCGAGACCGACTCGCTCTGCCCGACGTGCGTGCGTGAGGCGCGCCAGGAAATCCTCGACGGCAAGCGGGACTACAAGATTCTTCTCAACGAGAAGGTTGGCGAGATCAAGGCGAACATTATCGAGCGCGACGGAAAGATCCTGATGGTCAAGGACTGTCCCCAGCACGGCCACTTCGAGGACGTGATGGCGATGGACACTGCGTTCTTCAAGCACCTCGAGGACGCGTTCCCCGGCAGCGACATCCGCGCCCACAACGACGAAAAGCTCCACAATCATGGTACGAGCACGATCAAGTACGGCCGCGGCTCGGTCCTGACGATCGATCTGACCAACCGCTGCAACATGATGTGCGACCCGTGCTTCATGGACGCCAACCAGGTGGGCTTCGTGCACGAGCTTTCCTGGGAGGACATTCAGACGCTCCTCGACAACGCAATCTCGATCAAGCCGAAGCGCCAGATGTCGGTGCAGTTCTCTGGTGGCGAGCCAACGATGTCGCCCTATTTCCTGGACGCCGTGCGGTACTCGAAGAAGGTCGGGTACAGCAGCGTGCAGGCCGCGACAAACGGTATCGAGTTCGCCAAGAGCCCCGAGTTCGCGAAAGCGGCCTTCGAAGCCGGTCTTCGGTACGCCTACCTGCAGTTCGACGGGATAGGCAACGCGGCCAACTCGCATCGGCTGGTCGGCAACCTGTTCGACGTCAAGCTCCGCGCGATTGAAAATCTCCACGCGGCCGGCGTCGACATCGTCCCGGTCACGACGATCGTCAACGGAGTGAACAACGAACAGGTCGGCCGCATCATCCAGTTCGCGCTCGACAATCCGAGGAAGATCAACTTCTTGTCGTTCCAGCCGGTGTCCTTTACCGGGCGTGACGAGGAAGTGACCGACGAGCGGCGCGCGGCGCAGCGCTACACGCTGTCGCATCTGGCCCACGATGTGAAGAACCAGATTGGCCTGGGCGAGCCCGTGCGCGACTGGTTTCCGATCTCGTTCATGGGCACCTTCACGGACTGGGCGGATCTCGTCCATGGCCCCAGCGCCGAGTGGGGCAACCTGACCTGCGGCTGTCATCCGAATTGCGGCATCGGAATGGCGGTCATGATCGACAAGGAAACGAAGGAAGCGGTCCCCGTGACCGCGTTTCTGCACGCCGGGCAGATGGCCGACGATCTGAAGAGGGTCAACGATGCCGGCCGCGGCAGGTTCCTCTCGTCGGTCGGCATGGCGCTCGCGCTGATGAAGAACTACGACCCGTTCAAGGCGCCGACGCACTTCAAGATCACCGACCTGATGAAGAAGTTCGACAAGACGTTCGGCGCGACCGGCCGCAGCTACGGCAAGGTCGGGGCAGATCGGACGCAGACCGACATCGTGATTCGCAGGGCGGACCGCTGGAACTTCCTGTTCATCGCGGGGATGTGGTTCCAGGATCTGTTCAACTACGACTTCCGCCGCACGGAGCGGTGCATCATCCCGTACGCCACGCAGGAAGGGGAGATCTCCTTCTGCGCCTACAACACCGGCATCGGCTGGCGGAACATCATTGAGAAGATGCACATGACGGCGACGCTCACGAAGTGGTACGAAGAGCACGGCCGTCACGAGATCATCGCCGGCGGCAAGAACGTCGCCCTCCCGACGACGGATCACAGCCTGGTGCTCGATGCCCAAGCGGTCGCGCTCGGCATCCAGCACGATCTGGACGACGCGGGCATCGCCAAAACGGCCCGCGAAGAAAAAATGCGCGCCAAGGCCGACGCGAGGAAAAAGGCGGAAGAGAACGAGCGGATGGCGGCGCTCTACCGCCAGCACGTGCTCAAGGAGGAGCCCCCCGGCCCGGTGCTGCAGATTCAGGGCCTTGGCGGCAAGAAGAAGGACCCCGTGCAGGAGGTTCTGCACAAGGATCAGCAGTAGGGCTCAGGGTACAGGGCTCAGAGTACTGAATTTGAGGCTTCCGCCCTCAGGCGGAGGGATTCCGAAGGCCGTGCGCTCACCCGCGCGGCCTTTTTTATGCCCATCCTCTCCGTCGCCAATCTCAGCAAACGCTACGGCGGGATGACCGCTGTCGACGGCCTGTCGTTTGTCATCGCACCGGGTGAAATCGTCGGACTGCTCGGGCCAAACGGCGCCGGAAAGACGACCACGATCAACATGATTCTCGGCGTGCTGGAGCCGAGTGCGGGGACGATCCAGATCGACAGTCGCGACCTCGCGATCGAGCGCCGGGAGGCGCTCTCGCGGACCAACTTCGCCGCCGTCTATGCGCCGCTTCCCGGCAACCTGACCGTCGAGCAGAACCTGCGCGTGTTCGGAATGTTGTACGGTCTCCGTGCCCTGGGGCCGCGCATCGACACATTGCTCGACCGGTTCGATCTCGCGCGGTTCCGTCGCGTGAAGTGCGGCGTGCTGTCGTCGGGCGAGCAGACGCGCGTGAGCCTCGCAAAGGCCATGCTCAATGCCCCGAGGCTTCTGCTGCTCGACGAGCCGACGGCTTCGCTTGACCCGGCCACCGCAGGAGAGGTTCGGACGAAGATTCGCGAGGTTGCGGACGAGGACGATGGCGGCGTCCTCTGGACGTCGCACAACATGTACGAGGTCCAGGCCGTCTGTGACCGCGTGCTCTTCCTGTCGCATGGCCGGGTGCTGCTCGAGGGCAACCCGAAGACGCTCCCGCAGGAGCACGGGAAAGAGACGCTCGAAGCGTTGTTCATCGCGGTGGCCCGCGAGCCCCTCGCGCTCGAACCGTAACCCGCATGCGCATCACCCCGATAGCGGCGATCGTGCTGCGGCAGTTCTACCTGATGCGCGTCAGCATCTCGCGCGTGCTGCCGCTCTTCATCTGGGTTGCCGTCGACATCGTGTTGTGGGGCTTCATGACCAAGTACCTGAACACGGTCGCGTCTCCGGGGTTCGATTTCGTACCGGTGCTCCTCGGCGCGGTGCTGCTCTGGGATTTCTTCACGCGTGTGATGCACGGCGTCACGATGGCATTCTTCGAGGACGTCTGGTCGCGCAATTTCCTGAACATCTTCGCGTCGCCGATGACAATTGCCGAGTACCTTGCCGGCCTTGTCACGACCAGCATCGCGACGAGCGCAGTCGGGCTGTTCGTCATGCTCGTGCTCGCGACCGCCGTGTTCGGCCTGTCGTTCCTCTCGTACGGCGGTGCCCTCGTGCCGTTTCTCCTGGTACTTTTCCTGTTCGGCATTGCACTGGGCATTGTCGGCTGTGCGATCGTGTTGCGGCTGGGACCGTCGGCCGAGTGGTTTGTGTGGCCGATTCCGGCGTTGTTATCTCCGTTTGCCGGCGTGTTCTATCCGATCGCCACGCTGCCCCTATGGATGCGGCTTGTCGCGCGATTGCTGCCGCCGGCCTATGTGTTCGAAGGCATGCGGGCCATCGTCATGGGTGGCGCAGTCTCTCGGTCCTCCCTCGTCATCGGGGCGGTTTTGGCGGTGATTGATGTGCTGATTGCGTCCGTGTTCTTTACGCGCGTCTACCGCCAGGCCGTTCGAACAGGCCTGATTGCGCGCTACAGTGCAGAGAGCGTCAGCTAGGGACACGGAGCAGACGATCTCACGCAGAGGCCGCAGAGATCGCCGAGGAAGGCTGGGAGCCGCCTCCTACTTCCCCCCGCCTGCGGCCTCATGCTCCTAGCCACCGAAGAACACAGATGCACACGGACTAGATCGATGCGTGTCGTGTATCAGCGCGACCTGCGGCCGGGCGTAGCCCGGCCTGTGGATGAGAAGAACGCTGCAGATCAAAGCGGATCGATGCCGAGTGCCGTTTTGATCTGCAGCGTTTCTGCTCATCCACCGCGGCATGCCGCGGCAGGTCGCGAGAGGCGGTTGTCTGGGTACGTCCGTGTCAATCCGTGTCCGTCCGTGGCCGTCTTCTCCGCGGCTCTGCGCTCTCGGCGCGATCCGTACGTGACGCTGTCGAGAAGTCGTTACACTCTTGAAGTAAGATACCGGGCTCAGGGTACCAGGCTCAGAGCACAGGTTTGTAGAGATCACGGAGGCTTACGAATGATCGCGGCGCGCTATGCGACGGTGATGATGATGTCGGCCGCAATCATCCTGCAGGTGATAATGGGCGCACAGGAAAATCAGTCAGGTGGAGCAGCGGCGGCGAAGCGCGGCGTGACGCGGGAGGCGTTTGGCAAGACGACCAACGGAACACCGGTCGAGATTTACATATTGACCAACGCGAACGGCCTCGAGCTGCGGGCGATGACGTACGGCGCCATCATCACGGGCCTGAAGGTGCCGGATCGGTCGGGACACCTCGGCGACATCGTCCTTGGCTTCGACACGATCGACGGCTATCTGAAGGATCCGCCGTACTTTGGCGCGCTCATCGGCCGCTACGGGAACCGCATTGCAAAGGGACAGTTCACGCTCGCCGGGACAACGTTCAGGCTGGCCACGAATAACGGCCCGAATCACCTTCACGGCGGCGTGAAAGGCTTCGACAAAGTGATGTGGAACGCGCTGCAGGCTGCGGGCCCCGACGGTGTGAGCGTGACGTTCAACCGGGCGAGCCCCGACGGGGAAGAAGGCTATCCAGGCAACCTTCAGGTGAGCGTCCGCTATATGCTGACCGACAGAAACGAGCTCGCGATCGATTATCGGGCGACGACCGACAAAGCCACGCCTGTGAATCTCACGCAGCACAGCTACTTCAACCTCGCGGCAGACTCAGGCGATATCCTCAGCCACGAGCTGATGCTGAATGCGAGCCGCTACACGCCAGTTGACGCGACCTTGATCCCGACCGGGGAGCTCGCGCCGGTCGAGGGGACGCCGTTCGATTTTCAGAAACCGACCGCTATCGGCGCACGGATCGACGCGGACCATGTGCAGCTGAGGAACGGGAAGGGCTACGACCACAACTGGGTACTCAACCGCACGGGCCCGGGCTTGCAGCGCGCGGCCTTCGTCGCCGACCCGAAATCCGGGCGCACGCTGGACATTGCCACGACCGAACCAGGCATTCAGTTTTATTCGGGCAACTTCCTCGACCGCACCATCACTGGAAAGGGCGGACAGGTCTACAAACATCGCGCCGGCTTCTGCCTCGAGACACAGCACTATCCAGACTCTCCCAACCACCCGGATTTTCCTTCGACGATTCTTCAACCAGGGGCGACGTACGCGTCGAAGACAGTCTTCACCTTTGGCGCCACAGAAGAACATGGAAAAACACGGATGAATCTTGACCGTTGAACACAGAGCCGATCTGTAGTCGTCCGTGTTCGTCCCTGTTCGTCCGTGTTCTTCTGTGTTTATCGGTGGCTTCAATCTTGTCGCAGCGCGATGACCGGGTCGGTGCGCGAGGCGCGTAGTGCGGGCCAGAGGCAGGCCTGGAGGCCCGCCGCGAGCAGCACGCACGAGACGATGGCGAAGGCGATCGGATCGAAGGCGGAGACATTCCACACCTGGCGTGCGAGCAGGCGCGCGGTCACGATGCTGCCGGCGAGACCGATTGCCATGCCGAGGAGCAGCAGTCGAGAGCCCCGCACAACGATCATGCGTGCAATCGTGCCGGATCCCGCCCCGAGCGCCATGCGGACGCCGATCTCGTGCCGCTGTTGCGCAACGGCGGCCGACATGACGCCGTATACGCCGACGATCGCCAAAACCAGCCCGATTGCGGCAAAGACGGACAGCAGGATCAGGTTGAAACGTGGGGTCGAGTACTCGTCCTCTTTTAGCAGCAGATCCAGCGTTTTGACGTCAGCCACCGGCTGACTGGCATCGATAACGTACACCTGGGTGGAAACCGCGCCCGCGAGGCTGGACGGATCCAGCGACGTGCGCACGACGAGGACATCGGAGATTCCAGAGAGTGAGAACGGTAGGTAAATCTCCGGCATGACCGGGTTGGCCAGTCCCCGGTTGGGAGAATCGCGCACGACGCCGACGACTTCGAACGTATCGGTCGACACGTCGAACGGCCGTTCCTTCAGACGCGGGAGCTTGACGATTTGGCCGAGCGGCGGCCGGCCATCGAACCGGTCGCGCACGAAGCGATCGTTCACCAGCGCCACGGGCCGGTGCGCGGAGATGTCGCCGTCCTCGAGGAGCCGGCCGGTTGCCAGAGTGATGCCCATTGCGGCCGTGTAGCCGGCATTGACGTGGTGCACTTCGACTGGTTCAGATTTAGGCGTCGCGCCCACGACGTCGGCTGGGATCCACATGTTGCCGAGCGGATGGAGACCTGTGTTGAGGCCGACGCCGGTTACACCCGGCACGGCGCTGATCCGCGTGAGCAGGTCCTCAAAGAAAGCGATCCGCCGTGCGGCGTCGGGATAATGTGACGCGGGAAGCGGCACGCGCAGCGTGAGAAACCGGTCCGGCTGAAAGCCCAGATCGACTTGCTGCATGGCGACGAAGGTGCGGATGAGGAGGCTGGATCCCGCGAGCAGCATCAGCGAGAGGGCCACTTCCGCGACGACGAGCGATTTGCGGAGGAGCGCCTGACCTGAGCTTCCCGAGACGCTCCGGCTGACTTCCCGCATCGACGCAGCGAGATCGCGTTTGGAGCTGTGCAGGGCCGGCGCGAGCCCACAAAGGACGCTCGTTACCGCCGACACGACAAGCGTGAACACGAGCACCGAGCGATTGAGCGCGATTTCCGCTTCATCGGGAATCGTGTCGGGCGGTACGAGCGCGAGAATCGCGGGCAGGCCGGCGTACGCCAGTGCGGAACCGATCGCGCCGGCGATGAGTGCGAGCAGCAGGCTTTCGGTCAGCAACTGGCGTATGAGACGGCCCCTGCTCGCGCCGAGCGCCACACGGACGGTCATCTCGCGCTGCCGCGCCGCCGCCTTCGATAGCAGCAGGTTGGAGACGTTCGCACACGCAATTATCAGCAGGAGCGCAACCGCACCGAACAAGACCCAGATGTCCCTGGTGATGCCGCTCCGAAACGTCTGCGTAAAGGGGACCAGACCGACGCGCCAGGTGTCGGGGAACTGCCCGGGTTCTCGCTTTTTCAAATCTTCGATGATGGGGCGCAGGTTCGCTTCGGCCTGGGCGTCGCTCACACCAGGTTTCAAGCGCCCGAGCAAATGAACCGAGCGCACTCCCTCAACCATGCGGCCCCGCTCGAACGTCGTCGGCAGATAGACGTCTGCGCCGCGCCACATGAAGCGCTTGGGCACGACTCCGATCACCGTCCGGACAGTGTCGTTCAGGCGAAGCTGGCGTCCGATGATTGTGGAGTCGCCTCCGAATTGACGCTGCCAGAACCGGAAGCCGAGCACCACGATCGGCTCCGCACCGGGACGCGCGTCGTCCGCGGTCGGGGTCCGTCCGAGCAGCGGCGGTACGCCCATCACGTCGAAGGTGTTGAAGGTGCCGTGATTGCCACGGAGTCGCCGCGGGTCGCCGTCGCCGCTCCACAGGACGTCGCTGACGGTGGACGCGATCACGCCGTCAAAGATGGTGTTCCGATCCGCAATCTCGAGGAACTGATCGACTGAATAGCCTGTCCGTCCGCCTCTGGCTGCGGCGTTCGATACTCTAACGCTCATCAACCGGTCGACGTTCTTGTAAGGGAACGGATCAAGCACCACGGCGTGGAGCACGCTGTAGATCGCCGTCGTGGCCATGATGCCGGTCGCCAAAGACAGGACCGCGAGACCCGTGAATCCGGGATTCTTCGACAGACTTCGCGCGCCAAACCGGATGTCGCGCAGAAAGGCCTCCAGCCAGGTCAGCATCGTTTGCACTCCCGAGATAGCGGAGGTGAGAGAGGCAGCGGAGGTTTATTTACCACAGAGTGAGCAGAGTACGCGGAAAAACAAAAAACTCTGCGCGCAATCGCGTGCGAACGCAGCGGAGCGAGCCGCGGAGGGCTCGCGGAGCGCAGTGAGCCAGGCGGGGGTGCAGGGGGCCCCGCCGATCGAGGTAAGATACGCCTTCAGCAAACGAAAAACAAAAAAAGTTACGCTAACTCTGCTGCCTCTGTGGTGAATTTCCCCGCTGCCTCCGTCTCCACTGCTTCCTGGCTCCGTATCGCATGAGCACGACTCGGGCGATCGTGCTGGCCCGTGGACTCGGCACTCGCATGCGCGCGCCGAATCCGTCCGCGCACCTCACCCCGGAACAGCAGCGCGTCGCCGATGCCGGGCTCAAGGCCATGATTCCACTCAACGGACGCCCGTTCCTCGACTACATCCTGAGCTCGCTTGCGGATGCTGGCATTCGCGACGTGGCGCTCGTCGTTGCACCCGAACACGATGTCCTCCGACGGCACTACCAGTCCGCTGCCCCTCCGGCGCGCGTCCACGTCGGCTTCGTTGTGCAGGATCGCGCACTGGGAACAGCCGATGCCGTCCTCGCGGCTGAACGATGGGTACAGCGCGAACCGTTCCTCACCATGAATGCCGACAATCTGTATCCCGTGGACGCGCTTACGACGCTTGCGGCGCTCGCCGAACCCGGCCTGGCCGTGTTCGATCCAGAGGACCTCATTCGATCCGGCAACATTCCGCCGGAGCGCATTCGATCGTTCGCCCTCCTGGATGTGGATGGGCGGGGTTATCTCGAGGGGATAGTCGAGAAGCCCGAAGGAAACCAGTGGCTTCCGCCTTTACGCGGAAGCACCTCAAAGGGCCGAAGGACCTCGGAAGGCGGAAGCTACATAAGCATGAATTGCTGGCGGTTCGATGAGCGGATCTTCCAGGCCTGCCGCGTGGTGCCTCGCTCGGCACGGGGAGAATTCGAAATTTCCGAGGCGGTTGGCGTCGCGCTTCGACGGGGGGTCTCGTTCAAGGCCATTCCCGCGCGCGGCCCCGTCCTGGATCTGTCCACGCGCGCGGACGCAGCCGATGTCGCGCGGCGCCTTGCGGGAATATCGCCGAGGCCATGACCGGCGCCAC
Organism: Vicinamibacterales bacterium; assembly: GCA_038320555.1. Taxonomy (GTDB): domain Bacteria; phylum Acidobacteriota; class Vicinamibacteria; order Vicinamibacterales; family 2-12-FULL-66-21; genus JALZOC01. The sequence continues at coordinate 13,668 of JBBQEJ010000057.1, read as the reverse complement.
GCTTGCGGCCTCTCTCGTGGAACGCGGTCTCGATCCACGCGAGCTCGAGTCGAAGGCCGCGCTTTTTGATCTCGTCCTTTCACCCTTTGCGCTTCAGCCGCGCGGCGGACTTCACGCGTGGTGGGTTCCTGGCCGCCTCGAGGTTCTTGGGAAGCATACCGACTACGCGGGTGGCCGCACGCTCGTCTGCGCGGTCCCTCGCGGATTTGCCGTCGTCGCGCGGCCTCGCGCCGACGGGGTGCTTCACGTCGTCGACACGCGGCGCGGCCAGGACGTCACACGGGCGCGATTGCCTGCTATCTCGGCGCCCTACCGGGGGTGGCGCCACTATGTCGACGTGGTGGCAAGCCGGTTTGCCAGAAACTTTCCGGGCGCGCCGCTCGGCGCGGACATCGTGATCGCGAGCGATCTGCCAAGGGCCTCCGGGATGAGCAGTTCCAGTGCGCTCGTGATCGCGATCGCCGGGGCGCTGGCGCGCGTGGGCGAGCTCGATCGCCGCGCTGAATGGCAGGAGAACATTGCAGGTCCACTCGAGGTGGCAGGGTATTTTGCATGCATCGAGAACGGGCGGTCGTTCGGTACCCTGTCCGGTGATTCCGGCGTCGGCACACACGGCGGAAGCGAGGACCATGCAGCGATCCTGACCGGCATGCCGGGCCGCCTGGCCGCTTTCGCCTTCGTGCCGATGCGCGCGATCGCAGGGGTTCCAGTCCCTGAGCGATGGCGCTTCGTGCTGAGTCCATGCGGCGTCCGGGCGCAAAAAACCGGCGCCGCCCGTGAAGCGTACAACCGGCTCGCAGGGGGAACCCAGGTGCTTCTCGATCTCTGCAACACCGGTTCGCGCGCCGCGGCGCCATCGCTGGGCGCGGCTCTCTTGAATTCCGACACTAACAGGGAGGATGCGGCCGCCACGTCACCGGCCGCGGTCGATCGCTTGCGGGCCCTGGTGCGGGCCTCAGCGATCCCGGACTGGTCGCGCGACGCGCTGGAGAAGCGTCTGGATCATTTCATCCATGAGGATGCCCGTATCCCCGAGGCCGTTGATGCCTTCCGCGACGCTGATGAAAGGCGGATCGGCCGGCTTGCCGAACGCTCGCAGGCAGACGCCGAGACGCTGCTGGGGAATCAGATTCCGGAGACGAGTGCATTGGCAAGAACTGCGCGCCAGCTGGGAGCGTTTGCGTCGTGCAGCTTCGGTGCCGGGTTCGGTGGCAGCGTCTGGGCGCTCGTCGAGCACGAGCGTGCCGAGGCCTTCGCGCGCGGCTGGCATCCGGATGCCTTTATCGCCTTTCCAGGGCCCCCGGTGGTGGAATTGACCGCAACAGACACTAAGCTTTAACAGGAGTTACGGGAGGAAAGGGAGACATCCCTGTATTCTGAATTCACACGCTGCCAATACTGGCGGCCTAATACTGAAAAGTATCCAGCTCCAGCTCCTCCCCTTCCTCCTGTTCAAGCGTGCGGATTGTGGAGCGGGCACTCACGCAGGCGACAGCGAATAGATGTCGTTCAGGATGCCCGCGGCGGTGACCTCCGCGCCGGCGCCGGGACCGCTGATTACCAGCGGCTCGGTCCGATAGCGGCGCGTGGTGAAGGCAACCAGGTTCCGCGTTCCCGAGAGCGCCCCGATGGGACTCAACGCGTCCACCGCGATCAGCCGGGCCGACACCGACCGGGCTGTCGCGGCCACGACGTATCGCATCACGCGGCCGCGGCCTGCCTCGCGTCGCGCGCGCGCCGCCCATTCGGCGTCAAGGCGAGGCAGTGTTTTCATGAACTGCGCCAGCGGCAGTCGCTTCAAGGCGCGAGGGACCAAGTCGTCAGGCTTCGGTGACGGTCCGCGATAACCAAGCAGCCGCGCGAGGATCAAGGCTTTCCGCGCGGCATCAAGGCCAGAGAGATCGTCGCGCGGATCGCGTTCCGCGAATCCACGTTCGACGGCTTCGCGCACGGCCTCCGAGAACGGCCGTCCTGCCGACACGGCGGACGCGATGTACATCAGCGTTCCGCTCACGCAGCCCTCGATCTTCAGGACGCGGTCGCCCGTCTCGACGAGCTTCTGGTACGTGTCGATGATCGGCAGGCCCGCGCCGACGGTGGCCTCGTATTTCAGGCGCGGACCGCCGGGAGTGCACGCGGCCAACAGGCGCTCGTAACTTGTCCACGACTGCGTCAGCGGCCTTTTGTTCGCCAGGACGACGTCGAAGCCGTGAGTGAGCGCCGTGCCCAGCAAATCCGCCGTGTCCTCGCTCGTCACGTCCACCACCACCGGCCTCGATACCGCGTGGCTGGCGATGGTCGTCAGCGCATCCGCCGCGGTCGCGCGGTGTCCTCCGAGCGACACGATGCGGGCGCCCTCGTCCTTTTCGCGAGTCAGCGCAAGCAACCGGCGTCGCGAAAACCCCTGCGGTTCGAACAGATATCCTGACCGATCCATCAGTCCGACAACCCTGACGCCGGCGTCGCTGCCTGCGGCGATATGATCCGCGAGCGCGCGTCCCACCCGGCCGAAGCCCAGCAGCACGACGTCCGTGCGCGGCGCCGAAAGCGGCCGGCCGCCGCCAATCTTCGAAAGCTGGAACGCCGCATGGATCGACCGCGCGGCGTCCGCCGCTTCGGCGGCATTCACGGCAAACGAGATATTGCGCTCGGACGAGCCCTGGGCGATCGCGACGACGTTGATCCTCCTCGAGGCGAGCGCTGAAAACACGCGTGCCGCGATTCCTGGCGCTCCCGCCATGCCGTCGCCGACGACGGCCACGACCGCAATGCCGGGCCGGGCACTGACATTGTCGATGACACCGCTCGCCAGTTCCTCACGAAACGCATCGCGGACGGCGCGGACACCGCGCGGCGCCTCCGCCTCGGGCACAGTGAAGCCGATGGAGCTTTCAGACGAGGCCTGGAAGATCGTCGAGACGGACAGGCGCTCGGCGTCGACGGCCGCAAACGTCCGCGCGGCGATCCCGTGCACGCCGACCATGCCCTTGCCTGCGACTGTGATGATTGCCTGACCCTGCACGATCGCCAGCGCCTTGACCGGGTACCCTTCGAGCGCCCGTCGTGCCGACACTTCCGTCCCCGGCGACGACGGATCGAGGAACGACCGGACGTGCAGGACCGTACGGGTCCCCGCGATTGGAATCAGAGCGCGCGGGTGCAGGACCTTGGCGCCGTAGTGCGCGACTTCGGCCGCCTCGCGATGGTGCAGCCGCGGAAGCAGGCGCGCGTCTGGAACGAGGCGGGGATCAGCCGTCAGGATCCCCGGCACGTCCTTCCACAACACGACGCGTCGCGCGCCGAGCGATCGCCCCAGGAGCGTGGCGGTGAGATCCGATCCGCCGCGTCCCAATGTCGTCACGCTCCCGTCTGGCGCACGTCCGATGAAGCCTGGAACCACCGCGATCGTTGACCGCTCCATGACCGGACGCAGAATGCGCCTTGCATGGCGGGCCGTCGCGGGCAAGTCTGGAGCGGCGCTGCCATGGTGGCCGTCGGTGACGACGAACTGCGTGGCATCGACGTACATCGATCGACGTCCGGCTCTGGAGACGGCCGCGGCGAGAATGGCCGCGGACATCCGTTCGCCGCGCGCGACAAGGAGGTCCAGAGTCCGAGGTTCGAGATGGCCGAGGACGGCAACCGCACCGCAGAGGTCGCGATATTCCCGCGCGGCGGCATCGATGGTCGCGAGCAGCGCGCGCCGTGCGGGGCCCGCCGCCACCAGATCTTTTGCCGCCTGGCGGTGACGCCGCAGGAACGCCGACGCGGGCGCCGCCCTGTCCTCTCCGGCCTGCGCCGCAGCCCGGTGCGCGCCTCCGAGAAGGAGATCGGTCATGCCTCCGAGCGCCGACGCGACGACAACAAGGGGACCGGGATGCGCCGCGATGAGCGCCGCCGCCCGCCGAATGGCGGCTGCATCGGCCAGGGATGCGCCGCCGAATTTCCATACTTCGAGTTTTCGCTGGTTTGTGGGCACGTGTCTGACAGGTTTACTACTCTTGTAACGTTGAAACAGGAGTTACGAGAGGAACGAGAGGCCTTTAAGCTTTTAACAAATCTTATACGTATTCCAATCACAAGGCTTGAAAAGCTCCCGTTCCTCCCGTTCCTCCTGTTTGAGTCCGGCATGACGACTGATGCGGTCTACTCCAATTGCAGCGGCTCCGGTTCATGCAGATCGGGGGCCGGGGCGGGCAGCTCCATCAGCAGCCGGGCGCAGGCATTCCAGCGGAGAAGCGAATCGTCGTTATGCGCGGGCCGGATGGATTCGGCGAGGTCGTAGAACGTCATGGCCTCCCGCAGCCACTCGATCGCGACCGCCGCGGCGCCGAAGCGATCGCGCTCGAGGACGGCCTTGGCGCGGCGTTCGCGGATGATGCCCGAATAGTAAGCACGATCGTAGTCGGTGCCGAGCCTGGCCGCGAGCTCGTTGGCCCGCGACACGGTCCGGGCCGACGAATCGTGCGGAAACTGATCCGTCAGGGCGAGGAGGAGCATCACGAGCGCCTCCTCGTTCTGCGGATCGATCTGCAGCACGTCCAGGCAGATACTCTCCGCCTCGCCAGGCTCGTTGAGCAAACGGTATCGCTCCGCCTTGGCGATCGCGGACGGCACCGCGTCCTTCGACATGGGCTTCAGGTTGAACCGCTCCATGGATCACCTCACGTCCGAAACACTCGCAGCAGCTTCTTGACGGGATCGTAGAACTGATCGACGACACGCTCCTTGAGTGGGATGATGGCGTTCTCGGTGATCGTGATGTGCTCGGGACACACCTTCGTGCAGCATCGCGTGATATTGCAGTAGCCGATGCCGTGCTGGTCTTTCAGCGCGGCCACGCGGTCCACCGAATCGAGCGGGTGCATCTCGAGCGCCGCGGCATAGGTCAGGAAGCGGGGGCCGATGAACTGGTCGTGCATCTTGTGTTCGCGCAGGACGTGGCACACGTCCTGGCAGAGAAAGCACTCGATGCACTTGCGGAATTCCTGGACCCGATCGACATCGGCCTGGCGCATGCGCCACGTGCCGTCCGGAGCATCCGCGGGTCGCGGCCTGAACGGCGCGATCGTTTTCTTCACCCGGAAGTTCGACGAGACGTCGGTCACCAGATCCTTGATGAGCGGGAATGCCCGCATCGGCTCGACGGTGACCGGTTCGTCCATCGGCAGCGTGCTGAGACGAGTCATGCACATCAGCTTGGGGCTGCCATTGATCTCCGCGGAGCACGATCCGCATTTGCCCGCCTTGCAGTTCCAGCGGACCGCAAGATCCGGCGCCTGCGTGGCCTGGATCTGGTGAACCGCATCGAGCACGACCATGCCTGGGACCAGGCTCACAGGATACTCACGGAACCCGCCGCCATCGTCGGCGCTCCGCCAGATCCTGAAGGTGGCGCTCGTCCTAGATGACGCCGCGCCGGTCTTGGTCGGCGTCGCGTTGGTCTTCCTTGACATCGCGTCGCTCATTTCTGCTGATCCTCGACGATCTGCTTCAGCTCGGGCGGCATCGCCGGATTCGGCAGGCGGCGCACTTCCATGGACCCGCCGGGCGCTTTGTTCGTCACGATGTTGAACGTTCCGAACTCGGCGACCCTGTCCGGAAAGTCCTCGCGGAAATGACCCCCGCGGCTTTCTTTCCGTTCGATAGCCGATCGCGTGATGGCCTCCGAGACAGTCAGGAGGTGCCGCAGATCGAGCGCCGTGTGCCAGCCGGGGTTGTACTCGCGGTGCCCCGTCACCGCCGCCTTTGCGGCACGCGCCTTCAAGCTTGTGAGTTCCGCGAGCGCCCGCTGCATCTCGGACTCCGTGCGGACGATGCCCACGAGGCTCTGCATCTTGTCCTGCAGCGCCGTCTGCACCGCATAGGGATTCTCACCCCCGGACTGGGCATTATCGAACGGCTTCACCGCATCGTCGACCGCCGCCTTGACGTCGATCTGGTCGATCGCCGCGGGTTTGTTCTGCCGCGCGAATTGCGCCGCGTACTCGCCGGCCCGCTTACCGAATACGAGAAGGTCGGACAGCGAATTCCCGCCGAGGCGGTTGGCGCCGTTAATCCCCGCCGCGCATTCACCCGCGGCGAACAACCCGGGCACGCTCGACATCTGCGTATCGCCGTCCACGCGCACGCCTCCCATAATGTAGTGCGTCGTCGGGCCGATCTCCATCGGCTCTTTGGTGATGTCGATGTCGGCCAGCTCCTTGAACTGATGGTACATGCTCGGCAGCTTGCGGCGGATGTGCTCCTCGGCATTCGGGAGACGTTTCTTGATCCATGCGATGTCGAGGAAGACACCGCCGCGTGGACTGCCGCGGCCGGCCTTCACTTCGTTCATGATGCAGCGCGCCACGTGATCCCGCGTGAGCAGTTCGGGAGGGCGGCGGGCGTTCTTGTCTCCCTGCACGTAGCGCCACCCCTCCTCCTCGTTGTCGGCGGTCTGAGCCCGGTAATTGTCGGGGATCGAGTCGAACATGAAGCGGCGTCCTTCGCTGTTGAGAAGGATGCCCCCTTCACCACGTACCCCTTCCGTGACGAGGATGCCCTGTACGCTCGGCGGCCAGATCATGCCGGTCGGATGGAACTGGATGAACTCCATGTCCATCAACTCGGCGCTTGCGTGATACGCGAGAGAATGGCCGTCGCCGGTGCCTTCCCAGCTGTTGCTGGTGATCTTGTAAGCGCGCCCGGCGCCTCCCGTGGCCAGCACGACGGCCGACGCGCTGAACACCTTGAACCGTCCGCGCTCGCGTTCGTATCCGACAACGCCCGTGGCGCGGCCGCCGGTGGTCAGCAGGCGGACGACCGTGAACTCCATGTGGACGTCGATGCCGCGGTGGACGCCGTGATCCTGCAGCGTGCGAATGAGCTCGAGCCCGGTGCGATCGCCGACGTGTGCGAGGCGCGGATAGCGGTGTCCGCCGAAGTTGCGCTGCAGAATCCTGCCGTCGGCCGTGCGGTCAAATACCGCGCCCCAGGCCTCGAGCTCGCGGACGCGATCCGGCGACTCCTTCGCATGAAGTTCTGCCATGCGCCAGTTGTTCACGTACTGGCCGCCGCGCATCGTGTCGGCGAAATGCACCTTCCAGCTATCGCGATCGTCCACGTTGGCGAGCGCCGCCGCGACGCCTCCCTCCGCCATGACGGTGTGCGCTTTGCCGAGCAGCGACTTGCAGATGAGGCCGACGCGGACTCCGGCCGCCGACGCCTCAATCGCGGCGCGCAGGCCTGCGCCGCCGGCGCCTATCACGAGAACGTCGTAGGTGTGGGTTTCAAAGTCCATTCGTAAACGGTTCTACAGGGTTCTGCGAGGTTCGAGTGGGTTCTGCAAGGTTCTACCGGATTCTCCAAGGTTCTGCAGGGGTTCCAGCGGTATTACAGAATGCGGTAGTCAGTCCATATTCCCATGGAACAGAGCCGCACGTAGAGGTCGGCGAATCCAACTGAGCAGAGGCTCAGCCACGCGAAGATCTGGTGCCGCCGGTTCAGGCCCGAGACGCACGAGTAACAGGACCAGCGCATGCTGGAGGTCGAGATTTCGTCCCGGCCGCCACCGACCAGATGACGGAGGGAATGGCAGCTCAACGTGTAGCCGGCAAGCAGCAGCGCATTGATTGTCAGGACCAGGCTTCCGATGCCGATCCCGAAATGCCCCGCACCGGACGTGTCGGTGAACCAGAACGACTTGACCGAGTCACCGATCAGAATGACGATGAAGACCAGGCCGAGATATAGGAAATATCGGTGCACATTCTGAAGCACGAGCGGAAACGAGCGCTCGCCGAGATACTTTTTGCGCGGCTCACCGACCATACACCCGGGCGGATCGGCCCAGAACGATTTGTAGTACGCGCCCCGATAGTAGTAGCAGGTGAATCGAAAACCGCCAGGCGCCCAGAGGATCAGCAGCGCCGCGGAAAACGGCAGCGCGCCGGGCCACCAGGCGGGCTTCGGGCCGAACCACGCATGATGGGTGTCGCCAAACAGCAGCGGCGAATAGAACGGCGACAGGTACGGGCCGTATTCGAAATGATTGCCCTGAAACGCCGCCCACGTGGCGTAGACGATGAATGTGGACAGTGCAAGAAAGACCAGCAGGGGTTGAAGCCACCACGGGTCGCGACGAGCTGTTTCCCCGAATTTCTGTTGGGTCAAGGGCCACACGGCCTGTGCCATCGAGCGTCCTCCACGGGTTCAGAATCAGTTCAGATGTCCAAAACCATACCGGCGCGCGAATCGGATTGCAAGCCGCTGAGCTTCGGTTCGACGATCTTCCGCCTGAAGGCGGAAGCCACAAGAATGTTCTTCAGAAGCCAGAAGAATGTTCTTCAAATAATCTTCAGCCACGCGGCATTCCTTCTTCTTTTTGTGTGGCTTCCGCTCTAGGCGGAAGGACGAGCAAGGCCGCACACGCTCAGAGAGGCAAGACGGAAAGGCCCTTGCAATGAACGCAGCGGAGGTCGGCGCATGTCAGAGGAAGACCGTAGTCCTGCTACTGAAGAGCTCACAAGCGACCAGAAACGCGCAAATGTCATTCGGCTTGCATTTGGGGGCAGCGAGGGCAAGTTCAACGAGTTCGTGGAGGTTGTCCGTCAGGCGATACCGCCCCGCACCGGTGTCGTGCTGCGCGGCAGCGCGGTTACGGGTGAGCGATGGAAGGACGGTTCGCCGTTTGACGCGGACGGCCGTGGCACCAGCGATCTCGATCTCACGCTCGTCGGCGACGACGTGATCAAGTTCTACAAGCCCACCGGATTCTGGGTGCCTGGCATTCATTCCCGTCCGCTCAGCGACGAGGATCTCGACATCGCGCCCGATCTCGTGCCGCTCAGGGAGCAACTGATGGCGATGGTGAAGCGTCCGGTCAACATTCAAGGGTCGCGCGACGTCGTCATGTATCTGCGCGGGGAAATCGGCGGGCAGCCCTACCTGGTCCTCATCGACAGACCCGAGGACGCGTGACGTGCCACTGCGCGTGCTCAGCTACAACATCTGCCGCGGCGGCGCCGGAAAGGAAGATCAGCTCACGGCCGTGATTGCCGCCGTGGAACCTGACGTGGTCGTGTTTCAGGAAGCCACGATTCCCGCCGTGATCGAGACGCTGGCGGCGCGAACGGGGATGGCGCAGTCGGCGTCGGCCAGGGGTGAGTCGCTGGCGTTCATGAGCCGGCAGAAAGTGCGCCACTTCGAGTGGCACCATCCGAGGTTTTCACGGCACGCGTTCCTCGAAATCGATCCGGGCCCCGGGGAGCTGCGGATTTTCGGCGTTCACCTGAGTGCCTTGTATTCAGCGTGGACCGAGCGTCACCGCGTCATCGAGCTTCGGGCGCTCCTCGCGAGCATCGCGCGCCACCAGCACGGGTTTCATCTGCTCGCCGGCGACTTCAACACGCTTGCGCCGGGAGACCTGCTCGACCTCCGCAAGCTGCCCCATCGCCTGCGCGCGCTCGTGTGGCTGAGCGGCGGCAGGATCCGGTGGCGCACGATTCAACTGGTGCTGGATGCCGGCTACGTCGACGTGTACCGAGCGCTTCACGGACCTGACGCCGGATATACATTTCCGACATGGGCGCCACACGTGAGGCTGGATTACTTCTTCACGCCTGCCGGTTTCTCCAGCCGCCTCCACTCGTGCGAAATCGTGACGCATCCGGCCGCTCCCGCCGCGTCCGATCACCTGCCGCTCATGGCCGATGTCGATCTCGTCTGAAGACTGAAGAGTTCACGGAGGCGACGGACGAAGCGGGGGAAATTCACCACAGACCTAGCAGAGTAAACGGAGAAAGAATAATAGTTCTCTGCTGGCACTGTTGCCGCTGTGGTGAAAATCTCCGATTCCTCACTTGCGCTCCGGCGCCTCTTGTCACTACAAGGCCCAGCCTTGCCGGTACTCGCGGGTGAGGAACTGGTCCGCAGCCGAGTTGTTCGTGACGCGCATATTTGCCGCGTCGTAGTACAGCTTCGAGTTGGCGCGCAGCGACACGATCCCGAGCAGCATCGTCTCGGTGAGTTTCGCGGCGTAGTCGAACGGGCAGGAGATCTGGTCCTTGCCCTTGATCGTGTTGATCCAGTTCATCTCGTGCTCTTCATGCGTCACGCGAGTGAGCCGCTCCTTCGGGGCGCCGTAGGAATTGTGGCGCGACACCGGCAGCAGGCGAGGGGGCGCCGAGCTCTCCTGCAGCAGTTTCCCCTTCTTGCCGACGTAGAGGATGCCGCCACCAGGATTCAGCTTTCCTCCCTCGAGTTCCGGCGGATCCGACGGCATGAGGCCGCCGTCGTACCATGTCAGCGTTACCGGTGGCAGATTGCCACGCTTGGCAAACTCGTAGTGCGTCGTCGTCGCGTCAGGATACGTGGCGCCGTTGAACGGCGTCGACTCGGTTTCGATGACGACCGGCAAGCCCAGATTGAGCGCCCACATCGGAAAGTCGATCAGGTGCGCGCCCATATCGCCGAGCGCTCCCTGGCCCCAGTCGATCCAGCCGCGCCAGTTGAACGGATGATAGATGGGGTGGTAGTCCACCTTCGGCGCGACGCCAAGGAAGAGATCCCAGTTCAATCCGCTCGGGACTGGAAAGTCCCCTTTCATCGCGGCCGCGAGCCGTTGGGCGACGCCGCGGTTGTCCCACCCGAGCTGCGCGGTATTGATGTTGTCCGTGGCAGGACGTGGAATACCCTGCGGCCAGTAGCCCCACGGACGGTTGGTCCACACGTGCACTTCGCGGACCTCGCCGATCGCCCCGTCGAGAATGTATTCGACCCCCTGGCGCTGATCGTCGAGCGAGTGCCGCTGGTTTCCCATCTGCGTCACGACTTTTGTGGTGGACGCCTTTTTTGCCAGGTGACGCGCTTCGTGCACGGACCAGCAGAGCGGCTTCTGCACGTACACGTGCTTCCCGGCGTCCATGGCGGCCGACGCGATGATCGCGTGCATGTGATCCGGTGTGGCGACGATGACGGCATCGATGTCCTTCTGCTTGCCGAGCATCTCCCGGTAGTCCTGGTATTTTTTCAACCTGGGAATTTGATCCTTGACGAACTTCTGCAGCCTGTCGTACGGATCATCGGCCGGCCAGCGCGCGTCGGCGGCGACTTGCGCCTTCGATCGCGGCCAGGTTCGGAACGTCTCGGGCGCCGCCGGAGCCTGCGGACGGGCTGGCGGACGCTGCGCGCGCGTCCACTGCGCGAGCTTGCCGTCGAGCAGGCCCAGATCGCAATCGCAGATCGCGACGATGTTCTGGCTCATCAGCCCCTGTGCGTTGGCCGCGCCCATGCCGTTGATGCCGACGACGGCGACGTTGACCGTGTCGCTTGGCGCCTGGAATCCTCGACCGAGCACACGGCGCGGCACAATCATGAACGCGGCTCCGGCGCCCGCGATCGTCGTGACGAACTCACGCCGCGAGAGGCCAGGAACCGGAATAGCTTCTTCGCGTGTTTTCTTATCGCTCATGGGACGGGTATCCTTGTCCGGAATCTACAGAAGTCAATTGGAGGACTGATGAAGCCATCGACCGTGTTTCTCGGTGAGATGACGAACCCAGAAGTCGAGGCGTTTCTGCAGACGCATCATACGGTGATCGTTCCGACCGGCGCAACGGAACAGCACGGACCGCACGCGCCCCTGCTGACAGACGTGCTCATCCCGACGGAGATCGCCCGGCGGATCGCGCCGACGATCGGCGCGGTGGTGGCGCCGGCGATCAACTACGCGCTCTCGTATCCGCACGTCGGCTTTACCGGTCTCGTGCACATACGAATCCCGACGTTCATGGCCCTCATCGAGGATCTGTGTGTCGCGTTTGCCACCTCTGGCTTCAAGCGGATCGTGTTTCTCAACGGGCACTACGACAACACGTACGCCATCGCCTACGGCTGCGCGAATGCCGCGGACAAGATGTCGAAGGAGGTGAAGGCGTTTCCGGTGAACTACTGGGACGCGCTGACTGCTGAAGAAGTCGACGAATTCTCCGGACTGAAGAACGGACTGCATGCCAACCTGGCCGAGACGTCGGCTGTGATGGCGATCAACCCGAAGCTCGTGGACCTCGAGCGTGCGAATGCCGAGTTCCCGCCATTTCCGAAATACACGATCCCTACAGGGCCGGTACACACCGCGTTCTTCTTCACCGCGCCGGGTTCGGTGTATTGGGCAACGAAATCCGGCACGTGGGGGGACGCGCGGAAGTCGACCGCCCAAGCCGGTGAGCGGTATCTCGAAGCGGGCGTGCGTTCGACGCTGGCTGTGCTGGAGAACATCGAGGCCACGTTCAAGGCGATGCCGCCGAGGTGAATCGGGAGTGTCCAGTTGACAGTTGCCAGTTACCAGTTTCCAGTCAGACCGCACCGTTACTAACTCGTTGGCTGCGCGGGAGACAAGACTGGCGATTGGCGGCTGGCCACTAGCGACTAGCGACTGGCAACGGCAACTAGCAACTGGCGACTGGCAACTGGCAACTGGCAACTGGCGACTGGTAACTGACATGCACCTCCATGACCTGACGTCCGTGCCCGCAACTGATCCGGTGGACCTCTACCGCATGCGCGACGGCCTTTACGCGACCGACATGCTCCTGACCGCGCTGGTGCACCTCGATCTGTTCTCCTGGCTGGACGCGCATCCGGCGACCAGAGCCGAAATCTGCCAGGCTTTCGAGATCGTCGATCGTCCGGCCGACGTGATGCTCACCTTGCTGGCCGCAATGGGGCATCTCGAAGAGCGGGACGGCGTGTATCACCTCACGCCGCTCGCGTGCGAGCATCTGGTCAGCGACTCGCCGTGGTTCCTCGGCCCGTACTATGCGTCGCTGAGAGAGCGTCCCGTCAGCCTCGATCTGCTGAAAGTGCTGCGCACCGGAAAGCCGGCGAACTGGGGCAGCCAGAAGGACGAGAAAGACTGGCACAAGGCGATGGAGACGGAGGAGTTCGCCACTTCGTTCACCGCCGCCATGGATTGTCGCGGCGTATACCTGGCACAGGCTGTGGCGAAGGCGGTCGATCTTGCCGGCCACGTTCATCTCCTCGACATCGCCGGCGGGTCAGGAATCTACGCCTGCGCGCTCGTCGCGCACTGGCCGAATCTGGCGGCGACCGTGCTGGAGAAGCCGCCGGTGGACCGGATTGCGGCCGGCGCGATCGCGAAGCGCGGGTACGCCGAAAAGGTAGTCGTGCATGCCGCCGACATGCTCGCTGGTCCGCTTCCTGCAATGGCCGACGCGCATCTCTATTCCAACGTGGTCCACGACTGGGACGAGCCGGTCGTACGGGAGTTGCTCAAGAAATCGTTCGGGGCGCTGCAACCTGGCGGCCTTGTGATGATTCACGACGCCTACCTCAACGCCGCCAAGAACGGGCCGCTGCACGTGGCGGAGTACTCGGTACTTCTGATGCACTCGTCGGAAGGGCGCTGCTACTCGGTCGCGGAGATGGAGCGATACCTCACCGACGCGGGTTTCCGTGACGTCAGCTACAAGCCGTCCGCCGCCGTCCGCGGGGTCGTTACGGCGAGGAAGTGATAGGGAATTGTGGCGTCCGCCTTGAAGCTCTCTCCCATCTCCAGCATCGTCAACTCGGTCCGGACCGAGTAGTGCCGGCGCTCCAAAATCCTGTTCCTCGCTCCTCTCTCACACACATCGGCATTCCTAGTCGAAGTACTGCTCGGCTTCGTAG
>JBBQEJ010000056.1:0-28465 GCA_038320555.1 Vicinamibacterales bacterium | reverse complement strand
TTCATACTACCTGACCGGGACCGCGGATCTAACTCACGAGATGGGGCGCACGTGGAAGGCCCAACTGGCCTACCGGCGCGGCATCGACATGCACGAGGGCTTTGCGCAGCCTTTTTTCTCCAACGCTCTGACCGCGGGACTCAGCGGGTTGCTCTCTCGAAGGCTGTCGTTCGGGTCCGGTGCTGATTACGTCACCGGCGATGTCGGACTCAACACCGGCGCGCAGTACAGTTCCATATCCACGCATGCGGTTCTGGAGTACGCCCTGTCCAGGAGGCTGGCGCTCTTCGGGCGCTACGTCTACTACAAGTACGAATTCGATCGCCAGGCCGCCCTGGATCCTCGACTGCCCGGAGCGCTCGACCGGCAAGGCGTGAGGGTCGGCCTGTCCACATCCATCCCAGTGATTCGCTGACCAGAAGAGGACCAACGTGATTCCCGGAAAAATGTACAAACCTGAAGACGTCGTCGAGGCGGCATGGCGCCGACGCTGGTTTATTGTCGGCCCGTTCGTCCTGATCGCGGTGGCGTCGGTAATTATTGCGGCCATTCAGCCCGACCGCTACCGGTCGGAGGCGCTGCTGCAGATCGTGCCCCAACAGGTGCCGCAGGACTACGTCCGGTCGGCCGTCACCGTCCCGCTCGATTCCCGCCTGCAGGCGATCCTGCAGCAGATCTTGAGCCGCACGCAGCTCGAGCACATCGTGCAGGAATTCAACCTGTACCCGGAAGAGCGCAAGCGGATGTTGATGGAAGACGTGATCGAGAGGATGAGGAGCAAGCATGTCCTTATCGGAGGCGTTCCGAACGGACGAATCAATTCCAGTGCGTTCCGGGTTGGGTTCGAGGCTGGAAATCCGAAGACCGCGATGCTGGTCGCCGAACGGCTCGCCAGCCTCTTCATCAATGCCAATCTTCAGGATCGGTCGGTGTTCGCCGACCAGACCGATCAATTCCTTCAGAACCAGCTCGCGGAGACGCGGCGTCAACTGAAAGAGTACGAAACGAAGCTCGAGGAGTTCCGAAAGCTCAACCCGGGACGGATGCCTGGAGAGCTTCAGAACAACCAGCAGGCGCTCGGCAATGTTCAGTCTCAGGTGCAGGCGGTGCAGGAATCGATTAATCGCGACCGCGATCGCCAGCTGATGCTCCAACGAATGATTGCGGATGCGGCCGCGGCGCCTCCGGCGCAGACGACTGCGGAAGCTCCGATGGCAGCCGCAAAACAGCTCGAGAACGAACGAACCAGGCTCCGGAACATGCAGATGCGGTTGAAGCCCAACCACCCCGACATCGGTATTCAGCAGCGGATCATTCGCGATCTCGAACAGAAGGCGACCGCCGAGGCCATGCAGCAGCCGGTGTCTGCAACCGTCTCGAGCGCAGGGGCGACCCGTGTGTCCGAACTTCAGGCCGAATCCGACGCGCTCGATCGGCGGATAGGGTCGAAGCAGGAAGACGAAAAGCGTCTCCTGGCAACCATGGGCATGTATCGGCAGCGCGTCGAATCGGCCCCCTCGACCGAATCCAGGCTCACGGAACTGATGCGCGACTACACCACTCTGCAGGGCACCTATCAGAGCCTGCTTTCAAAGAGCCAGGAGGCCAAGGTCGCCGCCAATCTGGAACGGCAGCAGATCGGCGAGCAGTTCAAAGTGCTCGACTCGGCACGGATACCCCAGCGGCCGTCGACGCCGAATCGTCCCCTGTTGATCCTGATTGGTTCGCTTCTCGGCCTGGGCTGTGGAGTGGCGCTCGCGGCCTTGTTGGAATACCGCGACAAGAGCCTTCGGTCCGACGACGACGTGATCGTGGCTCTCTCGCTGCCGGTCCTCGCGCGTGTTCCGACGATGACCACCGCGGCCGAGCGTCGCCGTCAGAAGCGCCTCAGATTGATGTTCGCGTCCTCGGGCGCGCTGGGTGTTGCACTGTGCGTGGCGATGATCGCGTGGAAGTTCAACACCATCGCTGATTGGATCCGCTAATGTACGAAGCATTTTACGGACTTCGTGAGCGGCCGTTTGATTTGACGACGAATCCGCGATTCCTGCTGCTCACCGGCAAGCATCGCGAAGCGCTCAGTAATCTGCAGTACGGCCTCATGAGCCGTCGCGGCTTGACGTTGCTCGTCGGCGAAGCCGGGACGGGGAAGACGACGCTCGTCCAGGCGACGATTCAAGGGTTCGAGAGGCAGGGCGCGAAGATCGCGTATCTGAATAATCCGACCTTGACCCGTAACGAGTTCTACGAGTTTCTCGCAGGCGCGTTTGAGCTGGACCCTGCCGTAGCGCAGTCCAAGGTGCAGCTGCTTCGTGAGCTGGAGTCCAAGCTCGGAGAGCGACGGGCCGCCGGGATTCTCAGCGGACTGATTCTGGACGAAGTGCAGGCGCTTCCCGACGAGCTTCTCGAGGAAGTGCGGCTCCTCGCCAATATCGAGACGCCCACCGACAAACTGCTGCCGATAGTGCTCGCAGGTCAACCCGAGCTGGCCGATCGCCTCAATCAACCATCGCTGCGCCAGTTGAAGCAGCGCGTCGCGTTGCGGTGTTACCTCGAGGCGCTCGACGCACGGGAGACAGCCGAATACATTGCGGGGCGCATTCGCGTGGCGGGCGGCAATAGCGTTCTGGTTTTCACACGGCAAGCTGTGGAGGCTGTCTTCGAGGGTTCCGGCGGGATTCCTCGTCTCATCAGCGTCATCTGCGACAACGCGTTGATTTCAGGCTTTGCCGCCGATCGGCGCCCGGTGAGCCGGGACATTGTCGACGACGTCTGCCGGGACTTCGATCTGGGGGAGAAGAAGCCGAAGCCGGAGCCATTGCCGGCCCCCGCCGTCGCAGCGGCGGTCACCCCCGAGGCCGTCCCGGCCGCCGCACATACCGAGACCGCCCGTTCGACCCCGCCGGCGAAAGGTCAGCCGGGGAAAAGCCTGTTCGAGCATTTTAACGTCCGACGCCGGTTCTCGCTCTTTTAGAAGGATCTGAGTGACATGTCCAGAATCGATGAAGCCCTAGCGCGTGCGAGAAGTTCGAGACCCGAGACCCCGGCCCCGGCGGCTCCCGACTCCCTCACCCCGCTGGATACAGACTTTCCCGCGGAAGCGACCGAGTCCTTGTCCGCCAGTGTGGCTCTCGGTCCGGTGATTGAGCAGCCGTTGTCACCAGAGGAGCCGGCTCTTCCGGTGGAACGGAGCGCCTCGATTATCGAGGCTGTTGGGGATCTCACACGCCTGCCATCGGCTGAAAAGCTGATGCTGAACGGCGGGGAGTCGATTCCCGTCGAGGAGTATCGCCGCCTTGCGGCGCGTCTGCTGATGGCGCAGGCCGAAAGGGGTGCGCGTGTCGTGATGGTGACGAGCGCATTCCCCGGCGAGGGGAAGACCCTGACGGCAACCAATCTCGCGCTCACCTTGAGCGAATCGTACAAGCGAAAGGTCCTGCTGATCGATGCCGATCTGCGCCGCCCCTGGGTCCACCAGATCTTTCAAGTGCCGAATGTCAGCGGACTGAACGACGGGCTCCGCGACAGTGGGGACCGCAAGATTCCGTTGCTGAATTTTACTGAGAATCTGTCGATCCTCACGGCGGGGCGCCCTGAGCCTGATCCGATGAGCGTGCTGTCGGGTGACCGGATGCGGCGCGTTCTCGAAGAGGCCGGGGACCGCTTCGAGTGGGTCATCATCGATACCCCGCCGGTTGCGTTGCTCACGGACGCGCACCTTCTGTCATCTCTCGTTCACGCGGTGGTGCTTGTCGTGCAGTCGGGCAAGACCCCCCTTCCGGCGATCAAGACGGCCGTGGAGGCTGTGGGACGCGAACGAATTCTCGGCGTCGTGCTGAACCGTGTGGAAGGAGACACCGCACAGTCGGCGTACAGCTATTACGGTAACTATCGCGCGGCAGAGCAGGCCTAGCGCCTCCTTCCGTCTGCAGAATGGATCATGGCAGCAGTTCTTTTTCGCGGCGTCACATGGCGGTCCGCCACCTTGCTCCTCTGCGAGGCAGGGGTGATCCTGGGATCGGTCTACCTGGCGGCGTACGTGAGACTCGGCGGAGGCAGTGTCGCATGGGCGGATGCCATCCTGCCCAAGGCGCTGCTGATTGCGGGCGTGACGCAGTTGTGTTTGTACTTCGCGGATCTGTACGACTTTCGAGTCCTGACCGACAGGCGTGAGCTGTTCGTCCGCGCCGTGCAATCGCTTGGCGCGACTTCCCTGGTGCTGGCGGCTCTCTACTACTGGTTCCCCGATCTGATTGTCGGGCGTGGCGTGTTCGTTCTGGCCGCGTTCCTGATTATTTCAGTGTTGCTGGGCTGGCGAATCGTCTTCGAGTGGACGAGCCGGAGGGTGGGGCCGCGTGAGCGCCTGCTTCTGGTGGGCACCAGCGAGGCAGCCGTAAACCTCGCCCGCGAGCTGTATCAGAGGGCCGAGCTCGGTGTCGAGATCGTCGGCTTCATCGATCCCGATCCCGCGCGCGTCGGCGCGCCGGTGTTGAATCCGGGCGTCATCGGCGCGATTGAGGACATCCCTGCGATCGTGCGCGCCCGCCGCGTCGATCGAGTTGTGGTCAGTTTGTCCGATGCGCGCGGTCGATTGCCGATGGACAAGCTGCTCGAAATGAAGCTCGAGGGGGTGACATTCGATCACCTCGCTTCAGTCTATGAGCAGTACACCGGAAAAATTGCGATCGACAACCTGCGTCCAAGCTGGCTGATTTTTTCCGAAGGGTTCAGAAAGAGCCGGCTTCAGAACGGTTTGAAGCGTCTCACGGATGTCGTGTGCGCGACGATCGGACTGATCCTGGCGCTACCGGTCATGCTGCTCGTGGCCGTCGCGGTGAAGGCCACCTCAAACGGGCCCGTGCTGTACCACCAGCCGCGCGTCGGACAGCGCGGACGCGTGTTCGTCGTCCACAAGTTCCGATCGATGCGTCAGGATGCGGAAAAGGGCACCGGCGCCGTCTGGGCGACAAAAAAGGACAATCGCGTGACGAGTGTCGGCAGGTTCCTGCGCCTGACCAGGCTGGACGAGCTTCCGCAGCTCTGGAACGTGCTCCGGGGGGACATGAGCCTCGTTGGCCCTCGTCCCGAGCGTCCTGAGTTCGTCTCATCGTTGACCAAGGACATCCCCTTCTACGGCCAGCGCCACACCGTCCGGCCAGGCCTGACCGGCTGGGCACAGGTTCGATACACCTACGGCGCGAGCGTCGAAGACGCCCTGGAGAAGCTGCAATACGACCTCTTCTACATCAAGAACATGTCCCTGTCGCTCGATCTTTTTGTGATCGCCAAAACGGTCAAGACGGTGTTGATGCGCCAGGGCGCGCAGTAATGGCTCCTGACAATGTCGCCGGCGGGCCGGTCGTGAACGCGATGACGATCGACGTGGAGGACTATTTTCACGTCAGTGTTTTCGACGGCATCCTCCCCCGCAGCGCCTGGGACACGATGGAGAGCCGGGTGTGCCGCAATACCGAACGGCTGCTCGATATCTTCAGCGAGCACGAGGTGCGCGCCACTTTCTTCGTGCTCGGATGGGTGGCGGAACGGTTTCCCGATCTCGTGCGGACCATTGCGGGCAGGGGACACGAGATCGCGTCGCACGGCTACGCGCATCGTCTAATCTACGATCAGACGCCGGCAGCATTTCGAGACGATGTGCGACGGGCCAAGGGACTGCTCGAGGAAACCAGCGGACGCCGCGTGCTCGGATATCGCGCCCCGAGCTATTCGATCACCCCGCGATCATTGTGGGCGCTCGATATTCTTCTGGAGGAAGGGTATCGATACGATTCGAGCATCTTTCCAATCCGCCACGATCGATACGGCATTCCTGTCTCGCAGCGGGAGCCGTATGTCGTCGAACGGAAGGCTGGCACGCTCTTCGAGGTTCCCGGCTCGACGACGACTCTCGGTCCGCTGAACCTCCCGATTGCCGGCGGCGGCTATTTCCGGATTCTGCCGTACTGGTGGACGCGTTGGGGCATTGCGCGCGTCAACCGCCTGGAAGGCCGCCCGGCGGTCTTCTATCTGCATCCGTGGGAAATCGATCCGGAGCAGCCTCAACTGCCCGCCGGAAAGCTCAGCTCCTTCCGGCACTACCGTAATCTCGATTGCACCGAATCACGCCTTCGCCGGCTCCTGGGCGATTTCAAGTTTGACACGGTCGAAGCACTCGTTGACGATGTTCGCCGCCACGTGTCACACGACGGGTTGAGCCTGCCCTACTGCTGGTGACCCGATGATTCGGACGATGGCCGCGCCGTCGGATATTGACTCGGTGCCGCGACTCGACATCCTGGTCTCGTCAGAGTGCCAGCCCGACGCGTGGGACGCCTACGTCGCGCGTCATCCCCTCGGGACCGTCGATCATCTCTGGGGCTGGCGGGCTGTCTTCCGGGAGGCGTTCGGCCACGATTCCGAGTACCTGGTCGCGCGCCGGAACGGTACGATGGTGGGAGTCCTTCCCCTGGTGCTCTTCAAGTCCCGCCTCTTCGGCCGTTCCGTCGTGTCGTTGCCGATGTTGAGCTACGGGGGCCTGCTCATCGACAGTCCAGACGCCGCGGCGCCGCTCGTGGCGCGGGCAGGCGACATCGCCCGGCGGTTTCATGCCTCTCACGTCGAGCTCCGTCACCAGGTCCGTCTGACCGAGCTGCCGGCGAAGCAGCACAGGGTGAGCGTGCGCATGCCGCTGCCTGAACGGTCGGAGACTCTGTGGGAGCGGCTCGATCGAAAGGTGCGGAACCAGGTGCGAAAGGCACAGAAGAGCGGCCTCACCGTCGCGTGGGGTGGCAGCGAAGTCGTGGAAGACTTCTACAAGGTCTTCTCGGAAAACATGCGCGATCTCGGCACGCCTGTCTATTCGAAACGTCTGTTTTCATCCGTGTTGATGCAGTTTCCAGAGCGAGCCCGGATCTGCGTCGTGTCACACAGCGGGCGGCCTGTTGCCGGCGGTTTCACGCTGGGCCTGAATCGAACCATCCTGGTTCCATGGGCGTCGTCGTTGAAGGCGTACCGCCAGATGTGTCCGAACATGCTTCTGTACTGGTCGATGATCGAGCAGGCGATCAATCAGGGAGCACAGGTTTTTGATTTCGGCCGTTCATTGCCCGACAGCGGCACCATGCTGTTCAAGACGCAATGGGGGGGCATTCCGGAGCCGCAGGTCTGGGAGTACCTGTTACTCAGCGCCAGCGCGATACCGGATCAGGGGTCCACGAATGCCCGTTTCAACATGGCGATTGAAATGTGGAAACGGCTCCCGCTGCCGATAGCGAACGCGACGGGTCCTTTCATCGTTCGCAATATCCCTTGAGCGTGGCGATACGTTTTCGAATTCCGATCCATGTCATTCCCGCGCCAGACGCGGGAACATCCGTTCAACGCACAGCCGAGCCGGTTACATGCGGTGTCCCTTTTCCCAGTGGCGCGTTCAGTTCCAGCGCCTCCTGCCGCCTCACAGATGCCGCGGGCGACGACCAGCCGCTGCAGTGGGAGATTCTGGGCCGATGGAGCGATGGCTCCGCGCAGTGGGTCCTGATCGACTTCGCGGCGACACTCGGCGCTGAACCGGCGACCTGGATCCTGTCCATTCACGACGGCGGCCAGCTCACAGCCGGCGAATCGCGAGCACGGATTGCGGCCGATGGCACCGTGACGGCGGCGGCGGGCACCCGTCAATGCGCCGTTCCAGGGCGGCACGGGCTCTTCTCCGTCCGCACGGGCGACGATACCCACGAGACCGCGATCGTGCGGATTCACGACGCTGTCGGTCGAGCGCAGGCGGTGCGATTCACTGAGCCGGTGGTCGAGATCGCGGGTCACCGTCGATCCGTCGTCGCCGTGACCGGTGAAGTTGATCTCAGCGGACGCAGGCTGCTCGTCGCCGCGCGCCTGCATTTTTTCGCGTCCACTCCGGTCGTGCGCATAGAGATCACCGTCCACAACCCCGCGCGCGCGCAACACCCCGGAAACTACTGGGAGCTCGGTGATCCGTCGTCCGTCCTCTTCAAGGGACTGACCGTGACGCTGCCGTGTCACCCAGGAAGCGCGCGAGCCGTTCAGGTGTCAGAACAGGCCGGCGAATCGTTGCGAGGTTCCTACTCGACGATCCAGATACACCAGGAATCAAGCGGGGGACCGCAATGGGACAGCCCTGTCCACCAGAACCGGGACGGGCGGGTCCCACTCCGTTTCCGCGGATACAGAATGCGATCGGATCTCGAGGAGCGCGAAGGCCTCCGCGTCGAGCCGATTGTGCGCGTCTCGTCCGGTGGCGACAGTCTGAGTGTCTTTCTCGACGGTTTCTGGCAGCAGTTCCCCTCGGCCCTGACGGTTACCAACGACGGTACTGTGACCGTGTCACCGTTTCCCGCCGACACCGTCGACTTGTACGAGCTGCAAGGAGGTGAGCGGAAAACCCGCCGGCTTGCAGTCTCGCTGGGAGACGACACGGTCAGCGAGGTGCCGCTTCAATGGCTGCGTCGTCCTGCGCTGGGGCGGACCGATCCCCGACACTACGCCGAATCGGGGGTCCTGCCATTCTTCGTGGTCGACGGCGATCCGCGGCACGACGCCTTGCTCGCCGAAGCGATCGAGGGCCCTCGGTCGTTCTCCTCCAAGCGTGAAGCGATCGACGAATACGGCTGGCGCAACTTCGGCGATCTTTACGCCGACCACGAGGCAGCCTTCCAGACAGGGCCGGCGCTTTTTGCATCGCACTACAACAACCAGTACGACGCCGTCGCCGGATTCGCACTGCAGTTCATGCGCACCGGCGATCGCCGGTGGTGGCAACTGATGGAGGATCTGGCGAGGCACGTCGCGGACATCGACGTGTATCACACGACCGAAGACAAAGCCGCCTACAGCGGTGGTCTGTTCTGGCACTCGTACCATTACGTCGAGGCCGGCCGTGCCACCCATCGATCGTATCCGCGGGCGCAGGGCGTGGCCGGGGGAGGGCCGTCCGCCGAGCACAATTACAATGCGGGACTTGCGCTCCATTACTATTTGACCGGATGGACGGCTGCGCGGGATGTGGCGGTGTCGCTCGCCGACTGGGTCGTCGCCATGGACGACGGCCACCGCACGCCGTTTCGCTGGCTGGCAGGAGGCGCCACAGGCCTGGCGTCTGCTTCGGGCAGTCCGCTGTACCATGGGCCGGGACGCGGGGGTGGAAACTCGATCAAGGCGCTGTTGACGGCGTTCCAGCTGTCCGGGCATCGCCGATACCTCGACAAGGTGGAGGAGTTGATGCGCCGCTGCATCAACCCTGGCGACAACATCGAGTCACTGAACCTGCTCGATGCCGAGCGCCGCTGGTACTACACCGTGTTTCTGGAGGCCGTGGGTCTCTATTTGTGGCAGAAGGCGGCACGCGGTGAACTGGACCAGACGTACGATTACGCGAGGCGCTCGCTGCTGCACTACGCCCGCTGGATGTGCGAGCATGAGTACCCATATCTGGATCGGCCGGAGATTCTCGAATATCCGAACGAGACCTGGTCCGCGCAGGACATGAGAAAGAGCGAGGTGCTTGCACTTGCCGGGCTGTGCGCTCAGGGACCGGAGCGTGACCAGATGCTTGGCACCTCGCGAAGATTCTTCGAAGACGTGTTGACGCGGCTGCCGGGGCTTCCCACGCATCATTACACGCGGCCGGTAGTGCTGCTACTGACCCGCGGCTATGCGCTCCCGTGGGTCCATCGGCACAGGGACGCGACGCTGCCGGACCCGCATTCAACAGGCGATCATGAACGCCCGGCACGCTTCGAGCCGCAGAAGGTCCGGGCGATGCGGCGTGCGAAAGTGGTTGCCGGCACGCTGTTCGCGTCGCTCGCGGGCCTGTTGATGTGGCTTGGCTGGCAGCTGATTGCGAGTCAGTAGCGGGCTTGCGGTTCGCGCTTAGCGACTGGCTGTTGTGTTCGCCGGTCGACATTGCCGGTGAGCTCAACGAGCCCGGGCAGTCCGGCGGTGTGAACCTGAGCCCTGAACCTTGAGCCCTGTACCCTGTACCGTGAGCCCTAACAATGACGAATTGGATCGAGCAAGCGCTGGTGGACGCCGCGTCGCTTATCGAATGGTTGCGGAGCCAGGAGAGAGCCGACGGCGTCCTCACCACGATCAGCCGCCGCATTGCCGACACGCTGTCGTCGGGCGGCCGTGTGCTGACCTGCGGAAATGGCGGTTCCATGTGCGATGCGATGCATTTCGCCGAGGAGTTGTCCGGCCGATATCGACAGGATCGGGCGGCCTTTGCGGCGCAGGCGATGGGCGATCCGGCGCACATGTCGTGTGTGGCGAACGATTTTGGCTTTGAACGCGTGTTCGCACGAGGTGTGGAAGCGTGGGGGAAACCAGGAGATCTCCTGGTGGTGTTTTCGACCTCTGGCTCGAGTCCGAATATCGTGGCCGCCGCGCGAAGCGCGCGTGAACGACAGATGACCGTCGTGGGCCTGCTGGGCCGGGACGGGGGAGAAGTGCGGGCACTCTGCGATTTGTCGCTCGTCGTGCCCGCGCAGACGTCAGACCGGATTCAGGAAGTGCACGAAAAGGCACTGCATCTCTTGATCGAAGGTGTGGAGCGTATCCTGGTGCCGGAACAGTATCGAGGTTGAGTGAGCGGAGGAGTTTCACCCCGCCGTTTCCTCAATTGCACTCCGCTATCCCGTCTCAGCCGACGATGCGCACGTTTTGCGGGGACGCGATCGACGGTACCGGCGCGAGATTGAAATCGAACGCATGAATCACCGGCCGGTCCCCGTCGCCGAAGGCCTGGCTGACCCAGATGCGCTGGCGCGACGGGTCGTAGGCGATGCCATTGAGCTGCGCAATCCACGTGGTGATTGGGAATGTCAGTTGCCAGGTGGCGTAAGGCCTGAGTTCCCATGACTGCTTCGAGCCGTTCTTGACCGCCACCAGATCGTCCGCGCTGTAAGCCCAGACCTGATACACAAGAGGGTACGCGTGATTGCCCTTGCTGTCGCTTGTGGGATCGTAGCAATACCCTGTTCCGTCGGCAGCCGGAGGTGGCACCGGTTGCTGCGTCGTGCCGAACCCGTAACAATAGGTCCCGATACCTTGCCGCCCGAAATAGAGCAGGCTCCCCGATCCTTCCGGAAAGACCATACCGGCCAGGTGTGTCGACCCGTTGAACATGGAACTGGTCTGATCCCAGGTGGACAGCTGATGGTCCTGAGGATAAAACAGGAGCTTGGTCGTGGGAACGGGACTGACCTGCCCCAGCTGGCTCGGATTGAAGGCGAACGCCGACATGCCGAAAGACGTCCGGCTGAGGATCGGTATGCAGCACTGTCCAGTCAGCGCAGGACCGCCGAGCAGCGACTGCCAGGTCTGTGGCACGGGCAACATGTGGCCCGCGACCGCGCCCGTGTTAGCCACTTGAAATGGGCCTTGCACACTTGATTGCGAGAGGTTCGTGGAGTGCACGAAATGCGAGAGTTTCTGGGATCCGCTCCCGTCGTAATAAATGTACAAGCTGCCATAGAGCTTCGTGTCCGACACCATCAACCCACCGACTTTGACGCCTGGTATGTCAGTGGAGACCATGCCGAAGCGCCCCTCGGTCGCGTCCGCAAACGGCTGGATGACGGTCGCTGTTGGCAGGGCGTCGACGCTGGCGCTGTTAACCGGCGCCGGAATGCTCACCTCCGCCACCTGCTGCTGCCAATCGTGGCCGACCATGAAGAGTGAGTTCCGCGCCGGGTTGTAGGCCATAGCCGTCCCGCCGTACGCGAACGAGGAGCCGCCGAAGTTCCCTGCGGGTACCCTGAACGCCCCGACATACTTCAGGCCGCTCTGTTGGATCAACGGAAGCGCACCGGTGGTCGTTACACGGGCGTCCGTGACCACCAGTACGGTGAGGATCACAAGGCAGAGCGCAGCCAACCGGCGGAGTTGCGTGGTCATCAGGTCTCCAGAAAACGAAAGCAAACCACGACTCGGAACCTCGGAACGCGCCCGAGGAATACATTACTGTGCGTGGCTAGACTGTCACCAGCCTCTGAGCAAAGCAGGTGCCGCTGCTGAAACATGGCCTTTTCCCGCGTAAGCCGAGTGTTTGTCCCCGCAATTGGACAGGCCCGATAACGAAATTCGGGTCTCGATGGCAGTTCTTGCGAGTGTCGGGGGATCTGGCAGCCGCCGATAGAGAAACAATAGCTCAAATTCGAACGTCGCCGCTCTTGCGAGCGACCCGATTTTCAGGCCGGGGATCAGAGGTGATAGGTTTTACGTTCTCTTTTTGGGGCGATATACTGCGGCCAACCTCATGAGTATCCTTCGACGGGCTTTCCTGAAGATCCTTCGCCGTGTGTCGCCCGACTGGAGAGCGTATACCGACCTCCTTGTCGAGCCTTATCAGAGCTGGGTGGGATGGCAATCCGGATTGGGCGACGCCGCTCACATCCTCTATGCCATCACGAGGACGATGAAGCCCCAGACCATTGTGGAAATCGGAAGCGCCAGAGGTCGAAGTTCCTGCATCTTCGCCCTGGCCTGCCTGCACAACGAATCCGGACACGTGTACGCGATTGATCCGCACGGCACAAACGACTGGAGCGATATCGGGACTCGTGGTACGACCGACAGCTTTCAGCGCGAGCGTCTCGCTGAGTACGCGCTGTCGGATCGCTGCACCGTTATGGTGAGCACATCGCAAGACGCCGCGAAGGACTGGGTGCGCCCGATCAACCTGCTGTTTATCGACGGAGACCATTCATACGCCGCTGTTGCGCACGACTTCCACGCGTTTCACCCCTTCTTGAGCCCGGATGCTTTGGTGCTGTTTCACGATTCCGGCTGGGAGCACAACGGCCGCTGGGAAGATCATCGGGGCGAGAACTACTACCGTCCGGACATGGGAGTACCGGCATTCCTCGCGAACTTGCAGCGCGACGGTTATCATTCCGTCACACTGCCCACGCTGCCCGGGCTGACGATCCTCGATCCGCGCCGGAATGGCTTCGAGTTCGTCTCCCATCCGGAATCTGTTTCAGATCGACGACAGTAGGACCCGATCGCGGGCCAGGCGGCGGCGCTCCGATCACTGCTTTCCGGGCTGCTCGCCACTTGAAGCGCCCACCGACTCTTTCCTGACGGCTCGCTGGAGGATGTCCATCAGCGGTTGCAGCTGGCTCGCGCAGTCGAACCCGGATAGATCAGCGCCGGCGACCCGACGCTGTCGCTCCGCATCGTCATTCTCGAGGAGCTGCACGACGGCCTCGACGAACTCCTGCGGAGTGCTGATGACCGTGCATGCGGGAAGCACGCACGACGGCAGCCCCTCAGCCACGACCGGCGTTGTGACGATCGGCAAGCCGGCGGCGACCGCCTCCAACACTTTGTTCTGTTGACCGCGCGCGGCGAAGAGCGGGGCGACGGCCACCGTCGACCGCCAGAGGTACGGCCGCACGTCATCGACTGATCCCGTAACCGTAACGCCGGCCTGTTGCGACAGTCGGCGGACTGCCGCGGTCGGTCGGGCGCCGACAATCAGGAACTCTGCTCCGGGCGCCCGTTCGCGAACACGCGGCCAGACCTCGTTCGAGAACCACGTCGCGGCTTCCACATTTGGAGCGTAATCCATGATCCCCGTGAAGACGACGCTGCGCCCGCGGGCGGAGTTGACCGGCGTCCGGAAGTACTCGATGTCCACGCCGTGCGAAAGCACGATTACGTCCGCATCGGGCGCTAACGCCCGCAGCGTCTGTCCTTCGCGGTCACTCACAACCAGTGTGGATCGCGCATGCCGCGCCGCCTCAGCCTCGAAGTAGGCCAGGACACGCGCCTCGCGGCGGTAGATCCAGGACATCGGCGGAGACGAGCGCAGGCTGAGCGCTTTCCACTTCTCGGAGTCCACATCAACCATGTCGATCACGCAGGGCAGCACAGCGAGCGGACCCCTGACCGCAAACCGTGCCATACCGGAGGAGCAGGCCAGCACAAGATCGAATTGTTCCCGGCGGTGGAGCTCGGCGAGTTGCTGCTCGACGCCCGGCGCGTCGAGGAGGACGTGCGTCAAAGGGGTGTCGCCGAACAAGGCAAACAGCGCCCGTACCAGGTTCGCCAGGCGGGCCGGTTTCGCGACGTGGACCCGGGGCAGCCATGCACGCACCGAGTCGACATGATCGATCTCATCGGCGGCGACAAGTGAAACGAGATGCACTTCGGCGTCCGGCAGGAGGCGCCGCAGCAAGTGATAGCTCCGGATGCGATCGCCACGATTGGGCGCGTAAGGCAGGCGCTGCGTCAGAAACAGAATCTTCATTCGGCGTCTGTGGGTTGCCCGTCCCGCCCGCGGATGACCCGCGCCGGCACGCCGGCCGCGATGACCTCTGCCGGCAGGGGACGCGTGACGACTGCACCGGCCCCGACAACGGTTCCCTTTCCGACATCAGCCAGCACGACGACGTTGTTGCCTATCCAGGCGCCCGCACCGATGTGAACGAGCCGCTCCTGACGTGGCTGATCGCGGATCGCTCCCGGATCGATCCCGTGCGTCCGGGGTCCGCTCGGGATATGAACCCCGGCGGCAATCAGGACGCCGGGGCCGATGTGTACCAGCCCGATGGTGCAATAGGGTCCGACGTACGAGCCGGCCTCCAGCCTGGCGTTGGCGTTCGAAAAGATCGTGCCGAAACCGACGACCGCCGTTGTGGCGCACTCTGCCAGCGCGTACGACAGGAACGCCCGGCGCACGTATTGACCGCACAAGCCCGGGAAGAGCGCCAGCAGCTGCGAACAGCCCTCCAGGACGAGGTCGCGTCTCGCGCCTCTGGCCATCAGGGCGTACCAGAGGAGCACGGGCGATACGACGACCACAGCAAGCCCGCGTGCGAGCGTCTTTAAGAATTCGCGCATCCTTCACATCGCGTCGGTTCGTGCGTTCGGCAGACCCCGGTAGAGGCTGTGAATCTTCTGCATTCTGGCTGAGAACGAGAGCTCTCCCTCGACCCGGCGACGTGCTGCTGACACATAGTCCGCGCGCCGATCCGGCGATTCCATCAACTCGAGCACCGCGCCGGAGAGTCGGTCCGCTGATCCTCGTGGCACGATGCGCCCGTGCACGCCGTCGATGACGAGCTCGGCGGTTCCACCGGCGTCGGTTGCCACGACCGGCGTCTCCATCGCCATCGCTTCGAGCACGGCATTGGGCGTGCCCTCGTAATCAGAGGACTGGACGAACAAATCGAACGCGTGATGGAGTCCCGCGACATCCGGCGTGTGACCGAGCAAGGCGCAGCGTTCTTGCAGGCCGCTTGCCGCAGCACGAGACTCCAGGTCCCTGCGCAGGGTGCCGTCGCCGGCAATCAGCAAGCGAACGTCGGGCCGCCGCTGGTGCAAGCTGGCGACTGCCTCGATCAGCAGATCGAACCGCTTTTGTGGCTCCAGCCTCCCCACGCTTCCCACAACGAAATCGCCAGGTGGGATACCCAGTCGAGCACGTGCCGCGCACTCCTGTTCCCTCACCCGTCTGAATCGGTCCGCGTCGATACCGTTCAGGACAACCTGGACGGCGTCTGGTCGCGAGCCCGTCCGCAGCAACTCGTTGCGAATCTCGCTCGACACTGCCACCACTCGGGGATAGCGCGCAAGCAGGCGTTTGTCGGCCGGGTAGTACAGAGCGTGTTCACGCCGGCTGTGGCCGGTCCATCCGTGGGCGGTCGCGAACGGCACGACCGGCGCCAGCCGCGCCAGTATCAGCCCGAAGAGATCCGTCTTGTAGTCGTGCGCATGTACGATCGAGAAACCGCCGCGGCGGATGACGGCGAGGAGGCGCTTGATCACGAACGGGTCGAATGAGTTCGCCTCGTGAACCTCGACGTAGTCGACGCCCAGTTCTTCCGCTCGCGCCCTGAGATCGTGGCGCCGGTCGCGAAGGTCGCGGATATAGCACACGGTTGTCGCGATATCCGAGTCGACCTGCTGGCGGGCGCCGTGGAGGATTGTCTTTTCAGGTCCGCCACCAGGCCCCAGGGCGCTACGAAGTTCCAGGACGCGAAGCTGACGCGTCGTGTTCATCTTGAATGGCTTGGCTGCGCGTGCCCGCTCTGCAGTCCCGCTGCGATTGCTGCGGCTGCCTTCTGCCCGATGGCCGTCCAGTCGTAACGTTGCCTGACGGCGGCCCGCCCGTTCCGCGCCAGCCGCGTGCCGAAGGAACGGTCGTTCAACAGCCGCACGATTGCTTCCGCAAACTGTTCCCGCGTGGCGATCAGAAGGTGCTCGCCGTCGGTCAGGTCCAGGCCCTCCGCGCCGATGGGCGTGCTGACGACGGGCAGACCCGAGGCGAGAGCTTCGAGAATCTTCAGGCGCGTGCCGCCGCCCGCCTCGAGTGGAACCGCGAGCAGGGCCGCATCGCGCAGATGCGGCATCACGCTCTCCACACCCCCGGTCACTTCGACCCCTTCGGCTGCCGCGGATCTCACCTCAGCCGGAGGATTGCGGCCGACGATGCGGAGCCGGGCCCCCGTCACGCGCCGGCGCACGGCCCGAAGAGCATCGTTCGCGAGAAACAGCGCGGCTTCGGCATTTGGAGGCCAGGACATTGAACCGAGGTACAGGATCAGCGGTTCGCCGGTCCGGCCTTCAGGCAGGTCGGCGTACGCCTCACAATCGACGCCGTTCGGAATCAGATGCACCGGCCTGTGGCCGCGAGCCTGGTAGTAGTGGCGCTCCTGATCCGAGACCGCAAACAGCATGTCTGGACGCGTGGAGGCCTCGCGTTCAGCTGCGCGCAGCAGCGCCGCCTCTCCGCGCAGATACCAGCGCGCCAACCCCGCGCGGCTCTCAGCCGCGCGATCCGCGATGAGCGAATAGATGTTGTGCAGGTCCAACACCTTGAGCGCGCCGGCGCAACATTCCGCGTAGATCAGGGAGTCCAGATGATCGAGGTACAGCACGGAGGGCTGCTCGCGATCGCAGAACCGCCGCACATCGTCACGCATCGCCGCGTAGTCGTGGCGCCCGTACATGACGTATGGTCGCCCGCGGAATCGAGAGGAGACCACCTTGAAGGCGTCGCGAAGAGGGGGCCTGGCCTTGACGTTTGTGCCCTGCGCCTGAATACCGGCGCTTCGCAGCGCGCCGAAAGCCGAGGCGTCCGATGTGCCAGACGGCGCCAGCAGATAGACCTCGAAACGCCTGGCCAGCGCTCGCAACAAATGGAAGGTGCGCAGATGCCCGCCGGTGTCCAAAGGCCAAGGCATCTCGCTCGAGACCGCTAACAAACATTGGGGGCGCGTTTTGTCACGGTCGATCGGGGATTTCACAGAGGCTGAGGACGCTGCCAAGGATAAGACCTATCTTAAGCTTATCATGTGGCTTGATGCGAGTTTCCCCGGTTCCGCTCGGCGTGCAGCCGCACGTCATGCACGTGGCGCTCAGTCTGGATCCCGGCGGTACGGAGCGGCTGATCGTGGAACTCGCGAAACGCGCGCTCGGGACGTTTCGAGTCACGGTCTGCTGCCTCGATCGGCCGGGTGGTTGGGCGCGGGAGCTCGAGGACATGGGGATCGAGGTCTTCGCACTCGATCGCCAGCCTGGCTTTCACCCGTCGCTCGGACATCGCATCGCACAGCATGCCACCCGGCGAGGCGTGGACGTGCTGCATTGTCACCACTACACGCCGTTTGTATACGGCGGCCTCGCGCGTGTGGAGAGGCCTGGCCTCTCCGTGTTGTATACAGAACATGGCCGCCTCTCGGATGCATCTCCGACTCTGAAGCGCCGCCTCGTCACGCCGCTGCTGGCGCGTCTCGCGAATGAGATGTACGCGGTCTCCGAAGACCTCCGACGCTACCTGGTCGGCGCGGGGTTTCCGGCCGGCCGGGTCGGTGTGATCACCAACGGCATCCACGTCGGATTGCCGCCGGATGCAGAAGCCGTCCGGCGGGCAAAGCGACTGCTGCGCGCCGTCGACGATCGGCCGATTGCCGCCGCCATCGGGCGTCTCGACCCGGTGAAAGACCTGCCCGTGCTACTCGATGCGTTCGCCCAACTGTCACAGCGCGAGGCGCGGCTCGTGATCATTGGCGACGGACCGGAAGCAGGACATCTGCAATCGCACGCCACCGCGCGTGGCCTGGACCCTCGAGTTCAGTTCCTGGGGTACCGGCAGGACGTGCGGGAGTTATACCCGGGTGTCGATCTGCTGGTGAACACGTCAATCAGCGAAGGCATCTCGCTGACGTTGCTGGAGGCGATGGCGGCATGTGTGCCGATCGTGGCCACGGCTGTCGGCGGCACGCCGGAAGTCGTCGTCGACGGCGTGACCGGCATTCTCGTGCCCCCGCGATCTCCGATCGCCGTGGCGGCTGCGCTCGACGAGCTTCTGGAGTCGCCGGATCGCCGCCAGCAGATGTCGCTCGCCGGCAGGGCGCGTGTCGAGAAGCTCTTCACGTTCGAGCGGATGGCTTCTCTCTACTTCGCGGCGTATGTGCGCCTTGCGCACACACGCCCGTCTGCGGGCCCCTCGCATTAGCCGATGGTCAGCCCCCGATCCGGCTCTGCCGCGATACTATAGATCGGTCAGTGATGCGCGTATCTCCATAGGCTCCGAGGGCGAGTGCGTACGATTTTCGTTTTTGCCATCCTCATTCCCGGCGTGGCCGCCGCGCTGATGAACCGCTTCGCGGGGCTGCTGCTGTACTTGTGGTTCGCCCTGTTCCGGCCGCAGGAGTGGATGTGGTTCGACGTCACGCGCTGGCGACTGTCGTTGATCCTGGGGATCCTGCTGGTGGGCCCCTCGATTGTCATGGGGGTCTTTCCGAACCTCACACATCCGCTGAGTCTCGGCGGGCTCCTGTTTCTCGTCTGTGCCCTTCTCGGTCAGATCAACGCGTTCAATCCCGCCGTCGGGTGGATGTGGCTGGATTTTTTTGCGCGCCTTCTGATCGTCAGCCTTTTGGCGGTGACCCTTATCAATACGCGGCGCCGTTATGTACTAACGCTCCTGGTCATTGCGTGCTCGTTCGGGTTTCATGCCGCCAAAGCGGGTCTCGCGGTCGTGCTGGGCCTGGGCGCGGTTCGATTCGGGGAAGGGGCGGCCGGCGCGTTCGCCGATAACAACGGCTACGCCGTCGGTATGGCGATGATCGCGCCGTTGCTGATGTGCTGCGGCCAGATTTTCGAGCGCCGGGCTTTGCGCATCGGCTTCTACGCAGCGGGCGTGCTCTGTGTCTTTGGCGTGATCGGTACATACTCGCGCGGCGGCTTTCTGGCGATCACGGCGGGTGCGCTGGTCTTTGCGATGCTGCAGCGGCGCCGTGTGCTGGCCATCCTTGTCCTCGTGATCCTGGCTGTTCCCGTCGGTTACTTCATCCAGATCAGCCAGGGATTCACGGACCGGCTTGAAACGATCCAGACGTACCAGGATGTTGGCGATGCCTCTGCCATGGGCCGACTCCATTTCTGGGACGTTGCGGTCAAAATCGCAAAGGACTATCCGCTTGGCGTGGGGTTGTTCAACTACGGGTGGGCCTACGACGCGTTCGACGATACCAACGGTGAGTTTGGCAGAGCACGATCGGTACACAGCAGTCACTTTCAGGTTCTTGCCGAAACGGGATTTCCGGGTGTCGCGGTCTGGGTGGCGATGTTCGGCTGGGCCTTGTGGGTGTCGTTCCGGATCCGTCGCAGCGCGATGCGCAGTGAGACACTGCCGCCGGATGAACGGCGATTGTTCGTCAGCGCGTCCACCGGGCTCGTCGCCTCTATGGTTGCCTTTCTGGTCGGCGGTGCATTCGTGGCGATGGCGTTGAACGATCTGACATGGATCTCGTTCGCGCTCGTTGCGGCTCTGGATCGCCTGTTCCGGCAGGCCGGTGCAGCCTCCGCGCCGCGTGCTGCGAGCGAAACTTCACGGGTCCCGGTGTTTGAAGCCGCGCAGCGGATCGGCTGACGATCGCTGCACTTAGTGTCGAGGACAAGTAACCCATGTGCGGTATTGCCGGTCTAATCGCCGTGGATGGACGCCTGCCTTCCGTGCTCCGCGGCGTGATCGAGCCGATGACAGACGTCCTGCAGCATCGCGGGCCTGATGGATCCGGGTTCTTTCAGGACGACGTGGCGGCTCTGGGACACAGGCGCCTGGCAATCATCGACCGCGCCGCGGGCGTTCAGCCGATGCCGAACGAAGACCGCACCTGCTGGGTTGTGTTCAACGGCGAGATCTACAACCATCATGGTCTGCGCGATCGTCTCACCGCTCGGGGACACCGGTTTCGCACCCACTCGGACACCGAGGCCATCGTCCACGCCTACGAAGAGTACGGCACAGGGTGCGTGGAGCACATGGAGGGAATGTTCGCGTTTGCGGTCTACGATCAGCGGACGCGCGAACTGTTTGCCGCGCGCGATCGCCTGGGCAAGAAACCGTTCTTCTACGCGGTCGTCGGCGGAACCTTGCACTTCGCGAGCGAGATCAAGAGCCTGCAGCAGAGCCCGCTCTGGTCGCCGGCAGTGGATCCCGATCAGCTCGAGACCTATCTGACGCTGGGCTACACGATTGCGCCAGACACCGTCTACTCCTCGGTGAAGCAGATCGAGCCGGGGCACTGGCTGCACGTGCGAAACGGCCAGATCGTCTCCCGGCAGTACTGGGACATCGAGCGGTTCGACGATCTGATCGTGTCCGATGCGGACGCGATCCAACAGATCGAGGCACACCTCGACAGCCATGTTCAGGAGAGGCTTGAAAGCGAAGTGCCTCTGGGCGCGTTTCTGTCTGGAGGCATCGATTCAGGGCTGGTCGTGTCGTCGATGGCGAAGGCCGGCGCGGACCCGCTCGTCACGGCGACCGTCGGATTCAACGAGCGCGATCACAACGAGCTCGAGCCGGCTGCCCTGACTGCCGCGCGATATCGAACCTCGCACCACGGCTCGATCGTCGAGCCGAGGCTGGATCAGGTCTTCGATCGAATCGTGAAGGCGTTCGATCAGCCCTTTGCCGACTCCTCGGTCGTGCCGACCTACTACGTCTCGCGCGAGGCACGACGGCACGTGACCGTCGCCCTCAGTGGCGACGGCGGCGACGAAACCTTCGGCGGTTACACGTTCCGGTACATTCCACACGGATTCGAGGACCGGGTGCGCCGGATCCTGCCTGCCAGCGTCGGGCGTGCAACCGGCGCGCTGGGATCGCGCTGGCCCCGTTCGAAGCGGCTCCCGCGGGCGCTTCGAATCGGCACGTACCTGGAGAACCTCTCGCGCGATGCGGCGTCGGCGTACTTCTTCGATCTCTGCTTTATGAGCCCGTTCGACGCTCGCGCGCTCATGGGTAAGGGGCCGGCTCGCCCGGACGAGACGGCGGCGTATGAAGCCGTGACCGCCGCGTACAGGCGCTGCCCGTCAGTAGATGCGGTGCAGCGGGCGGAATACGCCGATGTGAAGGTGTATTTGCCAAACGACGTGCTCGCGAAAGTCGATCGCATGAGCATGCAGCATGGCCTGGAGGTTCGATGCCCACTGCTGGATCGCCGGCTGGTGGAGCTGGCGTTCCGGCTGCCTCAATCGCAGAAACGCGCGGGGCGTACGGGGAAGTACCTGTTGAAGGAGATTGCCCGCCGCCGTCTGCCTGCGGAGTTATTGTCTCGACCGAAGCAGGGATTCTCCGCGCCGGTGGGCTCGTGGATAGCGGGCGCCTATGCCGGTGTGTTTCGCGAGGAGGTGCTGTCGCCGCGCGCGGCCGTGGCTGAGCTCGTCGACGTGCAACTGCTGAGCAAGTGGTTCGACGAGCATTGCCGGGGCGACCGGGATCGTTCGTATCCCTTGTGGTCAGCGTGGGTGCTGGCTCGATGGGCGGAAATGCAGAAAAACGCCCGGCCTGCGCCGATCGAAGGGTCCGCCCCTTCCCCGGCGGTGAGCGCGGGCCTGCGGGAGATCTGATCGGTGTCCCGTCCGTCGGATCTGCAAGAGTCCGAAGAGCGGCAGTCGGTCGCGAATCTTGAATGGGCGCTGCGTCGGGTGGAGGAATGGACACACGCGACGCCGACCCTGGTCGATGCGTTCCGGACCCCGTCGCGCCTTGCCGTTGTGCACCGGCTCACGACCTCGATCGACGGCACGCCCCGCGTGTTCTACCTCAAGGAGTACTCGGCTGGCAGCATCGAGGACGAGCAGGAGTTTTGGCCGAACCTGAGACGGCTGCAGTCTGCATCCGCGGCGTTTGGGGGCGACGCTCAACTGGCTCCGCTCGAGATTGCCGCGATCGACGAAACACGGCGCCTGCTGCTGACGGCAGCCGTGGAGGGGCCAACGATTGCGGATCTTCATCACGGATGGATTGCTCCGGCGCTCCGGATGCCGGCCATCGTCAGCGGTTGGAGAGCCGCCGGTCGATGGCTGCGTACGCTGATCACGGCCATTCCATCGAACGAGTCGGCCGATCGCCCGTCTTTTCTCCTCGGCTTTACGCGGCAGCGTCTTGAATGGTGGGTGCGAACGGACCCGTCGGCTTCACACCTTGCCGCGGACGCGGGTCTTGCGCTCGACGTGCTGCAGCGGCACTTTGCTGATCGATCGGTTCAGCTCGTCGCCTGTCACGGCGACGTATCCGCTCACAATGTCGTGGTGGGAACGCGCGTCGGCCTGATTGACATCGATGACTTCCGGTTCGAGATGGCGGGCCTCGACGTATCCCAGGCCCATATCGAGATTGCCGAATTCTCACGCGTCGCCCGCGTCCTGCGGTTTCCTCCGCTGCGGCGTGCGGCCGAGCGGGCCTTCCACGCCGGCTACGGCGAGCCAAGCCCGTCTGGGCCAGAGCTCTGGCTGCCTCACATCAGAAATCTCGTCGTGCGGGTACTGACCCTCGCGAGAAAGGAGCGCGGGTTGAGCCCCTCAAGGCTCAACGCGACCCTGAGCTATCGGTGGGCGATCGGTGAGCTTCGAAGGACCGCAAGGGAAGTCCTCAACAGCGGCGCGCCTTGACGAACACGCGCGACGCGAGAAAATTCAGCGGAAACGATCTGGCCGCGCGCTCCGTGAAGTGCAGGATCGGCACGCGCCAGACTCCAGGGAGGTTAGAGCCTGCTATCAGCTCGATCGTGACCAGATCGCGCGGAAAGCTCGCACGCACCTGCCACGGCCAGTCGTACCCGATGTCCTTGCCGAAGTACTTGCGGATCCCGCCGAGAACCAGCCCCTGAAGAGCGTTGTCGAACTCCACGATCACCACGCCGCCGGGCCGTGTGACGCGGGCCATCTCACGGATGAAAGTCTGCTTCGCCGGCAACTCGAACAGATGGACGAAGTTCAGGCTGATCACGACGTCGAAGGTCGCGTCGGCAAACGGAAGCGCGGCGGCATTGCCTCGTGTGAGACAGACCCTGCGGCGAGCATCGCCAAGTTTGGCTGCCGCGGCGGCCAGCATTTCGGCCGTCCCGTCCAGGCCGAAGACCACGGGCGCGATGTCTCGCAGGAGCAGCACCCCTCGGCCCGTTCCGCACGCGACATCAAGCGTCCGATCTGCTTTGCCGGGAAGAAGGCCGCGCAAGGTTTCTAGACGGAAGCGCTCCTTGACGAGGTTTGATTGTCCGACATAGCGGGAGCGGTCGTAATCGCCCGCCAATTCCGCATAGTCCTGAACGGCGGGCCCCTGATCTGGCGACATGCTTGTGGCTCCTACACTGGGTCTACGAAGAAATTCCCTGCGGCGTTTGAGCGGCGTCGTGGGGCGGCCGGGCGTGCGGGGTCAGTGAGTGGACGGCAGTCTCGGCGGCCGCCTCCCAGCTGTGATAGACCTTGACCCACTCACGGGCCGTCTCGCCGAGACCGTCTCTCGATCTCTGATCGGCCCACAGCCGGCGGACGCTGTCGATCCAGTCGGATCGGCTCGATGCAAGGACGAATGGCGCCACTGCGCCATAAATCAGTCCGCGCGCGGCGATCGGCGAGCACACGATTGGACGTTGCAGCGCTGCCGCCTCGAGAAGCTTGTTCTTGATTCCGCCTCCAGAGATGAAGGGCAGCACGGTGACAGCGTGGCGGCAGGCCTCGAGCCGGAGGTCCAATACGTTCGGCTTGACTGTGATTCCATCCTGACGAGCCAACTGAAGGATGTGCTCCGATGGCTCATACCCGATGATGGTGAAGGTCGCATCAGGCTGGTGCCGTCGCAGTTCCGTCCAGATCTCGCGAGAGAACCACGTCAGCGCATCGACGTTCGGGCCAAAATCCAGACGTCCCCAGAAGACTGCGCTGTTTGGCGCTTCGCGCGCCTGCTGAGGATGAAAGAAGTTTGTGTCAACCCCGTTCGGCACGACGACTGAACGCATGCCGGCGATTGACTGCATCGCGCGCCGGTCAGCCTCGGACACGACCCACGTCACATCCACGACGCCGCGATAGGCGCGCTCGTACAGCCCCTTGATCATCCCGTCCGTCAAGTGGTGCCACGATCGACGCTCGCCGAGCTTGACTTGCGACACATGGTGCCAGAGCCACTCGTCGGCGGCGTACCAGACGCGGCGGGCGCCGACGACGCCGGTCAGATATGGCAGGACCTCCAATCCTACGGCCACCACGGCATCGACCTGGAGGTCCCGCGCGAGGTTGCGCACGGCGGCGATACGCCGTGTATCGACGCCGAAGTATCGGCGAAACCGCTCCTGTATCCGCGTCGCCGCGATCGGATCGCCCGACGCGTCGACGTCGTCCAGGATGTAAGTCGCCTCGAGTCCCGCGCCCTCGAGCGCCGCATCAGGCGGTGCCGTCACTGTGGCGAGGACGACGGCGTGGCCGCCCTCGCTGAGCGCGCGCATCATGTAGTAGCCGTGAACATCGTGTCCGGCTGCACGTGGCCACGCGAGCGCGTGTTTCACGAACAGGAACTTCATCGCGGGCCTGAATCGAAGGAGGCCGACGCGTGGAGCCGCGTCACACCGCCGAGCGGTGTAGTCAAACGGATGACCCCTGCCGCTCCATCATTTGGCATTGACGGAATCGCGCCTCTGTCCGAGCAGTTGCTGCGCCGCCCGGCGGCCGGCTTCATACAGGACGCCCGCGAAACGGAGCAGTCTGAGTTCGTGGAAAAACGCCGTCGCCGGGTCGCGCCTGGCCTGCGCGCTACAGTAGGCGGAGACATCCTGAAAACCATACCGATACATGTAGCGCGGAATGCCCGCGATTCGAGGCGCATTCCCCGCGGTCTCCCTCAGCCAGTCGTAATACTCCTGATGTGCGCCCCAGGCCTTTCGTCGCTGCAGCTGTTTGGTCGATCGTTCCGCAGGAATGATGTGCAGGACCTCGGCGGCCGGCAAGTAGCAGATCCGCATGCCCGCGGCCAGGGCACGTTCGAACATCTCCGTGTCCTCGCCGCCCCCGCCACCCGTTTCGCGCGGGCCGAGATCGGCCCGGAAGGGACCTAACTGCAACAATGCATCGCGCCGGCAGCCGAAGTTCAGGCCGTATGACGGGTGGTCCTTGTCGGTGACGACAAACGGCTCGTCGCCGTAATCGAGCAGGGCGAAATACCCCGCCAGCCGCGCGGAAAACCAGTCCGGCAAACCTGCTTCCCAGCAGGCGCGTGAGCGTCCCATCACCCAGTCGGCCCTCTGCTCCTCAAAGCCGCCGAGCAGCGTTGGCATCCACCGTTCATTGACGATTACATCGTCGTCGGTCCAGAGGATGTACTGTCCGGTCGTCTCCCGGACCGCGGTGTTCCGGGCGACGGCCAGGCCGGGCACGCGTTCAAACGTCGTGCGGAGCGGAAGCCGGTTCTCGAACTCCTTCAGGACGTGCTGCGTTTCATCGGTGCTGTTGTTGTCGACAACGAGCAATTCCCAGGAGACCGGCATCGAGCCGCCGACTTCGCAAAAACGTTCCAACGTTCGTCGCAGCAGCGACGCACGATTCCAGGTACAAATAGCCACAGAGACGACGACCACGTGATGTCCTCCCCCGGGGCCCACGCGGCATTGCGTGTCCACCTCCGAACGGTTACCCGCTGCGCTCAGTGCAAAGGAGCTTCTACGCTCCGGCTCGCTCGTTTGATTCCTGCTGCGCTGCGTCCCGGCCTGATCGAATCCACGAGCCGAGTGAACTCGCCCACAAATCGGGATCGGCTGAAGAGCTCGGCTCGCTCACGAGCAGCGTTCGACATCCGCAAGCGCAAAGGCTCATCCGCCGCCAGCAGCCTGGTGTACTCACGCAATTCATCCAACGTATTCCACAGGAAACCGCTCACGCCGTGCTCGACGATTTCCGGCTGGCCCCCTTTGTTGATCACGATCGGGACCGCACCGGCGCTCATGGCTTCTACTGTGCTGATGCCGAAGTGCTCGCTGGATTCAGGGGAGCTGTCCGCGCTGCCGAGTCCTGCCGCGTGCCAGAACAGCCTGGCGCGGCCATACAGGTCGGACACGTCAGCACGATCCAGGTTCGTGGCCACCCTCACTTGCCCGCTGCATGCGGCCGCCCGTACTTTGTCGGCGTAGGCCAGGTCCGCGGCGCCTTCTCCCAGAGCGCCTGCGGTCACGTAATGCCATTCTTCCGGCAACAGGTCCTTGAAGGCATCGACCATTTCCAGCTGGGACTTCACATGACCACCTGACGCGAAGCGACCGATGCTGACGATAAGGGCTTCCTTCTCGTGCACGCTTGGCGGAAGGGGTGTCGGAGGATACACAATTGCGGTATCGACTCCCCACATCCGCCGGACCCAATGGCGCGTGTACTGCGAAATAGCGATTCTGAGGTCATAGCCCGCGAGCCGCTGCTTCCACTCGACAAGTGAGTACGCGCGACGACCCAGGTCCCACAGGCTGGCCTGGCCGCGCGAGGGGAGCCGGTGAAATGGGGTGAACATTGGGAAGAGCACCGCGAGAATTCCGCGCGGGGCGTGGCAAAACGGCGGCGGCTCGTGTGTGAATGTGATGAACAGGTCGTACGGCGCGCTCAGCTCCCGCCCCGCATTGCGCGCTTCGCGAAATCGTCGAAGCGGATTGTGCGAGTCTCCAGCCACGTGCGACAGCGGCCGTACCCTTCGCAAGCGAACTCCTTGAAGATCGGTGCCGGAAAACGCCGCGAGGTCGTCGATTGTGGTGTTCCGGCCGTGATGGAGGATTTCTACTGAATCGGTCGCGGCAAGCGATTCCGCCAGCACTGCCACGACGACATCTGTACCCCCAAGCCCGGAGGCGGACGGCTGTGCATAGATACCGATCTTCATGAACCCTTACGTCTCACTTCCGATGCGGCCGCTCACCAACTCCACTCCACGCTCCTTGACCGTTGTGACGCTCGCATCGACCTCGAGATCCGCCACGCCCGCATAGGTGCGGTGCTCGACGATAGAAAACAAGGCGGCCGGCTCGAGCATCCCCAGGACTTCCTGGGTGGGGTTGTGCACCATGTGGCAAAGGACGTGGTACTGCCCGCGCGTCAGGTGCGGGCGGAAATTGAACCGGACGGTCAGCGGGTTGCCTGCCGTCAAGGTCCCAATTCCCAGCTCCCGGCCTTCGAAATTCGAGTCATACACCAGCAGGTGATCGGTGGATCGATAGACCAGGAATCCCAACATGACGTCGGAGACAGTTCGCGCGGCGGTGTAGCGCACCGTCAGCGTCAGCGGCTCGCCAGGAGGGACCGACTCGGCCGGCTGTCCTGACGCCTGCGCCAGCGATACGGTGTCGAGGTGTACGACCGACCCTTCCTGGGAACTGGACTGCGAGGTGACATATGTCGCGAGCACCTCTTCCGGTCGGCCAAGAGCCTGCACGCTCCCCTTCAGATGAAGCGCTCTGTCGCACAGGCTGACGACGGCCTGAAGATTGTGCGACACGAAGACGATCGCAGTTCCGGCTCGCTTGAAATCGCGCATGCGATCGATGCACCGCTGCTGGAATGCCATGTCTCCGACACTCAGCACCTCATCGATGATGAGCGCGTCGGGTTCGAGGTTGGCGGCGATCGAGAAGCCAAGCCTGGCGTTCATACCGGACGAATACCGCTTGACGGGCGTGTCGATGAAGTCGCTGACGCCTGCGAAATCAATGATTGCGTCGAGCTTCTTGGTGATCTCAGGGCGTCGCATTCCCATAATCGCGCCCTGCAGGAAGACGTTCTCCCGCCCGGTCAGATCCGGATGAAAACCGGCCGCGACTTCGATCAACGCGCCGACCTTGCCTCGGATGTGGCAATGGCCGCGCGTAGGGCGAAGGATCCGGGTCAACAGCTTGAGCGTGGTGGACTTCCCGGCGCCGTTGGGCCCGATGATCCCGAGCGCTTCTCCCCTGGCCACCTCAAAGGAGACGTCGCGAACCGCCCAGAAATCGTCCGGCGATTCGAGTTCACGGCTCGCTCTGCGCCCGAACATGCGCCTCGCCAACGAAGGAATAAGGTCGCGGAGGCTGTCGTGCCGCTCGCCGCGGCGAAACTTTTTCGAGACTCCGTCGAAGACGACAACAGGCGCGCTCACCTAGATGTTCTCCGCAAACTGGAACTCGGC
>JBBQEJ010000055.1:0-28708 GCA_038320555.1 Vicinamibacterales bacterium | reverse complement strand
TTTCCGTTTACGGCGTTTGTCCTGACGAGCGGCGCCTGGCGCGTCAACGCGTGGACGTTCTTCGTGACGCTTGCGGGCGTGCGTGCGCTGCGCTTCGCGGCCGAGAGCGGCCTGGCAGCGTACTATGGCCGCGGCATTCTGGTG
Organism: Vicinamibacterales bacterium; assembly: GCA_038320555.1. GTDB lineage: Bacteria > Acidobacteriota > Vicinamibacteria > Vicinamibacterales > 2-12-FULL-66-21 > JALZOC01. The sequence goes on along the minus strand of JBBQEJ010000055.1, from coordinate 28,564 downwards.
TGGATGCGGTCCACAACCTTTACCGTAGCCGTTGGCGGCCTGACGGCAATCGCCCTCATAGGCACCATCGTATCCGCCGTGGCGGTTTACCGGAGCACGAAGGGTCACAAGCCGAACGGTACGCGCGGTTCGCGTGTAACGAATCCCGGTCGGCGCACGACGAAGGCTAAATCCTGAATCGCAGCAGCGCGGCAACCCCACCATAGCCGGACAGCAGTTCTGGATCCTCGATGAACGTAATGCGGGCGGACGTCTGCTTCGCTTTCGTAATCAGTTCGTCTGCCAGGCGCACTACTTCCGGTTGTGCCTCAGCCGGCTCGCCAGCGGAAACGGTCGGAACCGCAGGCTCGACCAGTGCCGTATCGTTGGCCGATCCCACCGGCGCTCCAACCGGCATTCCCTGGAGACGCTGCATGTCTGCCGTGATGAGCAACTCGTCCACCTGACCCTTGATCAGCGCCGCGACCGTATCCTCCGGACCGACGACGCCGAGCCCGCCAGCCCGATAGGCGTCAATCGCCGCCTCCACTTTTTCCCGATCCGTCCGGGCGTTGAGCCGCTGCATGGCTTCGAGGGACTTCTGCAACACCTCAGCCGCAGTGGCGTGAGATCCGAGCCGCATCTGGTCCACGATCTTTTCCGCCAGCTGCTTCGGCATCTGGTCGCGAATCAGCGGAAGGCTCGCCTCGTCGCACGACAGTAGAATCTGCGTGATGCCTTCTTCCCGCACGACGCGCTCGAGCGTATCGATGACCTCCTTGAGGTGGTGCAAGTGGATGTTGACGATATGGCGCTGGTAGCGCGCCTGCGACCAGCCGCCTTGCGACGTGTCGCGGGTTTTGACGTTCTTGACTTCGCGCTCGGCGACGAGTTGGCCCAGGGCGAAGACCATGATGCGCGCGCTGTTGCTGTCAGCGATTAGGGCCGCATACCGCGGATACTGCGATTCGAGGCGCGCCAGCGGGTAGAGGTGTGGCCGATCGCCGATGTATAGCGAGTGTTGCTCGATCGGCGCCGCCAGCTGGATCGCGTCGAACAGGTCTCCAGCCGAGCAGGCGAAGATGGCAACACTGTTCGCGGACGGCCGGAGCTCCGTCTCGAGGTAGCGCCCGATCTTCTCCAGGTCGCGATCGAGGCTTTCGCGGTCCGGCGAGTTCGCCGGGTAGGTGCGGCCGCGCCCCTTGAGCTCTTTGCGAATGAAGGCTTGGTGCTGATCCCGGCCGTGCTGTCCAGGCTGTGTATTGAGATACAGGCTGACCACCGGGTAAGGCGCCGGTTCGAAAGCCGCAAGCCGCTCGAGCTGTTCAGTCAGGGTCATACCGTCTCCTCATCTATATCTATTGCCGCCGACGTGCCGCTGCTGGTAGTACCTCGCCGGCGCGCGCGGGCTGGTCAGGACCGCAAGTCTCGTACCTATGCAGGAACCGCAGTTCCGCGTCCGGAATCCGAAAGCCCAGGATAAACCGTACCGTATCCCGACACGGTCCTGGGGGATCCGCAAAGTGGACAGGATTTGGCTTCAGGCCTTAGGCTCTAGGGGCCACTAAGCGACACTAGTAAAAGCCGAGCCCTGCTCCGGCCCTGAGTCCGAAGCCCTGAGCCCATTGATGCCCATGCGCCACCTTCCCTATTGGCTCGATCGCGTTCCGAAGACACGGCGCCCGGCATTCCCACGCCTGCGCGGCTCGCTCGACACCAGCGTCGTCATTGTCGGCGGCGGACTGACCGGTTGTGCGTGCGCATGGTCGTTCGCGGCCGCCGGCGTCAAGGTGGTCCTTCTGGAAGCCGAGGCGATCGGCAGCGGCGCCACGGCAGGGGGACTCGGACTTGTCCGCGAAGACTTCGACGCGTCGTTCCAGGAAACCGTTTCCGCCCACGGACTCCGCGCGGCGAGATCGCTGTGGCAGACCATGCGGCGAGCATCGCTCGATTTTCCCGCCGCCCTCCGGCGCCTCGCGGTGAAGTGCGATCTGGCCCCTCAGGATCTCTTGACGTTCACCCGCCGCGACCCGCAGAGTTCTCGGTCGCTGCAACGTGAGTATCAGAGCCGTCGAGCTGCCGGGCTCGATCACAGCTGGCTCAGGCCTGCGGCTGTGACGCGGGAAGCCGCGATCGAGAGCGGCGGGGCCATCCGCACGCGGGGGTTTTCGCTTGATCCGTATCAGGCGTGTCTGGGGCTTGCGGCCGCGGCCGCCTCGCGCGGCGCGGCGATTTACGAGCGGTCCCAGGTTCGCCGGATCCGCTCAGGCCGGAAACAGGTGGAGATCACGACCGCCGCCGGCACAATCCGTGCGGAGGCGGTGCTGGTCGCAACTGCGGCGCCGATGCCCGATCTGCGCGCGCTCCGCCGGCATCTCAAAGCGCTCGACAGCTACGCGGTTGTGACCGAGTCCCTGCCTGCGCCCGTTCGGCGCGAGGTGGGCCGCCGGGCGAATGCGCTTCGCGACAGCAGTGTTCCGCCGCACCTCCTCCGATGGATCAAAGAGGATCGGGTCCTTTTTTCCGGCGCCGATCAGCCCGAGTTGCCCGATCGGAAGCGCGAGAAAGCCCTGATTCAGCGGGCCGGCCAGCTCATGTACGAGCTATCGGTCCTCTATCCGGCCATCTCCGGCCTCAGACCTGAATGGGTCTGGGATTTTACCCATTACGAAACGGTTGATCGCCTGCCGTTTGTCGGCCTGCACCGAAATTTTCCACGTCATTTGTTTGCCATGGGCGCCTCTCGCCATGGTGCTGGCTTTGCGTGGCTGGCCGCCAGGATTCTCCTGCGCCGGTACCAGGGAGAAGCCGCCAAGGGAGACGATCTCTTCGGATTCTCCCGTGTTCTGTGAACCCAACGTAACGGGACGCCTCGCCCGGCTGTCTAAACTGCCGTCGTCGTTGATCCCCTGCTGGGCAGGGGTATGATTCACGCCGAGTCTGGAGACCTATGCAGCAAACGCGTCCGGATCCCACCGCGAGGGAAAGGGTACGGCACGGCGAGCACGTCATCGAGCACTTGCTGCGGCGCGCCGGTTTCGGCGCCAGCGACGACGAGATCGAGGACTACCTCGAGCTTGGGTTTGGCGGGACGGTTCGTCGGCTGCTGGATTATGAAGCGGTGCCCGACGATGTCGACGCCCTGATCGGAAAGCCGGGGTACGCCGCGGTTACCGCCAGAGGAGAGTTCCTGCCCCGCACCGTCATCAACGATTCGCGACAGCGCTGGCTCTTCCGCATGATTCATTCGCGTCGTCCTCTCCAGGAGAAGATGACGCTCTTCTGGCATAACCACTTTGCGACCGCATACACGAAGGTCGTCACGCTGAATGGCGACGAAGGCGCGCGGTACATGGCCGCGAAGCCGAGTGAGGATCCCAATCAGGTCAAGGGCCAGATTGAGCTTCTCCGCGAATTCGCGCTCGGTAACTTCCGGGATCTGCTGCTCGCGATCGCGAAGGACACCGCGATGCTCGTCTGGCTGGATGGCCGCACCAACATCAAGGGGAGACCCCAGGAGAACTTCGCACGCGAGCTGATGGAGCTGTTCACGATGGGGGTCGACACATTCGCGGAGGCGGACGTGTATGCGGGAGCGCGCGTCTTCACCGGATGGAACCTCGCGCGTCCATCGAACGCGTACTACACCTTCAACTACGTTGCGGCGCAGCACGACACGAGCGCGAAGGAGTTCACGTTTCCGATCTATTCGAATGGCAGCAAGGCGATTCCGGCCCGTGCGGCCGACTCCGGCCAGCAGGACGGCGTTGATCTGATTAACGCCGTTGCGGGGCATCCCGCAACGGGTCCGCGGCTTGCGCGCAAGCTCTACCAGTTCTTCATCAGCGAGGTTTCGGATCCAGACCCGACGCTGATCTCCGAGCTTGCCAGTCTCTACTATCGCAATAACTTCGAGATGAAGGCGGTCGTCGAGCACCTCCTACTGTCGAGGCAATTCGTGGACGCGTCGAATCGATACACACGGTATTCGTGGCCGGCCGAGTTCGTGGCCAGGGCGATCAAGGAAATCGGCTGGACTGGATTTTCGGTCAACGAGGCGCTGGTGCCGATGGCCAATATGGGTCAGCAGCTCTTCGAGCCGCCTGACGTGGCAGGGTGGGATCTCGGGACCAACTGGTTCTCGAGCGGCGCCATGCTGACGCGCATGAATTTCGCGTCGCAGCTTGCGACGAACCAGAAATTCAACCTGCGCGACCTCGCGCGAGGGGCGAAGCAGTCGCCCGACGCGCTGGTGTCGCTGATGCTCGATCGCCTGACGGCCGCCCCCTTCGCCCGGGAACCCTACCAGGCTCTCGTCGACTACGCGCGCGCAGGCGGTACATGGACGGGCTCTGACGCGCAGTTGCTCATCAAGGCCGCGGGTCTCGCGCACCTCATCACCGGATCCGGCGATTACCAACTTATATAGCCAAACTGGACATGGCCCTCACCAGACGCGAGTTCGTCCGTGGCGGCGTTGCCGCCTTTACCGTCAGCTTCGCGGCGCCGTCATTCCTGTCGGATCTGGCGAGGGCGCAGGGACGATCCCGGCGCAATCTTGTCGTCCTGTATCTCAGTGGTGGCAACGACGCGCTCAGCACGGTCATTCCGTACAACGACCCACAGTATTACGCGCGTCGTCCGACCATCGCGATTCCGGCATCGTCGGTACTGCAGATTGGCAGCGACAAGGGAGGGACTGCACTCGGCCTTCACCCTCGCCTGACCGGCCTGCGCACGATCTTCAACGCGGGCCGGCTTGCGCTGATTCAGCGCACCGGATATGCGAACTCGAGCCGCTCCCATTTCGAAGGAACCGACATCTGGTCGACTGGCGATCCCCGATCGCCGCAGGGCAACGGGTGGCTCGGTCGTTATCTCGACACGCTGCCGTCACCGGTCGATCCGCTCATGGCCTGGTCAACCGCCGGCGTGATTCCCCGGACGCTCCAGGCGAGCAGGGTCGGCGTGCCGTCAATCCCCACCGTTCAGGGCTACGCGTTTGCAAGCCCGAACAACACGATCGCCGCGGAAGTGCAGTTTGCGCGCGAGAGCGCGACGCGAATCTCATCGCATCTGCCGGTTGATCAACCGCACCTCGCGTTTGTCAACGCGAGCTCGCAGGCTGCGTTCGCGACGCTCGATCGCGTCGCGCAGGTCGGCACCTACTCGTCGAGCGTCGCCTACCCCAACAACGGATTTGCGCTGGCGCTTCGGACGATCGCTGGAGCCATGGTGAAGGGCGTGGGCACCAAGGTGTTCTGGGTGCAGACCGGTGGGTACGATACCCATGCGGCCCAGAACCCGAACCAGGCGAACGGGTCGTACACCAATCTGATGGCCACGCTCAACGATGGTCTTTTCGCCTTCTACAACGACCTCGTGAATCAGGGCCTGCTTGGCGACACGCTCGTGCTGCAGTTCTCCGAATTCGGTCGCCGCATCAACGAGAATGGCAGTCAGGGAACCGATCATGGTGCGGCCAGCGTGATGATGGCGATGGGTGGCAGTGTGCGCGGCGGAATTTTCGGTACCGCCCCGAACCTTCGCATCACGCCGGATAATCCGACGCTCGAAAACAGCGGTAACGACGTCCACTACGAGACCGATTTCCGGTCGGTCTATGCGAAGGTGATCGATTCCTGGCTGGGAGGAGACTCCGCGTCGGTTCTAGGGGCAAACTTCCGAACAGGAGCGCCGGAGATCCTCTGACGCTGTTAAGGGAAAAGGGAAATGAGAAAAGGGAACGAGCGATTTTGCCTTTTGCCTTGTCCCTTTTTTCATTCCCCAAATATTCCTCTGAACGCCTGATCGATCTCCGGGTACCGGAAATGAAACCCGTGCGTGAGGGCGCACTGCGGAATGGCGCGCTGCCCGGTGAGCACGAGTGGGTCCGCCATTTCTCCGAGCATCAACTTCAATGCGAACGACGGAGCGGGCAGGAGGGCCGGGCGCCGCATGGCGCGGCCGAGCGCGCGCGCGAACTCGCGGTTGGTCACCGGCGCAGGCGCGGTAAGGTTGAGCGGCCCGGTGACGCCGGGGACTTCGACGATCCACCGGATCAATTCGATCCAATCGATGCGATGGATCCACGACATGTACTGCCGTCCTGATCCCATCCGACCGCCGGCGAAGAAGCGGAACGGTGTCATCATCTTTGCCAGTGCGCCGCCGGTTCGCTCGAGCACCACGCCGGAGCGGATCGTGACGACGCGGGTGGCGCCGTTGTTGATGTGCCTCGCCTCCGCTTCCCAGGCTTCGCACAGGTGCGCCAGAAAATCGTGGCCGGGCGGTGAGCTCTCGGTCTTCGTGTCGGCGCCTGCGGTGCCGTAATATCCGACGCCGCTTGCGCTGATGAAGACCGGCGGCGGGGACACCGCGCCGGCGATGGCGGCGGCCAGGCTTCGCGTGGGAATTATCCGGCTGTCGCGAAGGAGCGCCTTGCGTGGCGGTGTCCATCGCCGGTCGCCGATGCCTTCGCCAGCGAGATTGATCACCGCGTCGGCGCCGTCGACGGCGGATGCCCAGGGTCCGCTGTGCCCGTCAGGCCGCCAGCCCACGCGCGTGACGCCTGGGACGCCTGTCCCCGAATCGTGGCGTGATTCGCCCGGCGGAAGCCCGCGAGTAAGCACCCGGACGTCGTGCCCCTCTTCCGCATAGACCTCCGCCAAAGGACTGCCGAGAAACCCCGTGCCGCCAGCGATAACGATTCTCATACGGTGCGTTGGACGCAGAACGGGGGGTCAGAGTTTGCACTATAATGAGATTCGCTCCCCCTAGCCGTCACTGAGCCTTCTGCGGATATTCATGCGGTATTTTTATCGCGCCATGGGCCTGGTGCTGGCCGGGCTCTCGGTCGTTTCAGGTCTGCGTGCGCCAGGTTCTGCGACGCAGGGTGTCCCGACCGCTTCGGGTGCGCCGCCGCCGGCGTTCCTGTCCGTGCCAGACAACGTCAAGGCTGAAGGGCTGGCGCCGATTCCGGCGTCGGTTGCCGACACGCTGGCGCCTTACGCGTCCTCCCGGCGTGCGATTCTCCTGGGCTGGCATCCCAGCCGGCGCGAGATTCTGATTACGACAGCCTTCGGCAACGTCTCCCAGATTCATTCCGTGGCCGGCCCGGGGATGGATCGGCATCAGCTGACGTTTTTTCGTGAGGGGATCAACGCAGCGACTGCCGGTGCGTGGTATGCCCCGGATGGCGCCTACTTCGTGTTCAGCAAGGACTCGGGCGGCGGCGCCGAGACGATGCAGTTGTTTCGATACGACCCCCTGAGCGCCAGGAGCACCCTGATCACCGACGGCAAGTCGCGCAACGGCGTGCCCGCATGGTCGCATCACTCGGGTCTGATCGCGTTCGATTCAACGAGCCGCGGAGGCCATAACGGCGCTGATCGCGATCTGTACGTGATGAATCCTCTCGACCCTTCGAGTCTCCGGCTCGTTTCGGAGGTCGAGGGCTCGTGGAGCGTCGCGGACTGGTCACCGGATGACAGCGAGCTTCTCGCCGTCAATTCGCCGGCCCCGAACACGCAGACCTCGCTCTGGCGAATCAACGTGAAGTCGGGAGAAAAAACCCGGTTGAGCCCTCCGGGCGATCCCGTGGTGTGGCGCGGACCGATGTACTCAGCCGATGGCAGCTACGTGTATGTCCTCAGCAATAGCGGATCCGAGATCCTGCGGCTCTGGCGCGGCGAAATCGCGACGGCGAAGTGGCAGCCGCTGACGCCGCCAGACGATGCGTTGGAGTCGTTCTCTGTCTCTCCCGATGGACGCACGGTGGCCGCAGTGTTCGACAGCACGACGAGCAGTCGCGTAGAACTTCTCGACGCGGTGACCCTTGCGGTTCGACGGGCGCCGAAGCTTCCTCCCGGACAACTGCTGACGGCGCCGCTTTGGCGCCCCGACAGCTCCGAGGTGGCATTCTCTTTGTGGTCCCTCCGCACGTTCGGCGACACGTTCTCTGTGCATGCGAAGACCGGCGCGGTCGAGCGGTGGACCCGGAGCGAATTCGGCGCGTTCAACCCCGAGGCGCTGCCAGAACCGGAAATTGTGACCTGGAAGAGTTTCGACGGCCTCACGATTTCGGGCGTGCTGTACCGGCCGCCCGCCCGCTTCACCGGCCCACGTCCCGTCATGATCAATATTCACGGAGGACCCGGCGGCGCAGCCTCGCGCGCGCGTCCGCAGTACCTCGGCCGTAGCGCGTACTTCCTGAATGAGCTCGGGGTCGCCATCGTGTACCCGAACGTTCGAGGAAGCTGGGGTTTCGGCAAGGCGTTCGGCCGGCTGGACGACGGAATGAAGCGCGAGGACGCAGTGAAAGACATCGGCGCGTTGCTCGACTGGATCGCAGCGCAGCCCACGCTCGATAAGAACCGCGTGATGGTGACCGGCATCAGCTATGGCGGGTACATGACGTACGCCGTCGCCGAGAAGTACAGCGACCGCCTTCGATGCGCGCTGGCGGGTGCCGCCATCTCCGACTTCATCACTTACTTCCAGGGCACCGATCCCACGCGCCCCGAGGATCGCCGCGCCGAGTATGGCGACGAGCGGATTCCGGAAATGCGCGACTTTCTCATCCGCATCTCGCCCGTGACGCAGGCATCGTCGCTCCGGATCCCGCTATTCATCGTCCACGGGGCAACCGACACGCGCGTGCCGCTCGGCCAGGCGGAGGAAATGGCCCGGCGCGTACGCGCCAACGGCGTGCCGGTATGGCTCACGGTGTATACCGACGAGGGCCACTTTCTGGGATCGACAACGGCGACCAACAACTTTCTCCTGTACACCTGGATCCAGTTCATGAAGGACTACCTGCTGAACTGAGATCGGCCAGAACGCGAATCACGGCCCGCGAATCGCGACCCGCGAAAAAATCAGCGTGTGTTCGCGTTTTCAGCCAGCCAGGAATTCACGTCATCCAACACGTCGGCGAGCTCCGATCGGCGCCGGCGCAGTCGCTCGCGCGTGTCAGCTTTCGTGCGCGTGAGCAGGAACCACGCGCGCACGGTATCGAGGACCGCCGATTCGCGTTCGATGGCGAAGAGGCCCGCGACGGCCAGGGCCGGCAGGACGAGTCCGGTGAGGAGGCCCGTGCGGGGACCAGCGATCCACCAGGCGCCGCCCGCGAGGAGCAGCAGCCACGCCGCGTAAATTACGAAGCCGCCGACCACCTTTGCAGTTGCGGCAACGTCCGGCTCCCGCGTAAACCATCGCGCGGCGTATCCGGTGAGCTGATAGGGTCCCGCGAACATGATCAGCGCGGCGGCCCCCAGTGGCAGAAGGACGAGCGCTGCCAGGACCTCCCGCAGGGCGAAGCGTGCCGCGTCACCCGGCGATACTGTCCAATCCAGGTGCCGATCGCGAAGGCCGAACCGCCGCAGCCGCTCCTGATAGCGGCGCAGCCGTAAGAGCAGCTCATCGTAGCGGCGAGGGTCCGCGGCCCGCAGGCGCTCGATACCCGCGGCGATGATTCGCCGCCGGTCGACTCGCTCCTGCGGATCACCGCTGTGGCCGCGCGCGGCAGCGTACATCCGATCGACCCGATCCACGATCGCCGCGTCAGTTTTCGACTCCGCCTCGATCAGCAGCCGCCGCATACGATCCGCGATCCGTTCCGTCAGCTCGCGGACCGCCTCGGGGTGTGCAGTGGCATTCGCCAAGTCCCCGCACGCGAACGCCTGGCCGTAGACGACAGTGACGCGCGATCGAAACGCGGTCTTCCGTTCGAAGTTGAGGCCGACCGGCACCATCGCGATGCGAGTGCCTGCCCGTTCCGCGCTGAGGGCCATCCGGGCGGCGCCCGTTCGAAGCGGCACGAGCCGGCCCGTCGAATGGCTGACGCCTTCCGGAAAGATGCAGACGGCATCGCCCGTGGCAAGCGCCGCATCGACAGCGGCAAACGTCTCGGTATTTTTCGAAACGTCAACACCCTGATCGAGTTTCCGGTAAACGGGGATTGCCCCCGAACCGGCCACGAGCGGTCGCAACGGACCCTCGAAGAGCGTCGACTTCGCCAGGAAGCGCACATCGCGTCCCGCAGTCGCCCAGATCACAGCCGGATCGAGGAGGGCATTCGCGTGATTCGGAAGCAGCAGAGCCGCCCCCGAGGCTGGCGGCGCACCCACGCAGTCCACGCGGTAAAAGAGCCGGCACGTCACGCGCGCCAGCATACGGACGATGGGACTGACTGACGTCATGTGACAGATCGTGTCGCGATTCGCTATTCGCGGTTCGTCTTTCAGAGCTGAGGCGTCGCGTATTCGAGGTGCGGGTCCCGAGTCGCCAGTCCCGAACCACGAACGACGAACCGCGACGCGCGAAGACCGCCCCGCGACTCAATGGGTATGCCGTGCGACCCACTCGCGGAGTAGCGAGTCGACGACGACGTACCGCGTGGCTTCGCGCGCGAGGATGTCTTCGCGCACGAGAGCCGTCAGCGAGGCCTGCACCGTGGACGCCCCTCCAAGACGATAACGGGCACGAACGTCTCCCGACAGCAGCTCGCGACCCTCCTCGAGCACCGCCGCACGCAACGCCGCGCGCTGAGCCAGCGTCAGCCGCTGCCAGGTCGCTTCGAAGATTGCCTCGTGCTCGCCCAGCAGCCGCTTGAGCGTCTGATGCAAGTCGTCGAGCCCCACGGTCTTCCCGCCCTGCGCATCGTCCCACACCTCGTGCGCGAGCCGCTGGACGTCGTAGGGAAGGTTGCCGGCAAGCTCGACGACGGCCGCCCCGAGACCCGCCGAGGGCCGTAGTTTTGTGGCGCGGAAGCGCGCCTCGATGAAGTCCGCGAAACGGTCGGCCGGAATCTTCTGCAGGCGCATCACCGGACCGGCCTTGTAGAAGGGGCGGCTCCGCCCCAGCATCCGTTCCATCAGGCTTGGCTCGGAGCCGGAGAACACATAACCGACCTGCCGCTGGTGCTGCACAGCGGCGCGCAGAGCGTGCTCGACGTTGCCGCCATCGAAGGAGCCTATCGCCTGGAACTCGTCGAGGGCAACGGCCAGCCGCCGGTGCCGCGCCTCGGCGATTCGTCCGGGCAGGGCGAACACCTCCTGCGCGAGCCGCGAGACGTCTTTGTCTGAGCGGGCGGCTGGAAACGAGAGGGCGAGCTGGCTGCCACCGTGGTCGTCGGGCTCTACTCGTACCTCGGGCCGGACGCTGCCGAGCATCTCTCGCAGCCACGCGCGTGCCTTGTCGAGGCGCGTCTCGACGCCCAGGAGGGCGCGGGCATATCCTTCGAGAAATGCCACGTACGAGCTGTAACTGCTGACGGTCACGTCAACCGTCAGCGCCCCGCCACGATCCGCGGCCCGGAGGGCCTGCCGGACGAGCGACGACTTCCCATACCGCCGGGGAGAAATCAGGAAGACTTTCTGTCCGGCCAACAGGTCGCGCGTCAGCCGATCGAGCTCCGTCTCGCGATCGACGAAGGATACGGCCGGCACGACTTCGCCGTAGACGAAGGGATTGGTCATGGTGTTAAAGGTGCCTCCGCCTGAAGGCGGAAGCCACGTTACGTTGAACGACGTAACGGTTACGCAGTTTAACGTAATGGCGGGACTGGCTCAAGAGGTTTGGTTTGGCCGGCGGGCAGAACCCACGTGGCCGCGGCGGACCACACGGCATGTTCCTGGGGCAGCCAGGCGGGCAGCCGCTGCCACCCTGTGCCGCCGGGAAACCCGAAATCGGTCACGGCGACGCGGACGTCGCGCAGCCGGGTCGCATCGACCCGGCCAAAGCTGGCGCGCCAGACGACCCCTTCGACCGTGGGAGCAATGAAGACGGCGGTCCACCGGCCGAGCCGGAGCGCTCCGGGGAGGCTCGAGCGCGCAGGCGTGATTCCGGCGGGCAGCACGAACGACACGGCAAGGCCGGCGCGGCGGGGCACGGCGGTCAGGGTCAGCTCGACGCCCGCCTGGACCGGCGTCACCGTGAAACCCGCGATGTCAACCGGCGCGGGACCAAGTGACGGCCCGGTCGTCCGAAAAACGAATGGGTGAACTAGTCTGCCCCAGGGAATGGTTGCCGGCGCGGCCATGGACTGGCGGCTCCATCCTTCCGGGGCTCCCGGTGCCAGATCGAGACCTGGCTCGATAGAGGCGATTTCCCATATCGCGGCCGTTCCGTCCGCCTCCTGAAGGGCGCGGATGTGCCGCCGCAGAGGTTGATCGAACGTGTATCCCGGGGCTGTGGCGGCAAAGCCTGCCGTAATCGCGATCGACAACAGGCACAAAGCAGTGACGAACGAGGGGCGCGGGACAGGACGCGTCCCGGCAGCGGCGGCGACGAACGGTGGAATGATCATCACCCCGGTACCGCACATAATCACAGCGTAGACATAGACCGGCGTCACGATCGGGAGCCGCCCGAATAACGCAGTCGCAAATCGGAGAAGGTCCACGGCGTTCTGCAGCCACAAAGTGCCTGCGACACCGAGGACGACAATCGAGATCATCCTGATCGCGGTCGCGTTGCCAGACGGCGTGACGAGCAGCAGGGCTGAGGCCACCAGCAGCGGCAGCGTCCACAGGTAGGAGGCGCCGGGGGCGAGCCACAGCGCCGCGGACGCGAGCGCAATCCACACCGGCAGGGCGAGACTCCACGTCACGATCGGATGGCGCAATCCACGCATGCGAGCGGGGAGCCACGCCCCCGCCCGGCTTATCGTCCATCCCGTGGTTGTTCCTACCGCGATCAGCAGGAGAAACATCCGATCGGGGTGCGCGTACCACGGGTGATAGACCTCGCGCGCTGCGCGAAGCGCCCACGTTGCGCCGACCATCGTTCCGGCAGTGGCCGCCGCGCCGGCAGCGGACCACACCGCCGTGAACACCCACCGCCAGCCGCCCTCGATACGGAGCGCGACCGCGGTAATCCGGACCCACGCTAGGACGCCGGCGACCAGGGCCGCCGCCGCGATCAGCCATCCGACGATCATGGAGTAACTGACCGCCGCAATCCCTCCGATGTCGAAGAAGGTCGCTCCCCACTTTCCACGTTGAGTGATGTCCATGCGATCGAGAGCCGTCACCACCGCCACCACGTTTTCTCCCGTGGTGCGAAGCGTGCGCGACGAGAGCCGATCGGGAACGTCACGCGCCGTGTGATACGCGTATCCGTCCCCCACCAACGCGAAGTTCAAGCCGGGAATGTTCTGCCGTGCGAGCAGGGTGAAGTCCGTGTCGTTCGGAAGCCGTCTGTACACTTCGAGGCCGAACGAGCCCCCGCGTGGATGGGGGGCGTTACGGGCCCAGGGACCGGTCAGCCAGCCATTTGCGGGTCCGGCCTCGAAGAGCATGGCCGGGCCGCTCGATCCGGCCGCCTCGATATTGACGTAGGCGTGCAGCGCAGTGGCGACGTGGCGATCCGTCACGAGCGCGGCCGCTCCCATCAGTCCTGACTCTTCGCCGTCGGTCACGAGGACGAGAGTCGTCCACTGCCGATCACGGACGGCTGCCAGCACTCGCGCTGCCTCGAGTGACACGGCCACGCCGAGTCCGTCATCGGCCGCGCCAGGGGACTCGGGCGCCGAGTCGTAGTGCGAGACCAACCCGATCGCTTCGGGCCGGCTGCCGCGCAGTACCGCGATAATGTTCGAGACGTGCGCCGTCCGCCCTATCTCCGCGCGTCTTGCATCGGCCTCCTGGACGCGGACTTCGTAGCCGTACAACCGCAGCTGATCGATGACGTACGCACGTGCCCGTCCGTTCGCCTCGCTGCCGACCGGCCTGGTGCCGATCGTGCCGGCAAGCATCGACACGTGCGAACGGGCGTTTTGTTCTGAAAAGAGGCCGGCGCTTCGGGTGCAGCCCGCGAGCGCCGGCAGGAGCACGAGCAGAAGGAAGAGGCAAGGTCGCTGGCGCATCCGGGCCAGCGTAATGCAACGCCGACTACTTGACCAGCCTGAGATCCCCGCTGAACGTCTTGAACTCGAGCTTCGCGCCGTCGCCGCTGCCTAAATCGGCGGAGACATCCCGGCGCGACTTTCGATGGAGCAGCAATGGCAGGTCGCTTTGCAGGTCGCCGCTGAAGCTGTTGAACTCAACGCGGCCGTTCGAGGCGGCGGCTACGCGGGTCGTGATGTCGCCGCTGAAGGTTTCGGCCTTGATCTCTGGTGATGCGGGCGCCGTCGAAACGTCGAGGTCGATGTTGCCGCTGAACGTCTTCGCGTCGATATCCGCCGTCGTGCCGCGCACGATCAGATCACCTGAAAAGGCATTCAGGTTTAGTAACGTGGCGGCCGGCACCTGAATCTCGAACTGCGTCTCGACGACGTTGTTGTCTCGGTCGCCCCCGTTCGACGCGCGGCGGTTTGCCTCGATGTTCACTGTCGATCCGTTGACCTCAATGTCGAGCTTGATGTTATCCAGCCGATCCCGGCTCGCGGTGCGGACCGCGTGCACGACGACGTCGTTACCGGCCGTGCCCGTGACGTGCACATCCCCGGAGAAATTCTTGAGTTTCAGCGTCCCACCGCGGGAAAACGCGATCGTGCGATCGACGGTTTCGGTTTCCTTTCCCTGAGCGGCGGCCGGACTGGCGGCCAGTGTGAACAGCAATATGGCGACGGCGGTGTTTCTCATAGTGGTGGCTTAGACGGGAAACCGAGGCCGGGGGTTTATCCCTTTTCGCGGTTCGCGGTTCGCGGTTCGCGGTTCGCGGGTTCGCGGGTCGCGGCTGGCGGCAAGCCGCTGGGAGCTGGAAGCTGGAAGCTTAGATCTTCAACTTCCCCGTGTACAGGGCCATTCCGACCACGGCGTCCACGTGCATGGCGTGGAGCCGGTCGATCTCTTCATGGGTCGTAATCCCGCCGGCCGCCGTCAATGCCCGTGCAGTGGTCGCACGAAGTGCTCCGATCGTCTCCATGTCGGTACCACGCATCAGCCCTTCGAGGTCAACGTGCGTGTACAGAAACTCACTGAAAAACGGCTCGAGGATCGCCATGGCGTCTGCCGGAGCCAGATCGAGCGCCGTTCGCCAGCCGTCGACCACGACGCGCCCGCCTTTGCCGTCAACTGCGGCAATCAGCCGCTCGGCGCCGACACGTTCGGCGAGACGCGTGGCGAACTCGACATCGACGCGGCCATTCCGGAACAAGGCCGAGCCGAGAATGACTTTTGTCGCGCCGAGCGCCAGGGTGGCCTCCGCACGATCAATCGAGCGGATGCCGCCGCCGACGCGGCAGGGAAGCAGTCCGCAGATGTGCGCGACGAGCGGTTCATTGCTGCCGGCACCCTTGGCCGCGTCGAGATCGATCAGCTGAACTTTAGGATAATCCGCAAATCTCCGCACCCACGTCTCGACGTCATCAGTCTCGATCGCCAGACGCTCGCCTTGCACGAGCTGCACGATCTTGCCGCCCTGGAGATCAATCGATGGAATCAGCATCTGACGGGTACGCCTCGTTCCGACAGGTGACGCTTCAGGTCGGTCACCGCATGCTCGGAGAAATGGAACACGGACGCAGCAAGGGCCGCGTCGGCGCGTCCCTCTTTGAAGACCTCGGTGAAGTGATCGAACGTGCCGGCGCCGCCCGAGGCGATGACGGGAATGGAGACGGCTTCCGACACGGCGGCTGTCAGCTCGCAATCAAATCCCGACCGGGTGCCGTCACGATCGATGGAGGTCAACAGGATTTCACCCGCGCCCCGCGATTCGGCTTCGATTGCCCACTCGACAGCGTCACGTTCCGTTGATGCGCGACCGCTGCGCGCGAAAACCCTGAAACGGCCATCCAGGCGCTTGGCGTCGATCGCGACGACGACCGCCTGGCTGCCGTAGCGTGCCGCCAGGCGCGTCAGCAGCGGTGGATCGGCCAGCGCGGCGCTGTTCACCCCGACCTTGTCGGCGCCCGCGTCGATCGCCGCCGCGGCGTCGGCTTCGGTCCTGATGCCGCCACCGACCGTCAGCGGAATGAACAGCTCCTCCGATACGGCGCGGATCGTCGATTCGAATGCGCGCCTTCCCTCGATCGTCGCGGTGACGTCGAGCACCACGACCTCATCGATGCCTTCGCGGTTATAGCGCGCTGCGAGCGCGGCCGGATCGCCCGCCTCCCGGAGCTCCTCGAAGTTGACGCCCTTGACGACGCAGCCGTTGCGGACGTCAAGGCACGCGATGAGCCGTTTCGACAACATGCGTCAGCCCCTCGCGGCCGCGACGAAGTTACGGAGGATGCGAATGCCGGCGTCGCTGGATTTTTCCGGATGGAACTGGACGCCGAAGATGTGGCCGATTTCGACGGCTGCGGCAAACACGCCGCCGTGCTCGCACGTCGCCGCCGCCTCGGGCGTGATCGGCGCGGCGTATGAGTGCGTGAAATACACCTGGGTACCTTCGGCCACACCGGCGAGCAGACGGGAAGGCTGCGGCGCGTGAAGGGAGTTCCAGCCGACGTGCGGGACCTTCAGCCCGGCGTGTCGTGGCAGCCGCGAACATCGGCCCGCGATCGCGCCGAGGCCTCGGACGACCGGAGCCTCGTCGCTGCCCTCGTACAGCCACTGCATGCCGAGGCAGATCCCCAGCAGAGGGGTACCCATATCTACCAGCCGGCGGATCGCCTCGAGCCAGCCTCCCTCGAGAGCCGCTGTTGCTCCGAAGTTGCCGACGCCAGGCACTACGATGCCTGTTGCCGTGCTGAGCTCGGACGGATCCCGCGGCGTAAACAGGTCTGCAGCGGCGGCGGCGAAGCCTTTTCGAACCGAGGTGAGGTTGCCCGCCCCGTAATCGATGAGCGCGATCACAGCAGACCCTTGGTGCTCGGAAGCATCCGGGCCAACCGGCGATCACGCGCGCACGCCACACGCAATGCGCGCGCGAACGCCTTGAAGACGGCTTCCACATGGTGATGGCTTGACCGTCCGTAAAGGACCTTCACGTGCACGTTCGCCCGCGCGCCTTGCGCGAAGCCCTCGAAGAAGTCCGTCACCAGCTCGGCCTGCAGATCGCCGACCTTGCGGACCTTGAGCCGCAGATCGACGACGGTGTGAATGCGGCCGCCAAGATCGACAGCGGCGAGCGCCAGCGTTTCGTCCATCGGCATGAGGAAATAGCCGGCCCGGTTGATTCCGCGGCGATTGCCCAGCGCCGCCGAGATCGCCTCCCCGAGCGCGATGCCGATGTCCTCGACCGTGTGATGCTGATCGACGTCGAGGTCCCCTTTGGCCTGCAGCTTCAAGTCAAACCCGCCATGCCGAGTGAACAGCTCGAGCATGTGATCGAGGAAGCGGATCCCGGTCGCGACGTCGTAGCGGCCCTTTCCATCAAGGGCGAGTCGAAGCGCGATCTGGGTTTCCCTGGTCTTTCGCGTGATGGTGGCCCGCCTCACAGGACCTCCTCGAGCGCCGCGAGGAGCTCACGCGTGTGATCGACGACGCCGGCGGTAATGCGCAGGCAATCGGCACAGCCCGGATCGCGCGAGCGATCGCGCACGTACACGCCGCCCCTGGCCAGCGCTGCCGCGACGCGCGTCCCGCGGCCGTCGAATTTCGCGAGAACGAAATTCGCGTCGCTCTTCCAGTGCGCGATGCCGAGTCGATCGAGGCCCTCGTAAAGCAACGCCTTGGATTGGGCGACCTGCCCGAGATACCAGTCGTAGTACGCCGTGTCGCCGAAGGCCGCCGGCAGAGCAGCGGCCGCGCAGGTGTTGATGCTGTACGGAGGGACGACGCGACGAAGCGACCGAATCGTCTCCTCGTCACCGACGACGGCGCCCGCCCGAAGGCCGGCCAGTCCGTACGCCTTGGCGAACGTCCGCCCCACGACGACGTGCGGCAATTGCCCGAGCACGGGATCGCCAATCAGAGTGGCGCCGCCGAAATCAACGTAGGCCTCATCCACGAACACGAGCGCATTCGATGCCCATGTCGCGATCCGAACGATCGCATCACGCGGAATGCTCTGGCCTGTCGGATTATTGGGGCTGGTCAGCCAGACCAGGCGAGTGCGTTCGTTGATGGCGGTGCGAATGTCGTCCAGCGGGAACTCGAATCCGGCCCCGAGCGGCACTTCGATCACCGTGCCACCGGCGGCGTCACTGCACGCGGCATACATATCGAACGCGGGGACGACGACGATGGCTTCGCGCGGCGTCTCCCTGGCGCCGCCGCGCAGCGCCACCATCGCGGCGGCGAGGATGCCCTCGTCCAGGCCATTCGTGAGCACCAGCGAGTCTTGTCCAACGCCGAGCCGCCTGGCGCAGGCAGCGATCGCGGCGTCGTAATCGGGATAGGCGGCCAGATCCTGGCGCGTCAATCTGCCGAGCGCCTCGAGAACAGCTGGTGAGCAGCCTGCCGTGTTCTCGTTGAGATGCAGTCGAAGGCCTGACGGGGGAGTGATCACGCGCTCGTATTCGTAGCTCACCGCTTCTCCCTCCGCCTGAAGTCTGACGCCACGCCCGGGCGCCGGGGGTCTGACCCCAAACGCAGCTGGATGGACTCGGCATGCGCGGAAAGCCCTTCGGCTCCCGCGAGTGCCACGGCAGCAGGCCCGATGCGCCGGATACCAGCCGCGCTCAGACGCTGCACGGTGCTGAGCCGGACGAAATCGGCCGCGCTCAGGCCACCCCGTGCGCGGGCGGCGCCATTGGTGGGCAGCACATGATTGGAACCGGTCGCATAGTCTCCCGACGCCTGCGCACTGAAATCCCCGACGAAGACGGTGCCGGCGCGGGTGATCCTTCCGGCGACGGCCGTCGTGTCGCAGACGACGTGCTCGGGCGCCATGCGCTCGCATAGCACGATCGCTTCACCGATCGTTCGCGTCAGAACGATGCCGCCGTTGGCCGACAAGGCCTGAGCGGCGGGTCCCTCGGCCGGCATCTGTCCGGTCAACTCGAGCGCCACCGCCCGGGCCAGCCGTCGTGACGGCGTCAGGAGGATCGCCCGCGCGTCAGGATCGTGCTCGGCTTGCGCGATGAGGTCCGCCGCAATCCAGGCGGGCCGTCCGGATGTCGAGACGATCACGATTTCGCTCGGGCCCGCGTGAAAGTCGATCGCGCAGTCGGCCGAGACGAGCGCCTTCGCCGCGGCCACGTACGCATTTCCAGGCCCGACGATCTTGTCCACGGAGGGAATCGTCCCGGTGCCGTATGCGAGGGCCGCGATGGCATGTGCGCCTCCGAGTCTGAAGAGCCGCGAGACGCCGGCCTCGCGGGCCGCGAGCATGATGGTGTCATCGGGCCTCGGACAGACGGCGATGATCTCGCGCACGCCCGCGACGCTCGCCGGAATCGCCGTCATCAGGAGCGACGACGGCAGCGGATACCGTCCTCCCGGAACGTAGCAACCGACACGATCGAGCGGAAACACGCGCTGGGTCACTCTCACGCCCGGCGCCGGCTCCAGCGACCAGCCGCGCGGGACCTGGCTGGCCGCCACTTGCCGGATGTGGCGTGCGGCCATCGCAATCGCCCCCTGGACCTCACGCGGCACGCGGCGGACCGCGGTCCGGATTTCCGCGCTCGTGACCTCGATCGGTTCGCTGAGCTTGTCGAACTGCCGCGCGTAAGCGGCCACCGCACGGTCGCCATCGCGGCGGACGCGTTCGACAATGCGCGATACCCTCCGGTCGAGCGCGCCGTCACGGCGCACGCGGCGGTCGACAAGCGCGGCGACCGCGCGCTCGTTGCTCGACTCGACGATTCGCGGATCGAACGCCATCACATCACGATCTTGTTGAGCGGGTACTCGACGATGCCCTGCGCCCGCGCGGCTTTGAGCCTGGGAATCAGATCGCGGACAGTACGTTCTTCAATGATCGTATTGATCGCCACCCACTCGTCGTCGCTGAGCGGAGAAATCGTCGGGCGTTGAAGCGCCGGCAACAACGCGAGCACCGCGGCCAGATCCGCGCGTCTCGTGTTCAGCATGATTCCCACCCGCCCTTGCGCTTCAATCGCGGCTTTCAGGAGAAGCGCGATGTTCTCGAGCTTCGTGCGCTTCCAGGCTTCGTCGAGCGCTCCAGGGTTGGCGATGAGCTGCGTATTCGATTCGAGCACGGTGTCGATGATTCTGAGGCGGTTGGCGCGAAGTGACGATCCCGTCTCAGTGACTTCGACGATGGCGTCCGCGAGCCGGGGAGCTTTCACCTCCGTCGCGCCCCAGGAGAATTCGACGTTGACGGTGAGGCCCTGGCGCGTGAAATAAGCCTGTGTCGCGCGCACGAGTTCGGTCGCGACGGTGGCTCCCTCGAGATCGCGGGCGCTCTGGTATCGCGACTCTTCCGGCACGGCGAGGACCCATCGGACTTTTCCGAAGCTTTGCTTCGCGTAAATGAGATCGGCCAGCGAAACGACCCCCGCGGTGCCGCCGCTCGCCGCGTGTTCGGCGATCCAGTCCTGGCCTGTCAGCCCGGCGTCGAGCACGCCGTCAGCGACATAGCGGGCCATCTCCTGCGCGCGAATCAGCATGCAGTCGATCTCGGGGTCGTCGATCGCAGGAAAATACGAGCGCGCGCTCGCGTAGATATTGAATCCGGCCCGCGCGAAGAGCTGGATCGTCGCGTCCTGAAGCGACCCTTTGGGAATGCCGAGTTTGAGAGTGTTGGACATGATCACGCGTTCCGAAGTCGTTCCTAAAAACCTTGACGCATCCAAACAGGAGGAACGGGAGGAATGGGAGGAATGGGAGCCGTAAAATGGTTTCTCTCGTTCCTCCCGTAACGCCTGTTGTCAGATCGGCTTTTCACCCGTTTCTTCCGTCCTGCCAAACTCCCGGAAGAAACAGGATCGCTCGCCTGTGTGACACACGTTGCCGCCGCCGAGCCGTGTCACCATCACCAGCAACGTGTCGTCGTCGCAATCCACCAGAAGGCGATCCACCTGCAGCCGGTTGCCCGATGTCTCCCCCTTCATCCAGAGCGTGTTACGGGTGCGGCTGAAAAACGTCGCAAAACCGCTCTCGATTGTCCGATCGAGCGCTTCCTGGTTCATGAAGCCCACCATCAGCACTTCGCGCGTGCCGGCGTCCTGAATGACCGCCGGAATCAGACCGTTCAGTTTCGAGAAATCCATGATGCCCACAATAAAAAAGCCCCGCGGACGTGTCCGGCGGGGCTTCAGTTGGCTGCGTGGTGTTTGAAATGTCGTTCTAGTACGCGTGCAGCTCGACCGGCCCGCCGGAGCGGGAATGATGATGGTGCCGGTGAGGATGCTGCGCGCGGAACATTCCAGTAAGCCTACCGTCCGGCGGTCGGCGGTGTCAAATCCACGGGCGTCGACGCCTTCGAGTCCGCGCTGCGTTTGTCGTTCACGCCGTAGGGAGTGCCCCCCTCGTCGATCCAGATCGATTCGGCGTCCCCCTGCCGGATTCCGGCTCGGATCGTGTGCCCCATCGCTTTGAGCGACGCGAGATCGGCCTCCGTCGGGGCGCCAGCCTGGTCAATCGAGGCGCTGTCGGGCAGCCATTGATGGTGCAGGCGGGGGAGGTCGACGGCCTCGCGCCCTGTCAGGCCGTACTCCGTCACACCCAGCACAATGCCGAAGACAGTGTTGATGATCGTGCGCCCGCCGGGTGAGCCGGTGATGAGCACGAGCTTTCCGTTTCTGGCCACCATGGTTGGCGTCATCGAGCTCAGCATCCGCTTGCCCGGATCGATCAGGTTCGCCGCGGTGCCGATGTCGCCCCGCGTATTCGTGTCGCCAGGCTTCTTGTTGAAGTCTCCCATCTCGTTGTTCAGGAGAAACCCGGCGCCCTTGACGACTACGTGCGAGCCGTAGCCGCCTTCAAGTGTGTAGGTACTCGATACCGCCATGCCGTTTCGATCGATCACGGAGAAGTGCGTCGTCTCGTCCGGCTCCTGCGACGGCGGGGTCGAGACGATATCGCGCCCAAGCTCGACGCTGCTCGAGGCTTTCGCCGGATCGATGGACGACGCCACGGCTCGGGCGTGTTCTTTCGAGATGAGCCTGGCGACCGGTACGTCGACAAAGTCAGGATCGCCGAGGTGCCGCGCCCGATCGAGATAGGCACGACGCATCGCCTCGATTTGCAGGTGCAGCGCCGGAGCGGTCAGGAGCCCTTTGGTCTTCAGCTCGTACGGCTCGAGGATGTTGAGCATCTCGATGAGCGCGATACCACCCGAGCTCGGTGGCGGCATGGAGACGATCTCGAAGCCGCGATAGCTGCCCTTCACCGGCGTGCGCGCCTTGGCCTGGTATGCGGCGAGATCTTCTTTCGTGATGAGGCCGCTGTTGGTCTTCATGTCTTCTGCAATGCGATCGGCGATCCATCCTTTGTAGAAGACATCGGCGCCGTCAGTGGCAATCGCGCGGAGAGTCTTGCCCAGATCTGCGAGCGCGAGACGATCGCCGGCGGTCCATTCTCCTCCGCCAGGCTTGCCATACGCGGCCACGGATGCTGGAAACGGCTTCATGGCGCCGCTCACCTGCGCGTTCAGATCGGCGGCGAGGCCGGCCGATATCGCGAAGCCCTGTTCGGCGAGCGTGACGGCGGGCATCACGTCATCTTTCCACGGCAGCTTTCCGAAACGGTTGTGCGCGAGCTCGAGTCCTCGTACCGTTCCCGGCACCCCGGGCGCGAGATAGCCCGTGTTGGTGAGCTCGCGCGCGATGTCCCCGTCGGTGCCGAGGTACATCGTTCGCGTCGATCTGAGCGGAGCACGCTCGCGATAGTCGAACGCGGTTACCTGGCCGTCCGGTGTTCGGGCGATCATGAAGCCCCCGCCCCCGATGTTGCCGGCGCTCGGGTGCGTGACGGCGAGGGCGAATGCCGTTGCGACGGCCGCGTCGACAGCGTTGCCGCCACGGGCGAGTACCGACGCACCCGCGTCACACGCGGGTGCCGACGTGCATACGACCAGGCCGTCTTTGCCAGCGACCCCAAGGTCTGCGGCCGTGTGCGATGCTACGGGAGCTGCGGCGACGATCCCGGCCAACAGGAGGACGGATCGACTGCGCATGAGAATCCTTTGGAAAAGTAGGTGTATCTAGACCACCGCCATGACGATCGAGGAAGCTTACACCGGCTCGAGGTGCGGCACCGGAATTGATGCTCGGCCTCGAAGACACAGGTTCCACAGAGACCGGACGGCCCGGGACCCGGCCGTCGCGAGATTGCACGTATTTCAGTCGGAGCGCGAATGCAGATCTGGCCAGGGAAACCCTATCCGCTTGGCGCCACATTTGATGGCTCGGGGACGAACTTCTCCCTGTTTTCCGAGCTGGCCGAGCGTGTCGAACTCTGCCTGTTCGACGATCACAGCCACGAAACGCGAGTCGATCTACCGGAAAGTACAGCGCTCTGCTGGCACGGCTATCTGCCCAACGTCAGGCCCGGGCAGCGCTATGGATTCCGCGTCCATGGGCCGTGGGCGCCGGAAAACGGACAGTGGTGCAATCCCTCGAAAGTAATTCTCGATCCCTATGCGAAAGCGGTCGACGGCTTGTGGGAATGGAGCGAGGCGGTCTATCCGTACCACTTCACCGACCCGGAAAATTCGACAAACGATCTCGATAGCGCCCCCTTCGTGGCGACGAGCGTCGTCATCAACCCTTTTTTCGACTGGGCCAATGACCGGCAGCCGAACACGCCGTGGCACCGGACGGTTGTTTATGAGACGCACGTCAAGGGATTCAGCAGGACCCACCCGAACATCCCGGAAGAGTTGCGGGGCACCTATGCGGGGCTTGCGCATCCGGTGTCCATTGAATACCTGCAAAACCTGCGTATCACCGCCGTCGAGCTTCTGCCCGTTCACCAGTTCGTGCAGGATTCGTCGCTCATCGATCGCGGACTCCGGAACTACTGGGGTTACAACTCCATCGGCTATCTCGCGCCGCACAACGAGTATGCGGCGGGTCAGCGCGGCGAGCAGGTTCCGGAATTCAAGAATCTGGTGAAGACGCTTCACGCCGCCGGTATCGAAGTGATTCTCGACGTGGTCTACAACCACACGGCCGAAGGGAATCACCTCGGTCCGATGCTGTCGTTCAAGGGCATCGACAACCCCGCGTATTACCGGCTGATGCCCGACAACCGCCGGTTTTACATGGACTACACGGGTACCGGCAACACGCTGAACATGCGCCATCCCCATGTGCTGCAGCTCATCATGGACAGCCTTCGATACTGGGTCCTCGAAATGCACGTCGACGGGTTCCGCTTCGATCTGGCGGCGACGCTCGCGCGCGAGCTGCACGATGTCGATCGCCTGTCGTCGTTTTTCGATCTGATTCAGCAGGATCCCGTGGTGAGCCAGGTGAAACTCATCGCCGAGCCCTGGGACATCGGCGAAGGCGGATACCAGGTGGGAAACTTTCCGCCGTTGTGGTCGGAGTGGAACGGGATGTACCGAGACACCCTGCGCGACCTGTGGCGCGGGACGGATCAAGCGCTGGCGGAATTCGGGTTTCGATTCACCGGCAGCTCCGATTTGTATCAGGGGACCGCCCGCCGGCCGAACGCGAGCATCAACTTCATCACGGCCCACGACGGATTCACGTTATCCGATCTCATCTCGTACAACGACAAGCACAACGAGGCCAATGGCGAGGACAATCACGACGGTGAAACCACAACCGGTCGTGGAACTGCGGCGAGGAAGGTCCGTCAGACAACCCCGAGGTACTCGATCTCCGCAGACGGCAGAAGCGGAATTTCCTGACGACGCTGTTCCTGTCGCAGGGCGTGCCCATGCTGCTCGGCGGCGACGAGATCGGACGCACGCAGCTCGGCAACAACAACGCATACTGCCAGGACAACGAGATTGGCTGGTACGACTGGGCGCAGGCCGACACGGAGCTCCTTCAATTCACGCGACGGCTGATCGGCTTCCGCCATCGGCACGCCGTGTTCTGCCGCCGCCGGTGGTTTCAGGGACGGTTGATTCACGGTTCAGAAGTCAGCGACATCGGATGGTTCACGCCAGCCGGTCTGGAAATGTCCGAGGACGACTGGCGCGCAGGCTTCGCGAAATCACTCGGCGTCTTTCTCAACGGCCTCGGTATTCAGAGCCTGAATGAACGCGGCGAGCCGGTCACCGACGACAGCTTCTACGTGATGTTCAATTCGCACCCCGAACCGCTCGAGTTCACGCTACCTGCGCAGCGGTGGGGTGAACAGTGGACGGTGATCCTCAACACGGCAGAGGAGAAGGATTTGTTGGCGGAACAGGAAACCGGGCCGGCGCTCGAAGCCGGCGAACGCATCCAGGTCCAGCGATCATCGGTCGTGCTCTTGCGCAGGATTGAGCCGAAATAGGAACACAATCACGAATCACTCATTGCTGAATCTGTGAATCAAACAGCTCGGATTCAACGATTCAGCGCCTCGCGCGCGTTGGCGGGCGGCGAACGTCCGCACCGGCCCGCCCGATCATGACTTCCGTGGCCTTGATGACTGCCAGCGCCTCGTCCCCGCGTGTCAGCTTCAGCTCGTCCACGGCGTCGCGCGTGATGATCGCGGTCAGGCTCTGGTTCCCGACACGGAGCCGCACCTGTGCGAGGAGACCTTCGACGCGGACCTCGTCGACGATGCCGCGCAGCTGATTGCGGCCACTCAAGGTAACGATCATCCCGCCCGAATGGCGCGCCGTCGGCAGCGCGCGGCCCGTTTTTGCCAGCAGGCGGTCGATCTCGGTGGCCGGAATGCGGTGGTGTCCGCCCGCGGTGCGGCGAGTCCGAATCGAGCCCTTGTAGATCCACTGCTTGAGGGTGGGATAGCTCACCGCCAGCCGGTGCGCGGCCTCGCGCGGCGTCAGCAGCTCCATGTCACGAACAGAATCGGCTTAAATCGTTTCGAAATCAATATAAAACCGTATAAAATTGTCGCCCATGTTCCTGCACGCGGCCGCGCTTTTTGTGGCGACGCTGCTGCCGGCACGGCTCGAGGAGCCGCTGACGGTCTGCGCGGCCGTCAGCCTGACCGAATCCCTCGAAGCGGCCGCAGAGGCCTACGCGCGCGCGGGCGGCGGTTCGATTCGCTTCAATTTTGCGGGCTCCAACGTGCTGGCGCGCCAGTTGGCGAACGGTGCGCCGGCGGATCTGTTCATCAGTGCCGACGAGGCGCAGATGGATGTCGCGGCCGGCGCCGGCGCGATCGACCGTACCACCCGCGTCGATCTGCTGGCCAACCGTCTCGCGGTGATTGTCCGTCCGGACCACGGCGAAATGCGCGAGATTCGCGCGCTGCTGCAGCCCGGCGTGCGCCGGGTGGCGGTTGGAGATCCGGCTGCCGTTCCCGCCGGAGTGTACGCGCGCCAATACCTGCAGGCCGTCGGCCTCTGGGAGGCCATTGAGAGCAGACTCGTTCCCGTCGGGAACGTCCGCGCTGCCGTCGCTGCCGTCGAGAACGGGAGCGCCGATGCGGCGATCGTCTACGAAACGGATGCCGCAATCGCCAGGACGGCGGTCATCGCGTTTGTCGCCTCCGGTGCAGGCGTCCCTCGCATTGTGTATCCCGCGGCTGTGATCGCCGGGTCTCGGCAGCGCGAGGCCGCCCTGCGCTTTCTTCTGTTCCTGCGGGGGCCGCAGGGTGCGGAAATCTTCCGCCGATACAAGTTCAGCCCGCTTGCCCCGTGACGCCCCTGATCATGGACGCGTGGCA
This sequence comes from Vicinamibacterales bacterium, assembly GCA_038320555.1. Taxonomy (GTDB): domain Bacteria; phylum Acidobacteriota; class Vicinamibacteria; order Vicinamibacterales; family 2-12-FULL-66-21; genus JALZOC01. The sequence continues at coordinate 2,018 of JBBQEJ010000055.1, read as the reverse complement.
GATCACCGGCTTTACGATGGCGACCGCCGCGGCGGCGACGCTGCTGATGCTGCCGCCGGGGCTCCTCCTGGCATGGCTGCTGGCGCGCGGCCGGTTTCGCGGACGCGTGCTGCTCGATACCCTCGTCTCCCTGCCCCTCGTGATGCCCCCCGTCGCGACGGGCCTGGTGCTGCTGATGCTCGTCGCCCCACGCGGCCCGCTTGGCCGGGTGCTGGCGCGCGCCGGCGTGGACGTCGTGTTCACGTGGAAGGCAGTCGTGCTCGCGATGACGGTGATGGGGTTGCCGCTCCTCGTGCGGACCGTCCGGGCCGGAATCGAGCAGGTCGATCGCCGCTATGAAGCCGCTGCGGCCACACTCGGCGCCGGGCCGGTTCGCGTCTTCCTGACCGTGACGCTGCCGCTCGCGCGGCCGGCCGTTGCCGCGGGGGCGGTGCTCGGCTTCGCGCGCGCGATCGGGGAATTCGGCGCGACAATCATGATCGCGGGAAGCATTCCCGGATCGACCCGGACGCTGGCCGTCGCGATTTATTCTCTGGCGGAAACAGGACGTGACGGCGACGCCGCGGTGCTGGTGGCAATTTCGGCCGCCATCGCCTTTGGCGCGTTGTGCGTCTCGAACTGGATTTCCTCACGAGCCGATCTGCGCGCATGATTGTGCTCGACTTCTTCCTGCGACAAGGGTCCTTTACGCTCGACGTGCACGCGCAGCTCGACCGGCCGGTGACGGCGCTTTTCGGGCCGTCCGGCGCCGGAAAGACGACCGCGCTCGATGCCATCGCGGGTCTGCGCACCCCGTCGTCCGGATCGATCACGATCGACCGGCGGGTGTTGTTCGACAGCTCGCGAGGCGTGAACGTGCAGCCCCACCGCAGGCATGTCGGCTACGTGGCCCAGGACGTCGCGCTCTTTCCGCACATGAGCGTGCGCCGCAATGTGCTCTACGGACGGCGTGAGGGCCAGAAACTGTCGCTGGCGACCGTGGCGGAGATGCTGGAGATCGAAACGCTGCTCGAACGGGATGTGCCGCAACTGTCCGGAGGGGAGCGTCAGCGCGTCGCGCTCGCGCGCGCACTCATGTCCGCTCCGGAGCTGCTCCTGTTGGATGAGCCGCTGGCCGCCGTTGACGTCGAACGCCGCCGGCGGATCCTGCCGTACCTCGAACGGGTTCGCGATGAGCTGCGCGTGCCGATCGTCTATGTGACCCACGATCCCGCAGAAGCCAGGCAACTCGCCGATCAGGTGATCGTCCTGGAAGAAGGCCAGATCGTGCGTCAACATCCGCGAGCGTGATCAGCGGTCTTTCAGAGGCGATCTGAATGAGACCCAACGCAGTGGACGCGATTTTCTGGCTCGTGGCCATCATCGCGGTCATCGTCCTGTTTGCACGGCAGCGCCGGCGGCGGGGGCACATCGGCTCAGCTGCAGCCGGCAGCGTGTATGACATGCTCAACGAGGACAAGCGGAACGCCGTGGAAATCGTCGTCGAAGAGCGTGCGGGCGCGCGGGATCCTGAGGACCGCGACGGCAACCTTCCGGATCTCGAGAACCCCACCGGCCCCAGCCGGAGCGATAGTTGCACTTTTCTTCTCTGGAGTGCATGAATTTGCGCGATACTACGCCGTGACGCCTCGAAGCGTCTTCAAGAGGAGAGTAGATGGCCAAGACAGCGAAAAAGAAAACCGCGAAGACCGGAAAGAAGAAGAGCGCCCGGAAACCAAACGCCGCATTCATGAAGCCGGTGACGCCGAGCGCCGATCTGGCGGAAGTCATCGGCGCCAAGCCGGTGCCGCGGACCGAGGTCACCAAGAAGCTGTGGGCCTACATCAAGAAGAACGGGCTGCAGGACGCGAAGAACCGCCGCATGATCAAGGCTGACGCCGCGCTCAAGCCGGTCTTCGGCGGCAAGGCCCAGGTGAACATGTTCGAGATGACCAAGCTGGTCAGCAAGCACCTGAAGTAGCCCCGCGGTTCTCTTGAGCATCTCGCGCGAGGCGCGCGGATACAGATCGCCACGCTTC
>JBBQEJ010000054.1:0-28766 GCA_038320555.1 Vicinamibacterales bacterium | reverse complement strand
TGTTGCCCGGCGACGAACCGGACTCCGCCACGCCTGTCGTCAGCGACGTCTCGTGCCGGCCGCGGTGAACGGTCCAGCGCGGTCTCGCGAGTGCTCGCCTGTCGGTATGAGGTTAAACGATCACCGGTGTGCGCTCGACGCTCGGAGTCACGCTCGCCAGGCCTGCTAATCTGGTCGGCTGGCCTGGAGGTAGAAGACCGATGCGTGACGACATGGCCAAGGTGGTGACCGAACGCCCGCGGCGCGGTGACCGGAGTCCGAGTAAGAAGACGGCCGGGCGCCGCCTCGCATCCTACGATCCGGAGCGGGCATCACGCGGCTTCCACGCACAGGGCTGATACGCGAGCAGCGCCGGCGCGAGGCGCGGTGAACCGGCAACGGGCGACGCCGCCGGCAGCGACGCAGCTGAGTGGCGGCGTGGCTAGTGCACGACCCCGCGGCGGAATTCCTCCTCGGCGGCGTCGATGTAGGCGCGATAGCCGTCGGGATCGATGAACGGCTCGACCGGGTCCTTCGCGGCGGCGCGCGCGACGAACTTCCGGTAGCGGCCCCACAGCCTCGCACGTGAAGTCACCCAGATGTCGGCGGGGAGGCTCCGCAGCACGCGGAAGCTGCGCTCGAGGTCGGCCCCTTGTTCTGGATACCGCCCCACTCCCACCACCATCAGGCTGCAGGCGCTCACGACGTTCAGCACGCGGTCACCGTCGCGGACGGGGAACGCCCACGAGGTGCAGCCGCGCGTGCTGCCGCCCGTGATGTGCGCGGTGAGCGCGATCGGCCCGACACGGATCGCGTCGCCGTCCTTGAACCGGTGGTCGACGCGCGCGGGCGGGTATCCCAGGATTCCGGTCCACAAGAGGGCCCTCAACGGCAGGAGGAGGTCGGGGTTGTCGCCGCCGGCGGCGATGGAATTCGCGCTCGCGTCGCTCGCCCACAGCTCGGCGCCAGACGCCGGCTGGAGCGCCGCCAGCCCGCCCGCGTGGTCGCCCTGCGGCGACGAGTTCAGGAGCACCTTGACGTCCTTGATGTCGAAGCCGAGCTTTGCGATGCTCGCCATGATCATCGGCGGGGTGCCGGGATAGCCACCGTCGAGCAGGACGTGGCCCTCGGGCCCGGTGATGAGGAAGACCGCGACGTCATTCGCGCCGACGTAATAGAAGTTGCCGGCGATGCGGAACGGTTCGGCGGGTTGCTGCCCGCCGCGGTCCCCGTTGGCCTTCCATATCCTGAACAGGAACGGGGCGAGGACGGCGGCCAGTCCGAGCAGCAAGACCAGCACGCCGTTCGTGCGGTGGCGCAACGTTCGCCTTCCCGGCTGAGGGCTCGCTCTCATATCTCGTATCTACAAAGTACTCTACGATCGGAAGTGTCACCACAGAGTCAGCGGAGTAACGGAGTTTGTTTTCATTCTCCGTTCGCTCTGCCAGCTCTGTGGTGGATTCCTCCGTTACCTCCCTTGCGCTTCGTTAACTGTACCTGTCAGCGGGCTTCAGGTCGCGGACGATGAGCCAGAGCGCGAGAGGGCCGAGGGCGATGAGCGCGGCTGCGAGCACGAATGGCGGCGTGTACGAGCCGGTCCTTTCAATGAGTAAGCCGGTGATGAGAGGCGAAAGAATGCCGGCGATGTTTCCGACGAAGTTATAGACACCGGTCCAGAGGCCGATTTCCGCCCGCGGCGCACAGCTCTGGAGAATCACCAGGAGGTTTGCGGTCGCCAGCCCGACAAGGCAGCCGCCGATGATCAGCGCCACGGCTGCGCCGGGGCTGTTCACTCGCGCCGCGGGAATCAGCAGCAGGCCGGTCAGGAAGGCGCCCGTGACGACTCCCTTGCGGGCACGCGTCTCGCTCCAGCCCGCGCGAACGAGCCGGTCGGCAATCCAGCCGCCAATCGGTTCGCTCGCGCCGAAGACAAAGTACGGGAGTGCGGCATAGATCCCCGCGCGGAGCATTGTCAGGCCACGCGAGGTCACGAGATAGTCGGGGAGCCAGTTGACAAGGAAATACCAGTAGTAGTCGAAACAGAAAAACGCCAGACAGATGCCAATCATGTTTCGGTTCGTCGCCAGCTCGGCGAAGGCCAGCAGAAGGTTGGACTGACTGGCGGCGACCATTCCCGTCGGGCTTCCACGAAGCTGTCTCGGCGTGACGATCAACCACGGCAGCACCCAGACCAGCGCGCTGAACCCCACAATCGTGAAGGTCGCGCGCCAGCCGTAATGGATCAGCATCCATGGCACCAGAACGCCTTCGATCACCAGTCCCGTGCGCGTTCCGGCATCGAACAGACCGCATGGAAGGCCGCGCTCGGCGGGCCGGAAGAGGAGGCTCACGATTTTAGAGCCCCCCGGCAGATAAACGGCTTCGCCGATGCCGAGCAACATACGAAACGCGATCAGCGTCCCGAGACCCGTCGAGAATCCGATCAGTCCCTGAGAAACAGACCACAGCGTGAATGCCGCGGCATACAACCAGCGGAGGTTGACGCGATCCGCGAGGACGCCCATCGGGATCTGCATCAAGGCGTACGACCAGAAGAACGCCGACAGCAACACGCCCTTGGCCTCCGGTCCAAGGTGCAATTCCTTTGAAATCAGCGGGAGGGCAAACGAGATCGTTGCGCGGTCGAAGTAATTGATCAGCGAAGCGGTGAAGAGCAGACCGACGATCGCCCATCGGCGGGCGTTGGTGACGCCGAGCGCGACGTGTGGTGAATCAGCCGGGCCGTCCGGCGCCGCGCGGTAAGGGCTCATGCGCCTGAACCGCAGTCAGCAATGTCAGAAACAGATCTGGGAGTGATTTCTACGGCGGCGAGCATTGCCATCCGCGGGATTCAAGCCCGTAACCGTTCGCTTGTCAATCACCGGTGCCGGAAGTTCGAGTGCGCCGGTCCTTCACCCCTTCGGATCGGTTGTCTCACCGGCGGCCTCCGCTGCCGCCCGGATGACCTTTTCGGCGTTCATCTTCGGGGTGAACCGTACGTCCCGGATGCCCGCTATCGACTCCATCAACGCCGGGTCCTTCAGCGGCGCGGCGATCCAGATCAAGGCTCGAAGGATGTGGCTGCCGGGACGCGACAATCGCGCGGTTGTTCCGTGACGAAGCGGTCCAAGCCACGCGATCATCCGCGTGCCGAACGCGGCGGCCCCGAGCTCCTGGATCAACTCGTTCGCGCGCTGGAGCCATCGCGGCGCGGGCCGTGGCCCCTGATCGCCGTCGATACTGTGCAGCAGCTGGCGCCAGCGCTCGCGCTCGGCGCCGCGCATCTGCCGGAAATCAATCCGGAGCTGCTCGGTGCAGCAGCGCTTCGGATCCGCGTGGTCCCACTCGTTGCGCCACGCGAGCATGTCCAGTCGCGACCAGAACAGCTGCCACTGCATCTGATTGATGGTGTAGGTCGTACCGCGCACCCTGGCGGCGAAGTCGTCCACCGCCCCGGCGAGTTCCGGGGTGAGCCCGCGATCCGCCACGTACGCCATCAGGTGAGGCATCGGCGTGTATGGCGCGATCGTGCCGGCCATGTCCGCGGTTTCACGCAGAAGCGTCTTCAGGTCATCGTCGGTGACCGAGAGCGACCATTTTTCGATGGCGTAAGTGAGATCGCGCAGTGGACCGAGGCTGCGGCTGTGTGGATCGTTGTCGCGCAGCCAGCGCAGGCGATCGAGCAGCGCGCGCCAAATCCGGAGTTTGAGCGCCTTGTCCCGAAGGGCGCTCACTTGCCGGGTCGCTGTCTTCCAACCGTCCTCGTCCACGCGCACCAGGTACCAGTTCAGCGCGTCGTGCGCGTCAGCCAGCGGCGATCCGGGTTGAAGAGGATATCCGTCGATGCAGGGAATGGCGTCCATCTCAGGCCTCAGCTATGCTCGAACGCAGCGATGAAGGTTGAGTGCAGATCGAGCATAGGCGGAAGATCAAGTCATGCGGTCCCGGAATGACAGCAGCCAGGGCACGCGATCGAGCCTGGTTCGCCATCCTGGCCGCGTCGTTCGGCTTTGGCCTCGCCGTGTCATGGCACCGCTGGGGGAATCCGCTCATCGACACGGGACGCGAGATGAATCAGCCTCTGCGCCTTCTGGGCGGCGAGATGCTGTATTCAGACATCCGCCACATCTACGGGCCGCTCTCGCCGTGGCTGCATGCCGCGCTGTTTCATATGTTCGGCCCATCGCTGACCGTGCTCTACACGGACGGCATCATCAGCGCGATCATAATACTGGCGCTCGTGTACTGGCTCGGACGCCAGATCATGAGTCCGGCGGCCGCCGGTGCTGCGACGCTGAATGTCATGTGGCTCTGCGTGTTCAAACCCGCCGGAGTCTACATCCTGCCGTACTCCTACAATTCGCTGCATGGTACCGCGCTCGGGCTAATCACGCTGGCGATTCTCACCGCAGCGCTGAAGAGAGGCCGTGAGACGACTCACCCAATATCAATGATGCCTTTCGCGCTGGCGGGGATAGCCGCAGGCCTGACCATCCTGGCCAAAACCGAGATGGGGCTGGCGACGCAGGCTGCCGGCGTGACGGCCGCGGTGCTCGTGGGGTACCCGGATCTTCGGCGGGGAGCCACGTTCGCCGCCGTGTTTGTGGGGTCAGCAGCGTGTCTTGCCCTGGGGGTTTACGCGATCATCGCGGCTCGTGTCGGCTGGTCCACGCTCGTGTCCGACAACTGGCTTCTCCTCTACAACATGGCGCCTGAGCTGACGTTCTACAACCGGCGAATCTCCGGGTTCGATCACCCGCTCCGGTCGATCGGGCGGATGCTCATCGCAATCGTCAAGCTGGGCATCCTCGGGGCCATCGTGGGCGCCGTCAGCACCCTGATCGGCGGGGCCAGACCGGCTCGTGGGCAACCAGACGGCGCGCACGATGCGGAGGGACGAGAGTCTGCGCGCGGTACGGTCTCGCGCCGGTGGATTGTGCTCGGAGCAGCGGTTCTGCTGCTTGTCGTGATGGCGGTCACGACAGGGCTCGATTGGGACAAGGGCCCGTATCTCGCGATGCCGTTGCTGCTCGCCGGCGTGCTTCTGATGCTGGCTGGCCGCCTGCGCGCGGAAGCTGGGGGCAATAGGAGCGTTCAGACCCGGATATTGATCGTTTACGCGGTGTATGCGCTCGCCAGCCTGGCCCGAATGGTCCTGCACGTGCGCAGTGGTGGCGCCTATGGATCGTTCCTGCTGCCGATGTCGGTCGTGATCTTTACCTACCTGTGGGTAGGCCCGTTTGCGGAGCTCTTCCCCCAGGTGCGTGCGCGGCACGCGGCCCGCACGATTGCACTGAGCTTGCTCGTGGCGGTTGCCGTCGTGAACGCGGGCGTGCTGGCGTATCGCTATCGGACCCGCAACACGGTGGTCGTTGCGACCTCGCGCGGGACGATCATCGCGGAACCGGATGTCGGACAAGCGTGGAACGAAGCGCTCGTCTACATCAACGAATATACACGTCCAGGCGACGCGGTCGCGGTCATGCCGGAAGGCACGTCCCTCGACTTTCTGAGCGGCCGGAGAAACCCGCTGCGCGAGGAGATCACGACACCGGGCTTTCTCGATGCGGCAGGGGAAACGCGCGCGATCCGGCAGTTGCAGGAGGCGGACACCCGTTTGGTCCTGATTACCAATCGGACGACGGCGGAATTCGGGCCGGCGGTGTTCGGACGTGACTACTCCCTGCGGCTGATGGGCTGGATCGAGGCACACTACACGCCGTGCGCGATCTTCGGGCCGGTCAAAGACCCTCACCTGCAGATCGGAGACAGGCCGTTCTTCATTCGCGCGTATTGCGCGAGAGAGATGGCGTCGACCACACACCTTTTCAGACTTCTTCACGCCGCGCTCACGACATCGCAGCCCCCGGCGGCCTATCGTCACAGGCATGGCACGAGCAGACGGGGCCCCTTATCCCGCGGAATTAGCGCACCTTCGGCCGGCTGACGCCGCCGGCCTCCGTGTCGTCGGCGTGGCCGCCTGCGGAACGGCCCTCGGATTCCTCCTGACATTTGCCGGCGGCTTCGGCCCGTGGATCTCCGGACAGGTCCTCCTGGCGGTGATGCTCGTGCAGTGGTTCGTGATCCTTCACGAGTGCGGGCACGACACGCTGTTCCGCACGCGTCGCTGGCACGCGTCCGCCGGCCGCATCGCCGCCACCTTTTCGCTGATTCCCTACCACTGCTGGACCCGCGTGCATGGGCGTCATCACAAGTGGACCGGCTGGCAGGACCTCGATCCGACGACCGAGTCGCTCGTGCCGCGCCCGCGTGGCCGCGTGCAGCGGGCCATCGTCAACGTGTGCTGGCGTCTCTGGATCCCGATCTTTTCGATCGTTTACCGCGCGACCAACTACTGGAACATCGTGCGGCTGTTCCGGATGTTTCCAAGGCCGGCCGACCGCCGGGCCATTGCTCGTGACACGTCGTTGCTGATCGCCTTGTATGCGTTGGTCGTGTTTGCTCTCGGTCCGGCGATCGTCTTGCGTGGCGCCGGGCTGGCGCTCGCGATCGCATTTGTGATCGAAGACCTCCTGCTGCTGAGTCAGCACACGCACGTGCCGCAGCATGTCAGCGGCGGCAACGCCGTCAAGCCGTTTCCTGCGGTGGAACAGGAACCTTTTACCAGGTCGTTGCGCCTGCCGGGGATCGCGTCGGCGTTCGTGCTGCATTTCGATGCGCACGAGCTCCATCACATGTATCCGTTCGTCCCCGGATATCACTTGCGCCGGATTCCTTACACACCGGAAAACGAGATCGGCTGGTGGCACTGGGTCCGCGGCGCCAAGCAGGTTCCAGCCGACGTCCTGCTGTTTCACAACCGGCTCGAGACGGGGCACGACCTGTGATCGCGCCGGATCCCGTCGCGTGCGGCTGCTTCCTTCTCCTCGCGTTCGTCGTCGCCGGGACGGCGCAGACGGCGTGGTTCGCGGCGCCGGCGTCGCGGCGCTTCGCACAACCGCTGGACGCCGGCCTCACGCTCCGGGGGCGCCGCCTGTTCGGAGAGAACAAGACGCGTCGCGGCTTCGTCGTGATGGTGCCGGCGTCAGCGGCCGCTTTCGCGCTGCTGGCCGTGCTCGCTGGTGATCCGGCTGCGCTCGGCCTCTGGTCCCTCTCCATATCCGGATATGCGCTGGCTGGTACGATCGCCGGCTTCGGGTTCATGGCCGGTGAACTGCCGAACTCGTTCGTCAAACGTCAGCTCGGCATTGTACCAGGAGGCGCCCCCCGGCGTTCGCTTGCGTCCGCGTGCCAGTTCGCAGTCGATCGTCTGGATTCGGGCATCGGCATGCTCCTGGCGCTCAACGTTTTCGTCGCGGTGTCCTGGCGAACGGTTGCCGTCGTGTTGATTGCCGGCCCGTTCATCCACTGGACGTTCAGCGTCCTGATGTTTCACCTCGGCCTGAAGCCGCGCCCGGCGTGAGACCCATGACCACCACTGCCAGTCCTCCGATCGTCCCGCTCACCGCCGCGCGCGACGTCCCGCGTTACGGGGGCAAAGCCGTCAACCTCGGGCGGTTGATGCGCTCGGGCGCACCCGTGCCGGACGGTGTCGTCGTCACCAACGGCGCCATCGACGGGGACGGCGTGGACGCGGAAGCTGTGTGGGCACGAATCGGCTTTTCTACCGCGATCGTCCGGAGCTCCGCCGTCGGTGAAGACTCCCAGGACGCTTCATTTGCCGGTCAGCTGGACTCGATCGTCAACGTCACGACCCCCGATGCCCTGCGAGACGCGCTCGCACGTGTGTGGGCGTCGCAGCGATCGGCTCGCGTGCAGGCTTACCAGGCCGCACACGGAATCTTGCTCAGGGGGATGGGCATCATCATCCAGCGCCAGGTGCGGGCGTCACTCTCGGGCGTACTGTTCACCGTATCCCCCAACGATTCGGACTTGATGCTGCTCGAGTACTGCGCTGGGATGGGTGAAGCGCTCGTGTCGGGGGCGATCAATCCCGGACGCGTCTCGATCCGCAGACCCGCGAGCCACGAGCCGTCTGACGCCCGCCTCTACAGATGGACGAAGACCGCTTCGCCTGACGATCCTACGCCTGCGGAAGCGTTACTGCTCAACGACGTTCAGATCGCGAAACTCACCAGACTGGCGCTCGACATCGAGCGTACGTTTGGCGTTCCGCAGGACATCGAATGGACGATCGACGGCGACGGTCAGCTCTGGATCGTTCAGAGCCGTCCGATAACCGTGCGAGCAAGGGCTGGAGGGTCTGACGGCACGAAGGTCCGGTGGTCGAACGCGAACGTCAACGAAAACTTTCCGCAGCCAGTCTCTCCGTTGCTCTATTCCGTGGCGCGCCTTGGCTATTACCACTACTTCCGTAACCTCGGACGCGCGTTCGGGGTGTCGCGCGACCGCCTCGCGCTGATGGAGCCTGCGCTGCGCCAGATCATCGGCGTCCACGGCGCCCGGATGTACTACAACCTCACCAGCATCCATTCCGTCCTGCGGTCGGTGCCGTTTGGTGACGTGCTTGCGGGATCGTTCAATCAGTTCGTCGGCGCCGAAGACACTACGGCAAGGCGTGTCGGCTCCGCCTATCGTCTCAAGCAAGGGGCGGAGCTTTTCGTGATCGCCACAAAGACGACGTGGCAATACCTGTTCCTGACCAGGCGGGTCGAACGGTTCGAAGCGACCGTCGACGCATTCGCCGCGAGTACCCATCCCGACCGTCTCCGCGACAAGTCGCTGCCCGATCTCCTCGCCGACTTTCGCGGCTTCATGGACATCCGCTGCAACCGCTGGAACGACGCGGCGCTCGCCGATGCCGGCTCGATGGTCTGCTATGGCCTCCTGCAGCGTCTCCTCGCCCGTGCGTTTCCCGGCCGCGATCAGCAGGCGCTTCATAACTCACTGCTCAAGGCGCTGCCGAATCTGGTCAGCGGCATTCCTGCGCTGAAGCTCTGGGATCTGTCGCGGATGGCCAGGGCCGACAAGAACTTGTGCGCGCTGTTCGAACGAGCGTCCGCGGCCGAAGTGCTCGCCGAGGTCCGCACCAATTTTCAGTTCTGCACGTTCCGCGCTGCGCTGGAGGACTTTCTCGAAAACTGGGGCTTTCGATGTTCCGCGGAACTGATGCTGACGGTGCCGAGTTTCCAGGAAGACGCCGCGCCCCTCATCGATCTGCTGAGGGCCTATGTCGCGATGGACGGGGAGTCGCCGGCAGACATCCTCGCGCGCCAGGAGCGCGAACGAATTCGCGAAACGCGCGCGGCCCTGGCGGCGCTCCGCGCCCGTGCGGTATCGCCTCTCCTGCCATTCGTCCGCCAATCGGTCATCGTCCGTACGTGTCTGAGCTGGACGCAACGGTCCATCCAATTGCGTGAGCGAGCGAGGCTGAAGCAGGCGCTCCTCTATAGCCGGCTGCGCCGGGTGGCGTTGACGATGGGCGATCGTCTCGTCGCTGCCGGACGGCTCGTCGATCGCGACGACGTGTTCTTCCTGACAACTGAGGAAGTGGAACTGCTGGCGTCGGGTGGCGCGATGTTCCCGCATCACGTCAAGCCGCTGATTGCACTGCGGCGTGAGGCGCATATCGCTCTCGGCGCTTCAATGCCGGCCGATTCGATAGAGCTGGGTGTCGGGGAGTACTTGCCGGCATATAGCCCTGAAGGGCGAGGACGGGACAAGGGCGAGGCCAGCCGCGGCGACGGCGCGGAGCAGCTCTGCGGCGTTGGAGCATGTGGCGGCTCCGCCACCGCAAGGGCGGCGATTCTGCTCGACGTGACCGAGTCGAACAAGCTGTCGGCGGGTGACGTGCTCGTGACGAAGCAGACCGATCCAGGCTGGGGACCCATCTTCCCGCTCATTTCCGGCCTCGTGATCGAGCGCGGAGGGATGCTGTCGCACGGCGCGATCATCGCGCGCGAATTTGGCATTCCGTCTGTCGTCGGTGTAAAGGACGCGACGCGGCTCATCGCGCACGGCTCGTCCATCACCGTGGACGGCGATCGTGGCACCGTCCATCTGGCTGTGGCGGAGGTGGCCTGATGGTGGGCGCTTATCTCGGCGAGCGTTTCAGTCCACGCGTCTTCATTCCGATGGCCGTGGTCATCGCTGGCGCGGCGTCAGGCGGCGAGCTCTCAATCTCGCGCCTCTGCCTGGACGCGTCGTTCGCGCTGCTCCTGCTTGCGCAGTTCCGCTCGTGGGACGACCTCGCCGATCGCAGTCGCGACGCAGTCTCTCACCCGGAGCGCGTTCTCGTTCGCGCGATGTCGACCGCTCCGCTCGTCGCGTTCAGCGGCGCGCTGGCGGTTCTGAACATCTGTCTCGCGATAGAGCGGGACGCATCGGGAATTGCGGTTGCCGTCCTGGTCGCCCTTATCGGCGTTCTGGGCGCCTGGTACTCGCTTCGCACCGCCCGCACGGCCGCGGGGGACCACCTGCTGCTCTCGAAGTACGCCGCCATGGTGATTGTCGTCGCCGGGGCGCGGGTTCTGAACGCCCCCGGGCAGACTCTCTGTGCAGCGGTCGCCCTCCATCTCGTCGTCTGTCTTTACGAAGTATGGCACGACCGCGCCAGCCCGATCTCGATCGGAGGACATCGATGACCGCCGCCGCAGAAGAACACGGAAGAACACAGACTGTCGCACGGGCATCAATGCCGGCGGCATTCTTCGAATCGGTGAGCTGCTACTTTTGCGGATCCACGCAGCACGACGATTTCATCACGGCGGAGGACGACCTCGGGGGCACGCCGGGAACGTTCCGGTTCGTGCGGTGCTCGCGCTGCGCGCTGGCATACCAGAACCCCCGCGTTGCGCTCGATCATATTGGCGCCTACTACGACGACCAGTACATCGCCCATCGGCGCAAGCGCGACTGGGGGCTGTTGACGCCGCTCTTCGAGCGGGCCATGAACAAGCTTGATGCCGACAAGGAACGCATCGTCTCGCGCTTTATCACGCTCGGCGACCGCAGTCAGGTACTCGATGTCGGATGCGCGGTCGGAACGTTCCTTCAGCGCGTGCGTCACCGGTACGGGGCGCATGTCGCGGGGGTGGACTTCAAGGACCTGACGTCTGCCCCGTCGCTCCGCGACGTCGAGTTTCACTGCGGCCTGTTCTACGACGCACCACTCGACGATGAGCGGTTCGACCTCGTCACGATGTGGCACTTCCTCGAGCACGATTACGATCCGCTGCGCAGCCTGGAAACGGCGCGACGCGTGCTGAAGCCGCAAGGCCGGCTGATTATCGAGGTACCGCGGCTCGATAGCCGCACCTTCCGGTGGTTCGGCGATCGCTGGCCCGGGCTGCAGGCGCCCCAGCACACGGTCCTCTTCGATCGCGACAGCCTCGTGCGCACCGTCCGCAGGTCAGGTTTCGAGGTGGTCGACTACCTGCCATACGGCGCGTTCCCGGCGTACTTCTATCTCTTCACCGGCGTGGCCTTTCGCATGCTGAAGGGACGCGGGCTGGATCTCGACCGCGCGATCGTCCCGTACTTCTTCGGGCAACTCCTCGCATGGCCAGTGATGCTTTTTGAACGGCGGCTGAACCTTGCCATGCAGACGGTCGTTTGCCGGAGGGCATCATGACCCCGGCGCGCGTCCGCGCCGTTGCGCTCGCGACCGCGAGCGGGGTTCTGATGTCGATCGTGGCTGCGCTGATGCTGCCCCTGGGGGCGATGACGCTCTTCCGAGCGCGCCGGCTGTACGCACGGATTGCGACGATGCTGGCCAGAACGATCCTGGCGCTCTACGGTGTGCGGATCCGCATGCATAACGACCGTGGATTCCCACAGGTGCAAACGGTCTACATTTCGAATCACTCATCATCACTTGATCTGTTCATCCTGGTCGCTATCGGCCTTCCGAACTGCCGCTTCTTTCTCAGCGGGTTTCTGCGCAAGCTTGTGCCGCTCGGGATCATCAGCTGGATGATGGGGACGTTTTTTACGGTCCCGCAGGAATTTCCGGAAGCGCGGCGCCGCATCTTCACGCGCGCGGGCAACATGCTCGAACGCACGGGAGAGTCTGTCTATCTCAGTCCGGAGGGCGGGCGCATCACCGACGGGACGATCGGTCACTTCAACAAAGGGGCCTTTCACCTCGCGACTGTGTTGCGGGCCCCGATCGTCCCAATGTATTTCCACATCCCGCCTGAGATCGATCCTGGTCTCGGTCTCGACGCGCGGGCGGGCACGGTGGATATCTACATCCTCCCTCCCATTTACACCACCGGGTGGTCGGAGGCGGACATCGTCGATAACAAGGAGCGCGTGCGCGACGTGTTTGTTCGCACGCACCAGGAGATGCGATGCGCGTAAGGAGCGTAATCGACTTGCTGCGCAACAGGGTGGAAGCATGTCCCGACGACGTGGCGTACACCTTCCTCGAATCCGGCGAGGCCGCCGGGAACACGATCGCTTGGGCGGCGCTCAATCGCCGCAGCCGCGCCCTCGGGTCGTTCATCGCGGCTCGCGTCGATCCAGGGGCCCGCGTGCTGATCATGTTGCCCCCAGGCATCGACTTTGCCCCGGCATTCTTCGGAGTCCTCTACGCGGGCGCTATCGCAATACCGACGTATCCGCCGGCAGGCGCACGCGCCGACCGCACCAGCGCGCGGGTGCGCGGCATGGTCGCTGATGCGGGGGTGAGCCTCGTCCTCTCGAGCAGTGGCCTGCACGCACGGAGGGCGGCACTGGAGTCGATGATTCCGGAGCTCCTCGGGGTGCCGTGGGTCGATATCGATCAGGTGGACGACAACGCTGCCGCTGAGTGGCGCGATCCGCTGATAGCGTCCTCAGCCCTGGCCCTGCTTCAGTACACGTCCGGATCGACGGCCACGCCGCGGGGCGTGATGGTGAGCCATGGCAACCTGCTCCACAACCTCGCCCTCAGTGGCCGGCTGGGCGTCTACGGATCAGACAGCGTGTCGGTCTCGTGGCTACCGGTCAATCACGACATGGGACTGATCAATGGTGTGCTGCAGGGTGTGTTCAGCGGTTGCACGACGATTCAGATGGCGCCCGCAGCGTTCCTGCAGCGGCCAGCCCGCTGGCTCCAGGCGATTTCGCGCTTCGGCGCCACGCATAGCGGCGGACCGAACTTCGCCTACGACCTCTGCGTTCGCCGCGTGAGCGACGAAGACCGCGAGGGCCTTGATCTGAGTTCCTGGCGGCTGGCATACAACGGATCGGAACCGGTGCGGCGCTCGACGATGGAGCTCTTCATGCGCGCCTTCGGCCCGTGCGGATTTCGCTGGACGGCATTCCGTCCAGGATACGGCCTGGCCGAGTCGACGCTCCTCGTCACGAGCGATCCCGCCGGCACCCCGGCAGTATTTCATTCCGCTGGTCGGGAATCCGCCCGCCATGTTGCGGCAAGGATTCAGCCGTGCGACTCGTGGGTCAGCTCCGGCTGCAGCGCCGGTCCCATGCGAATCACGATCGTCGATCCGGTGACGCTCCACATTCGGGACCACGGCGAAGTCGGCGAGATCTGGGTCGCGGGCGATAGCGTAGCCCTCGGGTACTGGAACAAGCCGAGTGACAGCGCGGCGACCTTTCGCGCGTTCATCGCGGGTACCAACGAGGGGCCGTTTCTCCGCACCGGCGATCTTGGCTGCATCATCAATGGACATCTCTTCGTGACCGGCCGCATCAAGGATGTTCTTATCATCCGTGGATTGAAGCATTACCCGCACGACATCGAGGCAACCGCGGAGCAATCGCATCCGGCTTTGCGGCCTGGAGCCTGTGCGGCGTTTGCCGTGGATCGTGGAGGCGAGGAGCGGGTGGCGATGGTGGCCGAAATCGAACCACGCTTCATGTCTGCTGCCGGGACAGCCGGGGGAACGAACGCGATTTCGGCCATCCGCCGTGCCGTTGCCGACGCGCACCATGTGTCGCTCCATGCCGTCGCGCTCGTCCCCGCAGGGTCCTTGCCAAAAACCACGAGCGGAAAACTTCAGCGCTTTCTCTGTCGCGACGGCTTCCTCGAAGGCACTCTCGGCGCACTTGCCGCGTGGCACGACGACGGAGTCGTTCCGAAGGCGTCATGTGCAATCGAGGTGCGAGCGCCCACGGACGAACGGATCGCCTCATGACCACTCTCGAAGCCACCATCACCGCTGTGGCAACTCGATGCCTTCAGGGCAACCTTGAAGGCCGCCGTAAGCCGGCGACCGGCGACCTGGACACTTCGTTTGAGCTGCTCGGCCTCGACTCCCTCGCCACGATCGAGCTCGCTGCTGCACTCGAGGACGAGCTCGGTTGTGAGCTGCCGGCAGACGTGCTCGTCGACTGTACCGACGCGAAGTCGCTGGCCGCGCGGCTCGCCCGGCTGGGCCTCGGCGACGTTCGACGGACGGATGACCCGTTCGACCCCATGTTTGCGGACGCGGTGCTTCCCGACGATATCCGGCCCTCGGGTACTAGAGTTCACTGCGACACAGGATTGCGAAACGCACGCCGGATCCTGCTGACCGGCGCCACCGGATTTCTCGGGTCGGCGCTGCTGGAGGAATTGCTCCACTCGTCGGACGCGACAATCGTGTGTTTGGTGCGTCCCACGTCACCGCTGATTCCCAGCTCCGGTACGGGCCGTGTCGAAACCATCACCGGCGACCTGTCGCATCCTCGCCTTGGCCTGAGCGAATCAAGATACGAGGCGCTTACTTGCGAGGTGGACGCGGTGTGCCACGCTGCCGCCGCCGTCAACTGGGTTTTCTCTTATGCCGGACTCCGCGCGGTCAACGTCCTCGGAACACTCGAGCTTCTGCGTCTCGCGTGTCGTGCCGGAGCTCCGTTCCATTTCGTCTCCAGCCTGTCAACGTGTTACTCCACGAGTGGACCACGAAGGGTGGATGAGGACTTCGACACGCTCTCGGAGCTGCGCGGGATCCATCTCGGGTACGCGCAAACCAAAGTCGTTGGTGAGGCGCTCGCGCGCGAAGCGGCCCGTCGGGGACTTCCAGTCCGAATCTACCGTCCTGCACTGATCTCGGGCCACAGCCGCACCGGAGCGTTCAACCCGGACGACCTCATCTCGGCCCTTGTTCGGGGTTGCGTCCACATGGGAATCGCTCCGGATCTCGACTGGAAACTTGACTGTGAACCGGTGGACGTCGTCGCGAAGGCTGTCGTCGACCTCTCGACCTCACCAGCGGCGGTCTGTCATCTCGGTCACGTGCGTCCGCGCCACTGGCGCGAGTGCGTGCTCTGGATGCGGATGTATGGGTATGACGTGCGCCTCGTCTCGTATCACTCCTGGCTTCGCACGCTCGAGCGCGAGACCGCTCAAGGCGCCGGCGGGGCTGCCGGGCATCCTCTGCGGCCCTTGCGGTCATTCTTTCTTGACCGGCCAGTCCAGGCGCGTGGATTGACGATGCCGGAGTTGCACGAGGAGCGCCGCCGCACGCACGCCCTGAGCGAGCGCACGCGGGCGACACGGTCTGCCAACGGTGCTACGTGCCCGGACCTCGATGCCGAGCTGCTGGAAACATACTTCGGCGCCTTTTGCGCAACGGGGAATCTTCCCGATCCACTCGTGCCGGGCTTCGCGACGCCCGGAGTTCGAGGCGCCATCGACGTGTTCGACACCCGGTTTCTCTCTAGTGTGGTCGATGCGACCGTGCGTCGCGTCGATATCCTCAGCGCAGGGTCCGATCACAGCATCGTCTCCGAGCTGACCGCCTGGCGATCGAAACGGCCGACCGGACTCTTCCGCGCCCGCCTGGTTCTGAACGACGGGTCACGAGATGTCTTCATCAAGATCAAGGCGCTCGACTCGGATGTCATGGCCGTCGGAGAGGCACTCGCCGGCCTGGTGGACCCGGCGGTTGGACGTGCATATCGCCGGCACATTGGCCGCATCGGTTTTGCGGCGTCCGACGCCCGTGAGATCGCGATTTACCGCCAGACCGATCCGCGGATTACGAAGTATTTGCCTCGCGTGCTCGGCACGGCCGCCGACGAGTCGAACGGAACCTGGGTCGCGGTGCTCGAAGACGTGAGTGCCGCCGCGCTCGTCGACTCGGCCGACCGGCCGGAGGACTGGGGGCAGACGGAGATCACCGCTGCCGTCGACGGCCTCGCGGATCTGCATGCCGTATGGCTCGGAAGGGATGACGAACTGCAGCGGATGCCGTGGATCGGACACGTGCCGACCGCGAGCGCGTCCGAGGCGATGATCGACCTATGGACCGCGCTCGCCGATCATGCGGCGCCACACTTCTCCGCGTGGGCCGATCCAGACATCGCGCAAATCCATCAGCGGCTTGTTGCCGGCGTTGCTGACTGGTGGCAGCCGCTCGAAGAGGCGCCGCGCACGCTCATCCACCACGACTTCAACCCGCGCAACCTGTGCCTCCGTTCCGCCCTGAAGGGTTGGAGCGGACCGGTCGATGAACCGCTCCGCCTTTGTGCGTACGACTGGGAGCTCGCGACGCTCGGCGCGCCTCAGCGCGATCTCGCCGAGTTCCTGTGCTTCGTGCTCACGGATCGGACCACGGCGGACGCCGGGCGCTGGATCGAACACCACCGTGTCGCGCTCGAGCGTGCGTCGGGAGCCACGATCGATGCGAAGAGGTGGACGCGTGGGTTCAGGAGCGCCCTTTACGACCTCCTGATCAATCGGTTTGCGATGTATGCCGTGGTTCATCGCGTCCGACGCCAGTCATTCCTCCCGCGTGTGGTTCGTACCTGGCGGTGCCTTTATCAACAGTTTCCGCTCGATGGGGTGGCATGAGGGCCCCTCGGTCGCCGTTACGCGCGTTTCACGCCAGCAACCTTCTCACGTATGTCTCTCTCGCCGCCGGCATCGGGGCCATTGCCGCGGCCTCGCGCGGCAACCGGTCGGCCGCCGGCGCGCTCATCGCGATGTCTGTGGTAGCGGACACCTTCGACGGCCGGTTTGCGGGCCTCTTCCGAAGGACCGCCGTGCAGCGCGATGTTGGCGTGCAGCTCGACAGCTTGTCGGATGCGATTGCGTTCGGCATTTCACCGGCCGTGTGCATGGGAGCGCTCCGCGTCGATTCTTGGAGGCCGGCGGCTGCCGGCATCTTCTGGTTCTGTGCCTCTGTGTACGCAGCCTGCGCGATCACCCGGCTCGCGTTCTACAACGTCACACACGAGCAGACAGACGGCTTCATCGGTCTGCCAGTGCCGGTGGCGGCCCTGATCCTGGCTACGGTTCTGGTGTTCGATCCTGGCCTCGCGACGTCCGTGGTGTCATTCATCACGGCCGCCGCCGCCATGGTCTTGCCTCTTCCGATTCCCCGCCCACGCGGCATCGGCCTCGCCGCATTCACCTGCTGGCCGCTGCTCCTCATCGCCGGGCACATCTTACGTGGCATGTAGTACGTGACCGTCGCTGAGGTTGCCAAAAGGCGTCTCATCGAGTACGTCTACAACGATGGCCTCGCCGAAGCCCGCGGGAAAGGTCAGCGAGGCATCCATGTGGGAGCCCGCGGCTCGCGCGTGATGACCCAGGCCCGGCGTTACCCCCAACCCGGTGTGACCTCCGACGTCACTTGACGTCCGGGGGCCTCAACGCTATCGTTGCCGCCTGCAACCCGAATCCGTCACTTCAGAAGGAGAGCGATGAAGCAATTTCTTACAACCGGTGTGATCGTCCTGTTGACCCTCGGGAGCGCCCTGGCTCAGGAGCCCGCCAAGGCCGGTGGTGGCAAGGCGACGGGGACAGTTGCTCAGTCCTTGATGGACATGGAAAACCAGTGGGCGAAGGCTTCCATGGCGGGCAACGCAGACGCCCTCGCGCCGATGTTGGCTGAAGATTTCGTCGCGCTCGATTCCGACGGCTCCATGCGGACCAAGCCCGAGGCGCTGGCACGCATGAAGAAGGCCAAGTGGGTCACCAACGAGATCGGCGATATGAAGGTCATGGTCCATGGTGACGCAGCGATTGTGACCGGCTCATGGACCGGCAAGGGCACCGATGCGGAGGGCAAGGCTATCGACGCCAAAGAGCGGTGGGCCGACACGTGGGTGAAAATGAACGGCAAATGGCAGTGTGTCGCATCCGCATCTGCCCCCATCAAGTAGATCCTTTGTAAGCGCTGAAGAGGAGTGCGTCGATGAAGAAGCTGATCATCCTGACGGTGGTTCTTGCGCTGGCAACGGGTGTAGGCCTGCCGCGTTACGGGGCGGTCCAGGCTCAGATGTCAGGCAAAACGGACCCTGCCCTCACCAAGCTCGCGAAGGGGTGGGAAGCAACTTTCAACGCCAAGGACGTCGCGAAGGTCGCGTCCATGTACACCGACGATGCGGTTGTCATGCCGCCGAACCATGAGGCCGTGCGTGGGCGGGCGAACATCGAGGCGTTTTTCAAGGAGATGGAGGGGGCGAACATCACCTTGACGCCGTTTGAGTCTGCCATGTCGGGGTCAACAGCGTACGAAGCTGGGACGTATCAGATGGCCATCACGCCGAAAACCGGTCAGCCTACGACCGACAAGGGAAAGTATGTCGTCATCTTGAAGAAAGGTTCAGATGGGCAGTGGCGGCTGTCTCATGACATCTTCAACAGCGACATGCCGCTCCCGGCCCCACCGAAAATGTAGGCGCTAGACAAGTGCGCTGAGCGGGCAAGCAGGGTCAACCTCCTTGCCCGCTCGACTCACTTGCCTGACGAGGTCGGACGGTCGGCGCGTCAGAAACTGATATTCATACCCATATCGACCTTCCGCGGGTTCTGAACACCGGTCGGGCTCATGAAGAACGGCGACGTCATCACGCCGCTGAAGCCACTCAAGTTCGCGTGATTCGTCAGGTTGTTGACGTTGGCGTAGATACTGAGCTTGTATCGCTGGGGCGCCGCGCCGCCGGTTGGCTGACCAGACGAGGCGCCGAGCGGCAGGTTGTACGTGAACCGGCCGCTCACGGTCCGTACCGGAGTGGTGTGCAAACTCCAGATGCCGACACCCGGCGGCCGATCGTTGAGCAGCCCATCGTGGTTGTCGTCGAAGCCGGTCATGAGCATGTAAGGGAACCCGTCCAAGGCATTGAGCGACAGGCTGACAGTGAGCTTCTTCAACTGCGTGCTGTTGAGCGCAACGTTGAGGCGGTACGGATTGTCGCCAGGGCCGTGGCCCCACTCCGTGTCCAGCGTGCCGGTTGCCGGCACATCGAACGGACCAATCGCGTTCCGCCGTGCACGGATAAAGGAGTAGCCGCCGACCAGCGCAAGCCGGCGCCAGTTGAACTCGGCGCGGTTTGCCGCCTGGGACGGGGCGAGAAGATTGAGATTGAAGTTGACGAACAGCTCGTGCCGGATGATCTGCGCGTCAGTGAGTTCTCGCGGAGATCGCCGAGTATTTCGCGCGGAGAACGCTGAGCACGCCGAGAGGCGCGGGGACGGCCGGAGCGCCCCGCCCCGTGGTCGCCCGCGCGGGCGATCCGGTCGCTCCCGCGCCTTTTTGCGTCCTCGGCGCTCTCTGCGCGAGACAGTCCGCGATCTCGGCGCGAGAGGTTTTGGAAACCAGTCCTAGCAGTTCAATTTTTGAGCAATGCGCGCCAGCCGAGAATCACGCGCATTTCCGCCGGCGGATGTTCGGGACCTGGATGAGGAAAGACGACGCGCCGTCCTGACTCGCGCGGACCGAAACGCCGAAAAGCTGACCCTCGCCCCAGCCGTGAATCGGCGCGGGAAGTAACGTCAGGCAGTCGTGGAGACCTTTTCGTCAACCGGCAGGCGCGGCCGGGTCGCCAGCAGTGACTCGATGGCATCGGCGACGTGCTCGTCGGTGATGTGATGGTCGCCGCGCTCGATGCGCAGGAAGTGGGCCTTCATCAGCACATCGACGGCGCGGAAGCCTTCGGGGGGTTCGAACTTGTAGCACGCGAGCTCGACCTTCAGGCCGTTGGGATCGTGGAGATAGATGGAGTCCATGAACCCGCGGTCGCGCTGAATGAAGTCGATGCCGCGTTCGCGCAGGCGAGCGGGGGCCTGCACGAACGTCGCCCGCGAGACATTGAAGGCGATGTGCTCCACGCACCCGACCTCACGCGGTGCGTGTCGTCTGGCGTCCTCGCGTGATTCGTTCGTGAACACGGTCAGCAGGCGGCCATCGCCGGGATCGAAGTACAAGTGGTTCTCATCCGGCTTGCCAAGGTTGGGCTGCTCGAGGACGAACGGCATCCCCAACGCACCCTGCCAGAAATCCACGGCGCTCTGCTTCGTCGATCCAACGATGGTGACGTGATGAACGCCTTGTACCTGCAGCTTCTTCATGGCGATCTCCTGGTGACCTGTAGAGTAGTGCGCTTCGCGCTAAGGTCGCAAGCGAGGGCACTCGAGTGTATATACTCGGCGATCAGCTCCGAGCCAGTCACGCCGTCAACCGCTGCAGCCGAACACTTGAAGGTCCATGAAATACCAACACCGGGTGCTCGGCATGCTGTCGCTGCTCGCCGTCATCACGTATCTGGACCGTGTCTGCATCGCCGTTGCCGGCCCTCGCATGCAGGATGCCCTGCACATCAGCCCCCAAGCCTGGGGCTGGGTCACCAGCGTCTTCTTTCTGTCTTACAGCGCATTCGAAATACCCACGGGTGCGCTCGGAGATCGCGTCGGCCCGCGTCGCGTCCTCACGCGCATCGTGGCCTGGTGGTCCGCCTTCACCGCACTCACCGGCACGGTGTCGAACTACTACCTCTTGCTGCTGGTGCGGTTTTGCTTCGGAGCCGGCGAAGCGGGCGCCTATCCAAATGCCTCCGCGGTCATCGCTCGCTGGATCCCCGCGGCCAAGCGCACGCGGGCCTGGGGCACGATCTGGATGACCAGTCAGGTCGGCGCCGCCATGTCGCCGCTGCTCGTCGTGCCGATTCAAGCGCGTTATGGTTGGCGGGCGCCCTTCTTCGTGTTCGGCCTCTTAGGAGTGGTGTGGAGCCTGGCTTGGTACACGTGGTTTCGGGATGCGCCACAGGAGAAGGCCGGAGTCACCGAGGCCGAACTCCGCGAAATCGGTTCCGCTCCCGGTTTGCAACGCCACGGCATGCCCTGGGCCACCGCTTTGCGCATCCCGGTGCTGTGGCGTATCGCGGCCATTGGCGCCTGTTATGTGTACGCGTTGGGATTCTTTCAGGCATGGCTGCAAACGTATCTGGTGAGGGGCCGCGGATTCTCCGAAGCTGCGCTCGTGCTGTCGTCGCTCACCTACGCGGTCGGGGCAACAGCCAATGGGCTGGGTGGCCTGGCGGGCGACTGGATGGTAAAGCGGCATGGTCTGCGCAACGGCCGCCGCTGGCTCGGCGTAACGGGACTCAGCGCGGCGGCGCTGTTCCTGACTGCGGCCATCTTCGCGCCAGGCGGTAAGCTGGCGCTCGTGTTCCTTTCCCTGGCCTACGGCGGAATCCTGTTTCAGCAACCGACCCTCTGCGCGCTTTGCCTTGACGTCGGACGCAAGAACGCCGGCGCGGTATTTGGCTTCATGAACACAGCGGCCAACGCCGCGTCAGCCCTTTCCGCGGTGGTCTTTGGTTATCTGGTCGGCTATTTCGGCAATTACAACACGCCGTTCATCCCCATGGTGCTTTCCTCGCTCTGGGGGCGTTGCTGTGGTTGCAGGTTGATCCTACTCGCGAGCTGTTCCCAGAAGAGCTTCACGTGACGTGGCCCGGGTCAGGAATGCCGGGAGCAACTCCTGCGCCCATGACCTCGGTCACCGGCGATCCCGCGTCAGCGCGCGTCATCAAGATGCAATCTAGCGAGGCGGAGCCTCGACGGTCTGAGGCGAAACCTCGCTAGAGGTCTTGACCCGAAAAACTTGCACCATTTGGGTCAAGTTCTTCGGTCAAGACCGTCCCCGCGCCAGCGGGGCGTTATCAAGAATGTTGCCTAGCGAGGCGAAGCTCCATGGTCTGAGGCGCAGCCTCGCTAGACTTGAGTGGCGCGACCCCTCAACGAGCGGGCATCAGAACGTTGCTCTGATGCCCAGACGTATGACTCGTCCAGGCGAGAATCCTTCCGCGTTTGCTATGGTATCGGAACCCAGCACACCCGTGGTGCCATTGTTGGGATCGCCGTCTATCAGGAACGAGGTGAGATCGACGAATCCGCTCCCATAGCCAGGGAAGAACTGCGGATGGTTGAACGCGTTGTCGAGCAGCGCCGAGAACTGCAGCCGGAAATGACCCTGCGTGATGACGTCCTTGTAGATCCCGAAGTTCACGACCCACGTGCCCGGTCCCTTCAGGCTTCCCTTCTTGGCGTTCCCGAGTTTTCCTGGTGCGGGGAGCGCGTAGGCTGCCTGGTTGAAGAACGCGTCGCGCGAGCCGCCACTGTTCGGATCGCCGATCTGATCGGGCCGCCAGGCGCAGCAGAAGAAGTTGCCCAGCCCGTCGAGCGGCTTCCCCGTGTTCCACGGGCTCGTCGTATAGAAGCCGCTGAAGAACGGCGTGAGGTTCTGGCCGCTCCGCGCCTGGAAGATCGTCGAGACAGTCCAGCCGCCGAACAGGCTGTCCGCCCATTTCGCCATGTTCGCGCCGTGGGGGCGGCCGCGACCCACCGGAATGTCCAAGGTCGCATTCGCGATGAACCGATGCTTCACCACGTTCGGATCGGGACCCCGATCTTTTTCGATGTCATAGGGATCGAATTGGACCGGCCCGATTGTGCTGTTGCCAGTGTCCGGAGCGTTGCTGTCGGAGTGGGCGAGCGTGTAAGCGGCGTTGAAGGCCAGCCCGCTCCGCCAGCGGCGAAGCAACTCCAGCTGGCCCGAGTGGAACTGACCGCTGCCGGCGTTCGACACGATATCCATGTAGTAGCCGTAGAGCGGGAAGGGCAGCCGCGCATAGTCCGCGGGCTCTGCAGGGTCGAATGCCACGGTGCTGGCCCGCAGAGTGTTGTTGTCGCGATCGACCAGCAGTTTGCGCATCGTCGATCCGATATAGCTGGCCCGCAGGCCCAGCTGGCCCGGCAACTCGCGCTCGATCGTCAAGTTGTACTGATAGATGTCGGGACTCTGGAGGTTCGGGTCAATCCCCTCGTTACCGAAATCAGCGGCATCCACAAACGGCGTGCCGCCGGAGAAGCCGTTGCGGAGTCCGCCCCCGCGTCGCACGTTGCCGTAGCGAAACTCGTTGGTGGCGAGCAGGTCGCGGATGCCCTGAACCGCGACGGTCGGATGGAACAATCCGAGACCGCCACGGAGCACCGTCTTGTTGCTCTGGTCGAGTCGCCAGGCGAAGCCGACTCGCGGGCTGAAGTTGTTCTTGTCGGTGTTGATCAACGTGTCGGGCAGACCCACCTTGTCGGCCGTTCGAGTCCGGCCCAGCGCGACAAGGCCAGGCGGCAGCAGTGCGGCAACCCGATCGTTGGCCACGACGTGGTAGCCGCCGTCGACCGGCACGAAGTTGGCAAGGGTCAGGTCTTTCTCGTGCCACGCTCCCACTACTTCGTAGCGCAGTCCGAGGAATACCGTCAGGCTCTTGTTGGCCCTCCAGTCGTCCTGGACGAATCCGGCGACGTCGGTGGAGTGACCATCGAGCGGGCCGCGATTGCTGATGTGGTCAGACACGTCGGTGGGCATCCCCAGCAGAAAATCGGTGAAGGCGTTGCCGGTGGACGTACCGCGAAATCGGTAGCGGCCGCGGTAGTTCACCCCGAAGCCAAACCCGTCGCGAGCGGTGTTGCGGGTCAAGAGGCCGCCGCCTTTCAGTGTGTGCCCCCCGCTGACCCACGTGATGTTGTCGCTGACCGAAAAGGCGTTCTGACGAAGCGTGCGATCCACGTTCCGTCCGGCATCGGTGATGTTGGTGGGACGGTTCGTTCCCGCCGTGAACTGAAACTGAGGAAACCCGCGGCGGTCGGGTCCCAGGCTAGGCGCGTTCTCGATGCCGAGCCGGGCGGTCACGTCGGCCGCCAGGAACGTGCTCTCCCGCGCGGAATTGTCATAGTTGTAGCCGGTCCGGAATTCATTGACGACCGTGGGCGAGAAGATTTTGGTCCAGCCTCCGATCACCGACGCCGTGTTGAGCTTGGTATCCAGGGTCGGCATGTTGGTGAAGGCATTGCCGGCCTCGAAGGTGATGCCGTTCGGATTACGGTGCTGATAGCTCCCGCGGAGGAATAGAGAGTCGTTCTTGCCCGCCTCGTGATCGATTCTGAGGTCGCCGCGCTCCCGTTCGCGCGTCTTGGGCACGAACTGCTGGTAAACGCCGTATCCGTTGGCCAGCGTTCCCTGGTTGGGCAGCGGATAGAAGAAGTCCATGATGGCCTTTGCCGCTGGATCGATCCGGCCGCTGGGAATCATCTGATCCGGGAAGGGAAGGCCGGTGTTCGGATCTTTAGGCACGATCGCGGTGCCGCGGAAGTCGCCGTTCCGCATCGCCGCCGTAGGAACGGTCGCCCGCGCCCCACCGAATATCGCCTTGTTGTTCGAGCCCTCGTAGTTCCCGTAGAAGAACAGTTTTCCGGAAATCAGAGGCCCGCCGATGCTTCCACCCCACCGGTGCTCGTGCGTGTCGGAGAGGGGGTCGCCACGCTGGACGCCCGAGAGCGTCTGGTTGTAAGTCAGAGCGTTCAGGCCGTTGCTGTTGAAGTCGTAGAAGCCGGTCCCGCGGTAGCTGCTCGCGCCGCGCTTGGTCGTCACCACGACGCCGGCCAGGCCCCCGTACTCGGCACTGTAGGAGTTCGACAGCACGGTCATCTCCGAGATCGCGTCGAGCCCCGGAGCGGAGTTGCCGATGGTGCCGAAGATGGCGTTCGTGGAGGCCTGACCGTCCTGAATGTACGACACGCCGTACGTTTTGGCACCGAGGAACTGGATGTCGTCGCTGCCGCCGACCACGTTGGGGTTGAGGAGCAGGAACGACTGGATGTCGCGGCTGTTGCGCGGAAGATCGTGGAGCTGCTGCTCGTCGAGACCGCGCGAGATGGCCTGACTGTCGAGCGTGATGTTGTTGATCGCATCGGCCGACACGGTCACCGTCTCATTGACGCCGCCCACGGTCAGGGTGACGTCCACCAGAGCGGTGCTGGCAGCCCGCAGGACAACGCCCGTCCTCTCGAATTTCTTGAAGTTCGTCGTCACGACCTCGACCCGGTAGGTCCCAGGTCTGAGGTTTGTCGCCTCGTAGCGGCCCTCCGCATCGGTCTCGACCGCGCGGGGCACGCCTGTTCCCTCGTCCACAATCAGGACCGCCGCGCCCGGCACGACGCTGCCCTGGGAATCGACGACCGTACCCCGGATGGTGCCCAGGAACGATTGCGCCGCGGCTGGTGTAGTGATGGCGTACGTGGCCAGTAACAAAAAGAGCGCGAGAGATACGCGTCCGACTCGTTGTCTCACTGGTATTGCTGCGAGGGCGTGCTTCGGCATCTTCCTCCCCTTCAACATGGCGTCGCTCGAGCGCTCCGGAAGGCACCCGCCCTCAGGCCGCACACGAGTTCCGTTGAACGTTTACTCACTGCCCTGCCCGCTGTCAACTGGTTGTTGACGAGTTAAGGCTTGAGCGGTCCTTCGTTTACCGTTACGCTCGTCTCAGTTTCCATGCGGTCTCTCATCGCGCGCGCGATCGTTTTCACGTTCCTCGTCCTTACGTTTCTCACGCTCGCCGCAGGTTGCCGCTCGCGTGGTTCGGAGTCCCGCCTGGCTGAGCAGTCGAGCCGGTCAAATGTGCTGCTCGTGACGATTGATACGCTGCGCGCCGACCACGTCGGAAGTTACGGATACCACGAGGCCTCCACGCCGACGATCGATGCCCTGGCCCGCCGCGGTGTTCGTTTCGAGACGGCGGTGGCGCATGCCCCCCTGACCGGGCCCTCACATGCGTCGATCCTCACCGGCCAGACGCCGCTTGGCCATGGCTTTCGGAATAACAGCGGGTTCATCCTGGCGCCGGGAGCGAAGACGGTGGCCCAGGATTTCCGGACCGCCGGCTATCACACCGGCGGGTTCGTCTCCGGGTTCCCGCTGGATCGCCGGTTTGGATTCGATCGTGGATTCGAGACGTACGACGACCGGCTGCCCAGGGGAAATGATCGCCGCCGGACACCCTATGTCGAACGCTTCGCGGATGCCACGACCGACGCGGTGCTCCGCTGGCTCGCAGCCGCCAACCCCCCGGAGGCGCCGAAGCCGGCTCCCTGGTTCCTGTGGGTCCATTACTACGATCCGCACGCGCCGTATGAGCCGCCGGCGGCAGACCTGGCCGATCGGTACCGTCAATCCCCATACGATGGAGAGATCGCATTCGTGGACCGTCAACTTGGGCGTCTGCTACAGACGCTCGACGTCAGAGGGGAGACGAGCCGCACGATTGTGCTCGTCACGGCCGACCATGGAGAGAGCCTTGGCGAGCACGGCGAGGGCACGCACGGAATTTTCCTGTACGACGCGACGCTTCGGGTTCCCTGGATCATGGCAGGGCCGCAGATCGCCGCGGGTCGCGTGTCCCGAACGGTGGCCCGGTCCATCGACGTGTTGCCGACCCTCCTCGACTATGCGGGGCTTCCTCAGCGCACCGATGTCGATGGGCGCTCGCTCCGGCGCGCTGCCGATGGAGAGCAAATGTCGGATGCTCCAGCCTACGCCGAGTCGCTCTACTCCGAGCTGGAGCTGGGATGGGCCCCGCTGCATGCCTGGCGTACGGCCGGATTCAAGTTCATCAAGGCTCCGCACCCGGAGTTGTACGATCTGCAGAACGACCCTTTGGAGAAGGCGAATCGCGCCGGCGAGCAGCCGGCGCGCGTCAGCGACTTGAGCAGCCGGCTCGATGTGGTACTACGCCAGCCGACGCCGTCGGCCCCGGCACAACCTGTCGACGCGGAAACGGCCGAGCGGCTGCGCGCGCTGGGCTATGTGAGTGGAGGGCGTGCCTCACGGCCCGCCGGCGCCGCGCTCCGCGACCCCAAAGACGGCGTTCGTCTTCTGCCGAAGCTCAATCGCGGCATGTCCGCCGCCCGCTCGGAGCCCGAGCTTGCCATACGCGAGCTGACCGCGGTCCTCGAGGACGATCCTGGTCTGTTCATGGCCCGGCGCACACGGGCCGTCGCCTATGCTGCGGCGGGACGACACGAGCTCGCCATCGCGGACCTGCGCGTGCTCGACAGGGAAGGGCAGCTCACGGCCGAAGACGCGGTCGTGCTCGGCGACAACCTGCGGTCTGCGGGCCGGCTGGAAGAAGCGGCCCTCATCCTTCAACGCGCCGAGCGCGAGAATCCGAGCTTTCCGCAGCCCTTGATTTCCCTTGCCGTCGTCCGCATCCAGGAACGCAAGTACGATGAAGCCGCTGCCGCGTGCGAGAAAGTCCTGAAGCTCGTCCCCGACCACATCGAAGCCCTCCGCCGGCTTGGCGATCTGGCTCTGCTCCGCGAAGATCTCAACGCGGCGGCTGCCCGCTACGCTCGCATCCTCGAGGTGGATGCCGGCGATGTGCCCGCCATGACCAAGCTCGGCGTCGTCCGCATGCGGACCGGGCGTCCGGACGAGGCGATGCGCCTCTTCCGCGAAGCAATCGGGCGCGAACCCGGGAATGCCGAAGCTCTGTTGTATCTGGCGGGCGCGCTTTCATCGGCGGGACGTTCCGCTGACGCCCTGCCCTACTTCGAACGAGCGCTGAAAGCGGATCCGGCCTCGACGATGGCGCTCAATGGATTGGGCCTGGCGCGTCTCGACGTCGGGGATAGAGCGGGAGCGGCCGCAGCCTTCCGCGAGTCGTTGCGGCTCGATCCAAAACAGGACGACATCGCGCGCACGCTTGCCGAAGTCCGCCGGGGCGGCGAGGAGAGATCACCGCCACGCCGGTAATTCGGCGAAACCGGTGGTCGCCGCTCGCTCAGGGCAGCGCCGTCGTCCGCCTCATTTGGACACTGCGGTTCGGCTCAGGAATGCCGGGAGCAACTCCTTCGCCATAATCTCGGTTGCCGGCGAGCGTGTCGCATTGTAGTTCCCGCCCGTGAGCACCACGACGAGATCAAGGGACGGAACCATGTAGATTTTCTGTCCACCGTTACCTGTCGCGGCGACCATGTCCACGCGGCGTGTTCCCTCTGGGCCGGAGGCGTTGAGCCATTGATGCAACCAGAAGTACCCGTACCGCTGGTCTCCGACCGTTGAAAGCTGCGACGTGGATTGCTCGACCCACTGACGCGGGATCACCTGACGGCCGCCCCAATTCCCGTGCTGCTGAAAGAGCACGCCCACCTTGAGGATGTCGCGCGGCCGGAGGTAGAGCTGCGCGAATGTCGCCGCGTTCGATGACGACAGGGTGAAGTTCCATCGCACGCTGTCGGCACGAATGCCGAGTGGCCCGAACAGTTCCCGCTGCGCAAACGCCGGAAGCGGCATGCCCGTCGCGCGCTCGACGATCCGCCCTGCGACATGAACATTGCCTGAGCAGTACCGGCCTTGCGCCCCCGGCGGGTCCGCCATAGGCAGATCGAGCACGAACTTCACCCAGTCCTCTGACTCGTAGACCCGAGATTCGTTTCCGGGTGAGCGTGCATCCCAATCGTCGCACGCCAGTCCGGAACGCATGGTCAGTAGATCGCTCAGCGTGAGGTGCGCTTTGCGCGGATCAGGATTGGCGTAGCTGTTGTAAGGCAGATGCTTCGTCACCAGTTCACGATCGCTGGCGATCGCCCCGCGATCGATGGCAATGCCAACCAGTGCGGAGACGATGCTCTTCGACGCCGACCGCATCTGATGCGGCCGCTCACGGTCGTACAAGTCGACAACGCAACACCCACAATACTGAGTCTCGGGAAGTCCGGTATCCGTGGCATCCGTGGTTCGGTCGGGTTGTCACGGTGTACGAGGCGCTGACCAAAGGCGGACATCCCCTCTGTCGGTGCGGTTTGGACG
>JBBQEJ010000053.1:0-29755 GCA_038320555.1 Vicinamibacterales bacterium | reverse complement strand
GTAGCGGTTGTGCGCGGCGCACCGGAGCTCCAGGTTGTCAGCCGTTGTGAGGCCACCCGTTGCGTATGGCACGACGTGGTGGAACTCGAGTAATCCCGTCTCCCGGCACCGCCCGTGCGGCCCCTCAAACCTGCACTGCCCGCCGTCACGCGCCCAGACCGCCCGCCTGACCTCCGCGGGTACGTGACGCGCATGGGTGTTTTCAAACGCAGAAACCCGCGGCTTTTTCGTGGCGGCGAGCTTCTTCTTTTCAAGATCCCAACGCCCACTACCGACGCTGCCGCTCTACCCACGGCGCAACCTTTTCCGCCCACAGATGCCCGTGCTCGCGTAGGCCTTTGGTACTCAGATGCACACCGGTGCCGTTGTCCTCCCGCCGGGCCCCCGCTCGCGCCCGCGGCTTGAACAACCCCGTCGTCCCATCCATAATCGCCGCCTGACATGAAAACTCACCGCATCGCGTTGTATCCGGGAGACGGCATTGGGCCCGAAGTCGCCGACGCAGCCGTTGCTGTGCTTGCCGCCGCGCAGAAGCATCCCGGCAGCTTTCGCCTGGACTACGACCGCTTCGACTGGGGTATGGCACACTTCGATCGTCACGGCCGGGTCGCGCCGGAAGATTTCCTGTCAACGCTCGGCGGGTTTGACGCGATCTTTCTCGGGGCCGTGGGCTGGCCGGCGCGACTGCCGGATCACGTGACGCTCGCACCGCTGATCCGGCTCCGGCAGGCGTTCGATCTCTACGCGTGTGTGCGCCCGGCGCGTACATTTGCCGGCGTGCCGGGGCCGCTGCGCAACGGCGAGCCAATCGACCTCGTCGTCGTGCGCGAGAACTCCGAGGGGGAATACGTCGACAACGGCGGGGTCCTCGCCGTGGACACGCCTGGTGAAGTTGCGCTGCAGACTGCCGTGCACACACGCCGCGGAGTCGAACGAATTCTGCGCTTTGCCTTCGAACTTGCGCGCACGCGGCGGCGGCGTCTCGCGATGATCACCAAATCGAACGCCCAGCGTTATGCCTACGTGCTCTGGGACCGAGTGCTCGCCGAGATGACGCCGCAATTTGCAGATGTGTCCGTTGAGAAACTGCATATCGACGCGGCGACGCTCGAACTCGTGCGCCGGCCGCAGACATTCGACGTGATCGTCGGCTCCAACCTGTTCGGCGATATCCTCAGCGATCTCACGGGCGGCATCACGGGAAGCCTGGGACTGAATCCTTCGGCGAATCTGAATCCGGAACGGCGCTTTCCGTCGCTGTTCGAGCCGGTGCACGGTTCCGCGCCGGACATTGCCGGGAAAGGCATCGCCAATCCCACCGGAGCCATCCTCAGCGCCGCGATGATGCTCGAATGGCTCGGTGAAGCGGAAGCCGCGGCGGCGGTGCGCCGCGCCGTGGAGCGCGCGCTGGCCGGGGGGAATGTGACGCCGGACGCCGGTGGCACGTCGACGACGACCGCAATCACCGCCGCCATCGTGAAACATCTGGAATGACAAACGGCAGGGTGCGGCACGCCGCCGTCGAGGGGCGTGGTCTTCCGCCACTTCTCTGGCGCGCGGGAATTCCCGTGCTCACGGGCACAGCGCTCGCGCTGATTCCTGCGCCGCACGGACTGGCGCCATACGCGTGGCATTACTTCGCCCTCTTTGCTGCCGTGATTCTCGCGTTGATTACCGAACCGCTTCCCGCGGCGGCCGTTGGCTTCATTGGTGTCACGCTCGTGGGCGTGCTCGGCCTCGCTTTCAGTCCGGCGCAAATGGCCGATCCCGCGTTCAAGTTTTCCGCCGAGGCGTTGAAGTGGGCGCTGGCGGGTTTCATCAACAGCACAGTCTGGCTGATCTTCGCGGCGTTTGTGTTCGCCAAGGGTTACGAAAAATCGGGCCTCGGCCGGCGCATCGCGCTCGTGCTCGTCAAGCGGTTCGGCGGACGGACCCTCGGTCTCGGCTACGCGATCGCGCTGTCCGACCTCGCGCTGGCCCCGTTCATGCCGTCGAACGCCGCCCGCAGCGGGGCCACGATTTTTCCGGTCGTTCGGAGCATCCCCGAGCTTTACGGCTCCGCGCCGGGCGAATCCGCCCGCAGGATCGGCGCGTATGTGATGTGGGTCGCGTTTGCGACGACCTGTGTGACCAGCTCGATGTTCGTCACCGCGCTCGCGCCAAATCTCTTTGCGATCGAGCTGGTCAGGAAAGCCACGGGAGTGGAGATCACCTGGACCGGATGGTTCTTCGGATTCCTGCCGGTCGGAGTCCCGTTGCTGCTCCTGCTGCCGTGGCTCGTGCACAAACTCTATCCGCCGGAGATTCGGACGAGCGGCGAAGTGCCGCAGTGGGCGGCACGGGAGCTGGCGAAGCTGGGTGGCATCAGCCGGAAAGAAGTGATCATGGGGACGATGGCGATTCTCGCGCTCGGATTGTGGATCGCCGGCGGCCGCGTGATCGATCCCACGATGGTCGCGCTGGCCGGGATATCCCTGATGCTCCTCTTCGCGGTCGTGTCCTGGGATGACATTGTCGGCAACTCCACCGCCTGGAACGTGCTCGTGTGGTTCGCCACGCTCGTCGTCCTGGCGGATGGGCTGAGCAAAGTCGGTGTCGTTGACTGGATCGGCCGCGGCGCCTCAGCGCTCCTGGCCGGCTACTCACCCGTGTTCGTGATGACGATGCTCGTCGTGCTGTTTTTCATGCTGCACTACATGTTCGCGAGCCTGACGGCGCACGCGACCGCGCTGCTGCCGGTCATCCTTGCGGCGGGCTCGTCGGTGCCAGGCATGCCGGTGCGCGTCTTCGCGATGATGCTGGTATTCTCCCTGGGCCTGATGGGCGTGCTGACGCCGTATGCCACGGGCCCGGCGCCGGTCTACTTCGCGAGCGGGTACATATCGCGAAAAGATTTCTGGAGGCTCGGTTTGATCTTCGGCCTCATCTTTCTTGGCGCGTTGCTCTTGGTCGGTACACCATACTTATTGATCACCAAACCCTAGACTGGGGGCCCTCTGCAAGAGATCAAGAGTTCAGAAGACACTCTTTTGAAAAGCATTGATTCTCCTGGTCTTCTGATCTCTTGTTGTTTCTGAGGCGCTGTGGCGCTTGGACCCGGCATGGGGGATAACAAAATGGAAACCTGGACCCAGGATCTCTGGTACGCCGCACGGCTGTTGGCCAAGAAACCGGGCTTCACCAGTGTGGCGGTGCTCTCGCTCGCGCTGGGCATCGGGGCCAACACCGCTATCTTCACCGTCATCAACGCCGTTTTCCTCCATCCGCTGCCGATCGAAGAACCTTCTCGCGTCGTCGAGCTCTTTACACACGATACGAGAACGATCAACACGCAGGCGAACTTCACGCTGACGCCCACCTCGCTTCCAAATTTCGAGGACTACCGCGATCACAACACGGTCTTCACGGGGCTGGCCGCGTACTTCGGCACCGGGCTGACCTGGACGAACAAGGGCGAGACGGTCGGGTTGCCCGGGATGCTCGCAAGCGCGAACTACTTCGACGTGCTGGGCGTGAAGGCCTTTCAGGGCCGGACGTTCCTGCCGAACGAAGACCGGAAGCCTGGCGCCAACACCGTCGCGGTGATCAGTCACAGCCTGTGGACCCGGCAGTTCGGGGCGGATCCGGCACTGATCGGAAAGACTCTCACGTTCAACGGATTGCCCTTCACGGTCATTGGCGTCACGCCACCCAACTTCAAGGGCACGTTTTCCCTCGCCGGGCCCGATCGCATCTGGGTCCCGATGAGCATGTGGGCGCAATTGACGACCGGCCAGCTTCGCCAGCTCGCGCCGAATCGGAGATTCCGCTGGTTGAACATCGTCGGCCGGCTCCGCCCGGGCGTCAGCCTGCCTCAGGCCGAGGCGGCGATGCAGACGATGGCTGCGGCGCTCGAGACGCAGTATCCCGCCGAGAACAAAGGACGGACGGTGGCGCTGGCGCTGCAGTCAGACGCGGCGCTGGGCATCAATCAGCGAAGCCAGTTCGTGCTGGCTGGCGGCGTCATGATGAGCGTCGTCGGCCTGGTGCTGCTCATCGCGTGCGTGAATCTGGCGAACCTGCTGCTCGCCCAGTCCGCGCAGCGCGAGCGCGAGATTAGCCTCCGCTCGGCGCTCGGAGCGACACGATCGCGTCTCGTGCGTCAACTTCTGACGGAAAGCATTCTCCTCAGCGTGCTGGGCGGTGTGGCGGGCCTGGCCGTCGCCTATTGGGGACGCAACGCGCTGTGGTCGCTCCGCCCGCCGTTTCTTGGGAACGCCTCGATCGATCTGAGCTTCGACACTCGCGTGCTGGCCTTCACGGCCATCGTGACCGTGCTGACAGGTGTGCTGTTCGGGCTGGCGCCCGCCATCCGCGTTTCCCGCGCCAACTTGAACGAGATGATGAAGGTGGGAGGCCGCGGCGGCTCGAACCCCGCGCGCAACCGATTGCGGAGTCTGCTCGTCGTTGCCGAAATCGGTCTGGCTGCCGTGGCCCTGCTCGGGTCGGGTCTCTTCGTGCGCAGCATGCAGGCTGCCCAGAACACGGAGCTGGGATTCGAGTCAAAACACGTCGGTTTCCTTGATCTGAGTCCGGGATCGCAGAAATACGACATGGCCCGCGGCCTGCAGTTCTATCGCGACGCGATCGCGCGGGCAGGACATGCGCCCGGCGTCGAGGCGGCCGCGGTCGCATCCAACGGCCCCCTCGACGGCGGGATCCTCCTGACCGTGTTTGCCGAGGG
Source organism: Vicinamibacterales bacterium (assembly GCA_038320555.1). Classification (GTDB taxonomy): domain Bacteria; phylum Acidobacteriota; class Vicinamibacteria; order Vicinamibacterales; family 2-12-FULL-66-21; genus JALZOC01. The sequence continues at coordinate 25,032 of JBBQEJ010000053.1, read as the reverse complement.
GCAGCAGTCGAATCCAGGTTCTCGCGGAACGCTGACGTTGTTCACGGGCATCTCTCCCGGCTACTTCGACACCATGCGCATCCCGCTGCGGGGAGGACGCGACTTCACCGATTTCGACCGCGAGGAATCCCAGCCCGTGGCGATCGTCAATGAAGCCATGGCACGCAGCCTATGGCCCGGCGAGGGCGCGGTCGGCAGACACTTCACCATCGTGCAGGATCCAACAGTCTATGAAGTGGTAGGCGTGACGGCGACCTCCGTAATTTTTCAGATCGGGGAAGCTCCGCAGCCCGTCATCTACCGGCCCATCGCGCAGGACTACGCCCCAGTAACGGCGCTCATCGTGCGGACGACGGCCGAGCCCGAGAGTGTGCTCGGCGAGGTGCGATCGCAGGTGCAGACACTCGATCGCAACATGCCGTTGACCAACACCGGGACGGTTCAGGAAACCGTCGCGCGGGGGTTGTGGGCGCCACGGATGGGAGCAGCACTCCTCAGCATCTTCGGCGGGCTGGCGCTGGTACTCGCGATGGTCGGGGTATACGGCGTGATCTCCTACTCAATATCGCAGCGCACCCACGAGATCGGCGTGCGGATGGCACTCGGCGCGCAGGCACCCGATGTTCTACGGCTGATGCTGGGGCAAGGCATGCTGCTCGCTCTTGGCGGCACGGCCAGCGGACTCGCGGCCGGTTTTGTTGCAGCTCGCGTCGTGTCGGGACTGCTTTACGGCGTCAGCCCGAAGGATCCCCTGACGTTTGGCGCCGTAGGCAGTGTGCTCCTGGCCGTGGCATTTCTCGCCTGCTACGTCCCCGCCCGGCGCGCGACGCGCGTCGACCCACTGGTGGCGCTGCGCACTGAATGAATCACTCTAGGAGTGGATTCAAGACCTCTCGCGCCGAGATCGCCGAGTGTGTCGCGCAGAGAGCGCCAAGGACGCCGCAGGGGCGCGGGAGCGACCGGATCGCCCGCGCGAACCACGACGCCGGGTGATCGGGTCGCTCCCGCGCTTCTCGGCATGCTCAGCGTTCTCCGCGTGAAATACTCCGCGATCTCCGCGAGCGACTAGAGGGGTTTTTCGGCACCCTACAGGCCGTCCCCGGCGTCCTATGGTACCGAGATGAACCCTCTTCCAACTCGCGTTTCCGACGACGAACTGCTGGACGATTACTCGCGGGCCGTGACTCGGGCGGTCGACATCGTCGCGCCGTCGGTCGTGAGCATCGAGGTCTCGAGGCAGGAATCGAGCCGCCGAGGCCGATCTGATCCCCCCGCCGCCAGCGGCTCCGGCTTCGTCTTCGCGGCCGACGGCCTGATTCTCACCAACAGCCATGTTGTGGACGGGAGCTCGCACGTCGAGGTGGCGCTTCCGGACGGACGCGATTGCCACGCCGACGTGGTCGGCCAGGATCCCGATACGGACATCGCTGTCGTTCGCATCACCGCGGCTGACCTTGTTCCGGTCACGTTCGGCGATTCGCGCACGCTGCGACCCGGGCAGCTCGTCGTCGCCATCGGCAATCCTTACGGTTTCCCCCACACCGTAACCGCGGGCGTCGTGAGCGCGCTTGGACGATCGCTCAGATCGCGTTCAGGCCGGCTGATCGACCAGGTGATTCAGACCGACGCGGCGCTCAATCCGGGCAACTCCGGCGGTCCGCTCGTCACGAGCGACGGGGCTGTCGTTGGCGTCAATACCGCCATCATCGCAGGAGGGCAGGGACTCAGCTTTGCCGTTCCCATCAGCACGGTAATTGCGGTGCTGCCACCGCTCCTCCGCGACGGGCGGGTCCGCCGGGGATATCTGGGGATGGCGGGCCAAAACGTACCGCTTCTGCGCCGGGTCACACGGTTCCATCGGCTGGATCAGGCTGCGGCGGTGCTCGTCATCTCGCTGGAGGCCGATGGGCCCGCGATTGCCGCCGGGTTGCGAGAGGGGGATCTGATCGTGGCATTCGACGATCAGCCCGTGGAAAGCCTCGACGACCTTCACCGGGTGCTGACTGAAGCGCGGATCGGGACCACCGCACGAATCAGCGTGCTGCGCGGCGCCGAGCGACGCGATATCGAAGTGCGCGTGAAGGAAAGAGTTTAACCCCCCAGCCAACCTTCTGCCGGCTCGCCTCGTCCAAGCAACACGATGGGGACGACACTCGCTGACCTTCGCCTCGCGGTACGCGGGCTGCTCCGGAGCCCCCTCTTCTCGACCGTGGCGATCCTGTCGCTGGCACTGGGCATCGGCGCCAACACCGCGATATTCACGCTTATCGACCAGATCCTGTTGCGCAAGCTGCCGGTGACGGCCCCGGACCAGCTGGTCATGCTCTACCAGCGGGGCTCGCACAATGGCAGCAACATGGGTTCTCGGATGCACTCGTATCCGCTATACCAGGACCTCCAGCAGCGCGCCGAGCCCCTGGCCGAGGTGTTGTGCCGCAGGCTCGTCCCCGCTTCCATCAGTATCGAGAACCGAACCGAGCGCGTGCTGGCCGAGATAGTCTCCGGCAACTATTTCTCGATGCTGGGCGTGAAGCCGGCGCTCGGGCGCGTCTTCAACTCGAAGGAAGACGATCAGACGTACCTGGGGCATCCGGTCGTCGTGCTGAGTTACGACTATTGGAATACCCGGTTCGCGCGCGATCCGGGTGTGCTCGGGAAGAAGATCCTTATCAACGATTCGCCAATGGAGATCGTCGGCGTATCGGCGAATGGATTCACCGGGCTGGATCCGGCCGAATCACCCCAGATCCGCGTACCCGTGCTGATGAAGGAGGCGATGGCCCCGGACTGGGGCTGGCTGCACATGGACGACCGGCGCGCCCGCTGGATTCAGGTGTTCGGCCGCCTGAAACCGGGCTACACCGTTGAATCCGCCAAGGCGCCGCTGCAGGGCCTCTTCACGCAGATCCGATCCTACGAGATGACGCTCCCGGTCGCGAAGGACTGGTCTCAATACTCGCGCGATCAGTTCATGAAAGGGCAGCTGCTCGTGGAAACCGCCGCCATGGGCTATTCCGGCCTTCGCAACGATTTCTCGACGCCGCTCCTGGTGTTGATGTGCATGGTTGGGCTCGTGCTTCTCATCGCGTGCGCCAACGTGGCGAACCTGCTCATTGCCCGCGCGTTCATGCGCCAGAGAGAGATCGCGGTGCGTCTCTCGCTCGGCGCGTCGCGTGGCCGGCTCGTGCGACAGCTTCTCGTGGAAAGCCTGGTCCTGTCGTTTGTGGGCGGTCTCGCCGGGCTCGGCCTTGCGGTAGTGCTGACACGCGCACTCCTGGCGCTCGTCCCGTCGGGAGGGCAGCCGCTGCTCATCACTGCGCGTCCGGATGGACGGATTCTGGCCTTTACGATGTGCCTCACGTTTGCCACCGGGACCATCTTCGGCTTGCTTCCCGCGCTGCGCGCCAGCCGTCCCGATCCGTGGACCACGTTGAAGGACACGGTGGGGTCGATCGCCGGCACGGGCGGCTCGCTCTTCCTCCGAAAGGGATTGGTCACCGTGCAGGTGGCACTCAGTTTCCTGTTGCTGTTCGGCGCTGGGCTGTTCGTCCGGAGCCTGCAGAACCTCAAGACCACGGACACGGGTGTGGCTCTCGACAATCTCGTGACGTTCCAGCTGTCGCCTGCGCTCAGCGGTTACACCGAGGAGCGCGCCGTGCAGTTCAACCGCGATTTGCTGGAGCGCCTGCGCTCGGCGTCCGGCATCAAATCCGCGGCGATGGCCGGAGTGCCAATCCTTGCCGGGAACGAATGGGACAGCTCGACGGCGGTCGAAGGGCACAAGTATGCGGACGGCGAGGACCAGCAGGCCTTCATGAACGCGCTGTCGCCGGGGTATTTCGAGACGATGCGCATTCCGATTCTTGAAGGGCGCGACTTCAGGCAAAGCGACGTCACCGAGCGGCCCACGGTTGCCATCGTCAACCGCCGTTTTGCCGGGCACTTCTTCCCCGGGAAGAGTGCGCTCGGGAAGCGTCTCGGCAGAGGCGGCGGGCCCAACACGAAGCTGACGATCGAGATCATCGGCGTGGTGGCCGACGCGCTCTACGAAGGCCCGCGCGAAGGTATCCACCGGCAGGTGTTCGTGCCGAACTGGGGCCGGAACGGCGCCGCGTTCTACCTCCGGACGGCCACCGGATCGACGAGCGCGTTCAACGCGATACGCAACGAGGTGAAGCAACTGGACGCGGCGATGCCCGTCTACGAAATGAAGACGCTCGAAGCGCAGCTCGACGAGACACTGCTCACCGACCGGTTGATTGCGCTGCTGTCAGCGGGTTTTGGCCTGCTGGCGACGGTGCTCGCGTCGGTCGGTCTTTACGGCGTGATGGCCTTCGTCGTCGCCCGGCGCAGGAAGGAACTGGGGATTCGGCTGGCGCTCGGCGCGCAGGCTGGGGGCGTCATCTGGCTTGTCATGCGCGAAGTGCTGATCCTGCTCGCGATCGGACTGGGCGTCGGCATTCCGGCGGCGATGGCGCTGGGACGCTTCGTCTCTACCCAGCTCTACGGAATCCAGCCGAACGATCCCTGGATGGCGGGCAGCACGATGCTGTTGTTGACGCTGGTCTCAGGCGCGGCCGGCTTCATTCCCGCGTACCGCGCGAGCCGGATCGATCCGATTCTGGCGTTGCGGTGCGAGTAGGCGGCGAGATCTGGTAGAACTCGTAGGTGATCCGCCACGAGGACTCCTTGCCCGGGTCGATGCGCAGATCGATGAACGCTTCGGGACAGACGGTCGTGCGGATTGACCACAGGTGCAACTTCGACATCGGGCGATCGCCTGTCTGGCGGACGCCCGCACCGGTCTTGCGGTTCTCGACGCGGATGTCGTAGTCCGTGGCGCTGGGTCCGAACCCTTCCAAATCGGTCTGCACCGTCTCTTTCGGTTGCAGCTCTTTCAGGTACACGAGATCTCTGTCGCGAAGCTCGGCCAGCCCGTTGAGCGCGCCCGTGGCGCGCGGCGGGAACGCAAATCGCACGACGACGTCAGGGCCCGTCGGTTGCTTGTCGAGCATGAAGAAGTTGTGCTCGTACACGCTGGTTGCGATCGTCTTGCGGCCGGCGTTTCTCAAATGGTGCTCCAGCACCAGCGTGTTCTTCACGAGCCGCAGCTTCTTCCGGTAGACGTACGCATAGCCGGCTGTGTCGCGCAGCTCGTGGACGAATTCGATCCAGTCAGAGCCTTTGTTGATCGTCCATTTGCCAGGATCGACGAGGTCGTACGTGCTGAACTGGCGGTAACGCGGCTCGTCGGGCTTCCGCACCGCGCCGACACCGATGCGGACGAAGCTATCCCCCGGCTTCGCCTCGTCGTAGCCCAATCCGGCGTCGTTGGTCAGAAACTCCTCGACTGGACCCGTAATCGCATCGTGGAGCTTCGGGTCGTACCGCTGGAACCACTGGCCGAAGTAGTCGTGTCCCCTGTATCCCAGGCTGGCAACCGCGCCCGACCAATCGAAGCGCGTGCCCCGGTAATAGCCCGACTGCGCGTCAGGCAAATACAGCTTGGCCTGGAGCTGAGCATTGGAAATCTCCGCGTGTGGAAACTCGGAGGCGGCGGCCTGGCTCAATACCAGACCGAGGGCTATCAAGCAGATTCTCATCGACGCGACTGCTGCCGGCATGGAGTCTCAAATCCTCCCAAACTGCTTGACCGCTTCCTTGATCGAGCGGAACTTCTCGATGAAGGGCAGCATACGGTGTTCGATGTCGTCGAGTTCCTGCGACTTCTTCAGCACGTCGGCCGCCTGTCCCTGGGGCACGACCGCCACGCCGTCTTCGTCCGCCGTCACGATGTCGCCGGGATTCACCCGGACGCCGGCGCACGTGACCGGCACGTTGACGCCGGTGACGCGGTAGTGATTGATGGTAGTGGACGGCGCCACGCCACGACTGAAGACCGGAAACTGCAGCTTGCGAATCTGCGGCGTGTCGCGAACAGAGGCGTCGATGATTGCCCCGGCGAAGCCGCGGTATTTCATCGCGGTCGCCATCAGCCCGCCGATGCCCGCGTAGTCTTCGCCGTTCTCGAGCACCATGACGTAGACCGATCCGGCGGGAGAAGCGTCAATGGCATCGAGCATCCCTTGCGAGGCGGCTGAACCTTCTTTGTGCTCTTCCTTCTTCAATTGAACCGTGACCGCAGGCCCAGCGAACTTGGCGGGAGAGAGCGGGCGCATGTCGTGGGACATATAGGCGCGCTGTCCGTACAACTGCTCCATGGCGTCCGACACGGATGCGACCTCGACCGTCCGGAATCCCTCGACGAGCGAGACTTCAGGCGGCTTGGCCTGGGCCATCAGCCACGCCGCGCTCACGACGGCGACGACGACGACGAGAAGGAGTACGCGCTTCATTCTGTGTGTCCTCTATTTGTAGGTCTTTCGGATTTCCTCGAGTCGCTTCTTCAAGTACTCGTCGTATTCCTTCTTGAGGTCCGGATCCTTCGGCGTGCCGTAAATCTCGCTCGACTTGTACTTACCTTCGTCGAACTTCTTCCGCGTCCACTCGTCGTGGACGTGAATCTCGTCGGCATTGTCGACGACCCGCTCCACGAGCGCGGGAGGAATGAAGTAGACCCCCTCGGAGTCCCCGAACACGAGATCGCCGGGCATCACGGTCGTCTTGCCGATGCGGACCGGGACGTTGATGCCGCTGATGACCACGTTGTTGATGGCGCTCGGATGGACGTCCCGGAAGTACGCCGGCATGTCTATTCGTGAAATGCCCTCCAGATCGCGGATCGCGCCATCGACCACCAGCCCGCCGCCCTTCGTGGCTTTCATGATGTAGTAGAAGAGGTTGTCGCCGACGATCGTTCCCCCTTCCTGCTGCCCGAACAGATCCACGACCAGCACGTCGCCCGGTTGTAGCATGTCGATCGCGACCTGGTTGTTCAGGCGCGCCATCCCGGCCGCCTTGGCCTTGGCAGTGATCACCCCGTCGAGATCCGGGCGCAGTGGCATGAACTGTACCGTAAACGCGCGGCCGGCCAGTTTCCTGTCGGGATGGAGCACGCGGAAGCCGTCGGCGTACTGGTTGCGGAAACCCTGCGCCGGCAAAATCGCGAAGACTTCCTCGGAGGACAAACCGCGCGCCCGCTCGATGAAGGCGTCCGGAACCTTGGGGCGGCCGTCGGGAAACCGCTCGAACGGGTTTTGCGCCGTGAGCTCGACCATCTGATCTTTGCTCAGCGTGAAGAGCTGCGCGTGAGAGAAGACAGGCGTCAGCACTGCCGTGACGAGGGTGGCCAAGGTCACGCAGCCCTTCAGGGCTGCTTTCGCCGGGCGGGCAGGCCTGCAGGCCCGCGCTACGAATCCTGTAAGGTGGTTCATTCGTTCTCTCCTTCAGCGTTCTGCCAAGGCCGCCTGCATCATGGCCCGCGTGTAGCCGACGTTGAACGCGTACGCGGCGTAGGCTCCGCCTCCCGGATACTGAGGGCGGAACGTGGGGCGTTCACGATCGTAGTCGATCCCGCGTGGATGCTCGGGATAGATGAGCCGCGTGTATTTCTGTTTCACCAGCTCTTTCATGACCGCGAACATGTCGTTCTCGCCTTCATCGATGAACACCTCCGTATAGCGCTCGTAAGGCTTCTGCACCTTCACATTGCGGAAGTGGACGTGGTTGATGCGATCGCGCGACCCGAACCAGCGGCAGACTTCGATCGGGTCGCCAGCCATTTCCCGCGTCACGCCGCAGTCGAACGTGATCCCGTTTGCGGGGCTGTTCACGATGCCGACGAGCTTCTTCCAGCCATCGATCGTCCCCATGATTTGTTGCGACCCGCGGCTGACCGGCGCGGGGGGATCGTTCGGGTGGAGCGCGAGGCGCACGCCGGCCTTCTCAGCTTCCGGAACCACCGCCTTCAGGAAATAGGTGATGTTGGTCCACATCTCGTCGAGCGTATGGGCTCCCTCTTCCGCGAGTGGCGGCAGGTCTTTCATGCGTTCGTAATCGAAGCCCGTCCAACCGGCGCCGGCGCGGCCGGTCTCTTCGAAATAGCCTTCCATCGCCCGGTGCGCGTACCAGTTGTATTCGACAACGGGCAAGCCAACCTTGCCGGCCGCCCGGATCGATTGGATGACTTTTTCGATGTCCGCGTCTTTGCCCGGTCGGTTGTAGATGGCGTTGGGGAAGCCCGAGATCATCAGGTTCGCGAGCGTCAGGCCGTTGGCCTTGAGGCGATCCATCATCGCTTTGAGTGGGCTTTCTTCCCAGGGAATGCGGGGGCCGCCCGAAATCACGTGGTCCACGCCAAGCTGCCGGATCCGCCGCGCCGCCGCCGCCGCCGCCGCTTCGTCGGCTGACGCGCCTGGCGCCGAACCGCCAAGTCCGGCTTCGAGGCAGATCTTCGGCGTGTCTTTTCCTTCGAAGCGCGGGCGGCCCTGGGCCGCTGCGGCAGAAGGGGCCATGCCGTACGCCGCGGGTATTCCCAGCGCCGCGGCGCCAGCGGTCTTCAGCATGGTTCTTCGTGATGGGTTGGTGCTCACGCTTCTTCCCTTCTCTCTTTTCCCTTGTGCCTTTTCCCTTGAGCCTTGTCCGGTGTCGTGACGCCCGTACTACATGAGGAGACGCGCTCGGTGTCAAGCGGAAATGGTGTTCACGGACGGATCTCGCGCAGAGAACGCAAGAGAACGCAGAGAAACGCTGCTGCGTATGGCGTGCCGCCGCGCGCGCTTCGCGCGCGGCGAGGACACGAGATCCGCAGATACAAGCAACCTGAAACGCAAGGGTTGTTTGTATCTGTGGATCTCGTGTCCTCCCGGGACCGGCCGTCAGGCCGGTATCGGCGGCACGCAAGTCAGCAGCTCTCCTCGCTATCTTCTCTGCGTCCTCGGCGCTCTCTGCGCGATCGTCGTGACATCGTGTTAGATTCGCGCCCATCCATGGCCACAGACCCAGCACTGCCGCGCCGGTTCGGCCTGCTCCAGGCCACCGCGCTCAACATGACGAACATGATGGGCGTCGGGCCGTTCATCACGATTCCCCTGCTCATGACGGCCCTCGGCGGGCCACAGGCGATGCTTGGATGGCTCGTCGCGCTTCTGATCGTCATTCCCGACGGCATGGTATGGAGCGAGTTGGGGTCGGCGATGCCGGGGTCGGGCGGGAGCTACGTGTACCTTCGCGAAGGCTACGGCCGGGAGACATGGGGCCGCCTCGCGGCATTCCTCTTCATCTGGCAGTTCATTCTGAGCGGCCCGTTGGAAATCGCCTCCGGCTACATCGGGTTCTCGCAGTACCTGGGGTACCTCTGGCCTTCACTGACAACGTTCGAGTTCGCGCTGATCGCGGCGGCGGTGGGTGTCCTGAATCTGGTGATGCTCTATCGGCCGATCGGATCGCTCGGCCCGCTGACTGTGGCGCTCTGGGCGGGGAGTCTTCTGACAACGGCGGCCGTAATCGTCACGGGCGCGCGCCACTTCGATGCGCGCATCGCGTTCGATTTCCCTCCGGGCGCCTTCAACTTTTCGCTCGGCTTCCTGATCGGCCTCGGCGCGGCCTCCCGCGTCGGCATCTATGATTATCTCGGGTACTACGATATCTGCTACATCGGCGACGAGGTCAGGAATCCGGCACGCGTGATCCCGCGCTCGATTCTGCTCAGCATCGTGTTTGTCGCCATCATCTATTTGTCGATCAATCTCTCGGTGATCGGCGTCGTGCCGTGGCGTGAGTTCGTGCCGGCCGTCGATCACCCCAGCTCGAGGTTCATCGTCTCCGTGTTCATGGAGAAGATTTACGGGAGGACCGTCGCCACGCTCTTCACCGCGGCGATCCTGTGGACGGCCTTCGGATCCGTCTTCGCGCTGCTTCTCGGTTACTCCCGGATTCCGTACGCCGCAGCCAATGACGGCTATTTCTTCAAGGCATTCGGCCGCCTGCACCCGACAAGGGCGTTCCCTCACATCTCGCTCCTCATCGTGGGAATCGTGTCGATCCTGTGCAGTTTCTTCTCGCTCGGCCTCGTGATCGACGCGCTCATCACGACACGCATCCTCGTGCAGTTCATGGGACAGATCGGCGCGCTGACTCTCCTGCGGAAGCGCAACACCGGCCCCGCCGGTACGTATCGAATGTGGCTCTATCCGATCCCGAGCCTCATTGCTTTGGCCGGATGGATTTTTGTTTTCGCGACTTCGGATGTGAAGGTCATCCTGTTTGGTCTGGGAACGCTGCTTCTGGGCGTTCTCGTGTTCCTCTGCTGGTCCTGGCGCGCGCGACGCTGGCCGTTCACGGGCGCGGTGGCCTGACGTGCGGCACGCGGTGAAGTGTTCGCTGTTTGCTCTGTCGCTCGTTGTTGCATGGGTTCCGGCGGCCGGCGGCCGACAACATCTCTTTCATCACGAGGCAATCCGCCTCTCCATGGCCTGCGTGTATGCCATCGAAGCATATGGTGCAGATGCGGAATCGTTGTCGCGCGCTACTGAAGATGCGTTGGACGAGGTGGATCGGATTGACCGGTTGATGAGTCACTACAAGGCGGAGAGCCCGCTGTCGCGCGTGAACCGGGAGGCGGCTCAACACCCGGTGACCGTCGAACCGGAACTGTTCGACTTCATCGCGGACGCAATGCGCTACAACCGGGACTCAGACGGCGCGTTCGACATCACGGTCGGCCCTTTGATGAAGGCGTGGGGCTTCTTTCGCGGCGACGGACGCATGCCGTCCTCTGAGGAACTCGCGACCGCACGTCGCCACGTCGGCGCCGAGCATGTGATTCTGAACGAGACTGCGAAGTCGATCGGCTTCGACGGTTCCGGCGTCGAGCTGGATTTGGGAGGCATTGCCAAAGGCTACGCGGTCGATCGCGTCGTCAGTCTCCTCAGAGCGCGCCGGATCTCCGCCGCGTTGATTAGCGCGGGAGGGAGCACCATCTACGCCCTAAGTTCGCCGCCCGGGCGCGATGGATGGGACGTCATGATCCAGGACCCGGTCGACTCCCATAAGATTGCGCGCACGGTTCGCCTGAAGGATCGTGCGCTGTCGGTGGCCGGCAGCTCCGAGAAGTCTTTCGACTCTGACGGTGTGCGATATTCCCACATCATGAATCCGCGCACCGGCAGACCGGTTCAAGGCGTCCTGAGCGTCGCGGTGCTTGCAAGCAGCGGCACGGCCGGCGATGCGCTCGACGATGCTTTCTTCGTGCTGGGCCCGGCACACGGTCGCAAATACCTGACGCAGCTGCCGGGTATTGATGTGTCGTTCTTCATGCCGGACGTGAGTCGCGGATGGACGGTGATCGACCGGCGAGGCGGGCGGTGACGGCCGGCGGTAAAGCCATGGTCTTGAGACACGGGCCTGCAATCCTGCTGTGCGCGATTGCGCTGAGCCCGCTCGCCGCGCAGCGGGCCACTCCCGATCTCGAGGCCCTTCCGTTCGCGCCGCGCCGATATGTCTCCTATCGCACGTCGTCTCAGATCAGCGTGGACGGCAGGCTCGGCGAGCCTGCGTGGGCGGCAGCCGCGTGGTCCGAGGTGTTCATCGACATTGAGGGCGACAGCCGTCCGCAGCCGCGCTTCCGCACACGCGCGAAGATGCTGTGGGACGACGAGTACTTCTATGTGGCGGCGGAGATGGAGGAGCCCGACGTCTGGGGAACCTTGACCGAGCGCGATTCGGTGATCTTTCGCGACAACGATTTCGAGATCTTCATCGATCCTGACGGCGACACGCACGAGTACTACGAATTGGAAGTGAACGCGCTGGGTACGCCCTGGGATCTGATGTTGATCAAGCCGTACCGCGACGGCGGTCCGGCGATCCACGCGTGGGACATCGCCGGGCTGCGGATAGGCGTCGACGTGCGCGGCACCCTCAACCGGCCAGGCGATCGCGACGACGGGTGGACGGTGGAGATTGCGATGCCCTGGAAGATCCTTCGGGAGGCGGCGCCGGATCACCAGTCGCCGAAGCCCGGCGATCGCTGGCGCATCAACTTCTCGCGCGTCGAGTGGGAAGTGGACCAGGCGGAGGGGCGATACACGAAACGGCTCAAGCCGGGCACGAAGGATCCGCTGCCGGAGAACAACTGGGTCTGGAGTCCGCAAGGTGCGGTCAACATGCACCTGCCCGAGCGTTGGGGATATGTCCAGTTGTCCGGCAAGCCTGTGGGGTCAGGAACGGACTCATTCATCGACGATCCGAACGAGCGCGTCAAGTGGGCGCTGCGACGTTTGTATTATCGCCAGCGCAGCCTTCATGCCGCGAAGGGCGCCTATGCGGCGACGCTCGATTCCCTTAACGCAGCCGGCATCCGTGTAGAGGGTCTTGATTTTCGGCCGGTCATCCATATCACGCCGAGCTCTTACGAGATCAGCGCGAATGGCTTCGACGGTGTCGTTGTACACATCAGTCAGGACGGCCGCGTCTGGGTAACGCGGTGAACTGTGGGCCTTGTATCGAGCAGGCGTATCATCTGATGGATGACCCGGTGCAACCAGTAGGGGAAGATCGATGAATCGAATACGACTGACTGCTCTGACCGTGGCCGCGGCACTTGCGGCCTCGTCGTTCGTCTCCGCGCGGCAGGCGCCTGCGCCGCAGAACCCTCCTCCCACCCAACCCGCCGCCGGCCCGGCCGGGCGGGGCCGCGGCAGCGCGCCGGTGAAATCGCCTGAGGTCGGATCGGACCAGCGCGTGACGTTCCGTCTTCGAGCGCCGAACGCAAAGGAAGCCGGCGTGTCGGTTGGCGGGAAGCAGTTGCCGATGCAAAAGGACGATCAGGGCCTCTGGAGCGTCACCAGCGATCCGATGGCGCCCGACATCTACACGTACTCCCTGATTGTTGACGGCACCTCGATTAGCGATCCGTCGAATCGGCAGGTGCAGACGTCGTTCGGTAGTTTCCAGAGCATGTTCATCGTGCCCGGTCCGGCAATCTGGCTGCCGGCGCCCGGTGTGTCGCGCGGGGCGATCGCCCGCCATGCGTTCCAGTCCGCCGTGGCCAGCGACGACCGCGACTTCTTTGTCTACACCCCGGCCGGATACGAGGCGCATCGGGCGCAGCCGTATCCGGTGCTGTATCTCCTGCATGGGTTGGGCGACGACGCGGAACGCTGGCTCAACGGGGGCGGGGGCGCGGCCAACATCCTCGACAACTTGATCGCGCAGGGCAAGGCCGTTCCGATGATCGTGGTGTCGCCGCTCGGGTACGGGACATCGACGGGACCGGTGGGCGGGCGCACGGGTGAGAACATCACCGGATACACGAAGATCCTGCTGGACGAGGTGATGCCCATCGTCGACAAGGCGTACAACGTGAGCAAGAACCGCGAGCAGCGCGCGATCGCCGGGTTGTCAATGGGAGGCGCCGAATCGTTGTATGTCGGTCTCAACCATCTCGACACGTTTGCCTGGATTGGCGCGTTCAGCTCGGCGCCCATGTTGTGGCCTGCGGCGGCGGCGGTCGCGCCTGCGCCCGCCGAGAGCCGCGGTGCCGGTCGCGGCGCGACTCCGTCCGTGATGGATCCGGCAGTGTTCGCGAAGACGTTCCCTGCACTGGATGCGAAAGCGAATGCACGGATTCGGATGTTGTGGATCGTCTGCGGCACCGCCGACGGCCTCATCGGCGTGAACCGGCAGTTCAAGGACTGGCTGCGATCCCAAGGCGTCCAGTTCACCGAACAGGAAGTGCCGGACATGGCCCACGTCTGGCCGCTCTGGCGGCAGAACGTGACAGACATGGTGCCGAAGCTCTTTCAACCGAAAGGGAAATAGGAGATCTTTGTCGCGGCATTACAGCCCGAGGGAGTCATGGCATGACGCGGGTTATGCCGTTCCCGTTTGCCGTGACCAAGGAGATCCGGGCTCTCTTGCCCACTTGGCTGGTGTGCATAGTTGCGGTGGTTGCCGTCGGCGCGCTTGGAGACCCCAGACTGTACGCACTCGGACTGCTTGTGTACGGGTTGGGGTCGGTAGCGCTTGGCGCGCTGTTGATCGGCCACGAGTACACGCACCGCACGCTTGCACTGCTCTTGAGTCACGATTGAACGGCTGGGGCGCGAGACGGGTTTGTGGGACACCGTTACCGGCGGCATGCCGGAAATGGACGATCAAAAGCGAGCTGACTTCACCAGTTTCGTGCACGACGACGGCAAGGGATTTATCGGCATTCACAGCGCGGCAATCACGTTCACGCAGTGGCCGGCGTATGGAGAGATGCTGGGGGGATATTTCGATGAGCATCCCTGGAATACCTTCGACGCACCAATCGTCGTGGAAGACGACGCGTTCCCCGGCATGCAGTCATGGAAGCCCTCGTTCACACTGACCGACGAGATCTATCAGATCAAGATGTTCTCGCGGGCGAACAGTCGCGTGCTCATGCGTCTCGATCCCGCGAAACTCGATCTGAAGAACCCGCGCGTGCATCGCCCCGACAACGATTTCGCAGTGGCATGGGCGAAGATGTACGGCAAGGGACGAGTCTTCTACACGACGCTGGGTCACGTGGAAGCCAACTGGGATAAGCCGGAGATGCAGGCGATGCTAACCGGGGCCATCAAGTGGGCGCTCAGGCTCGTAGACGCCGACGTCACGCCCCGACCGGCGCCGTCCGGCGGTGATCGCTGATCCGCGATTCGTGATTCAATTCTCGAACAGTCTGTGATATCGCCCCATCCAGTACGGCAGCAGGAAGTACGCGCCGTCGTCCTCGCTGCGCCCGCCGTTGCCGCCGTCCAGGTTGTACGGGTTGCCATTCCATTTCGACATTGGTAGTTCGTCGTACGGCAGCACGATCAGCGCCTGACGATGTCCGAAGCGATCGCTCATCGGATCGTTCGGCACATCCAGCCGCTGCGAGTTCCTGACAGTCCAGTCGATCGTGTCCATCGGTATCTCCTGCAGGGTTCGCAGCGCTTCAGCCCGATCGAACTCTCGCGCACCGGTCCCGGCCGCGAAGATCACATTCCAGAGCGGGTTGCGTTCGGGCCGCTCGATCTGCCAGCTTCGCTCGAGGCTCTGCTTGTAGACGCCGAGCAGCTTCGGATCCGTTTCGTAGCGGAGCAGCGGGTAGTACGACAGAAACGCCAGTTCATCGTCTGAGTGATTGATATGACCCGGCACCATGATCTTCTGATTGCGGGTAAGCCAGTGGTACTTGTGGGCGTTGACGAGATCGTTGTACGCGGACTGATATCTGGCTCGGTACTGTGCGTTGCCCGTCATGTGGACTGCGACGCGAAGGTGCGACAGGATGTGGAGCGCGCGCAGGCCTGTCTCGTCAGGATCCTCCCAAATGGCGTCCGGTCCCCACCACCCCCACCGGGTGGGCTGCCCGTCGAGGTCAACCAACTGATAGTGATTGTCCAGGATGTGATTCGTGATCCGTTCGATCGCGGCGCGCAGCGCAGGCTTCTCGGTCTCGTCGGCCACGAGATCGTAGTAGATGGGATAAACAAAAAAGTGTCCGACGATCTCGTCTGAGCTCGTGTCCCCCTTCCAGCGCCAGGCCTTATCGGGCGTGTCGTGCCACTCGCCTTCACTCGGTTGAATGTCTTCGCCCACCTTGATGAACGAGCGGGCAGGGAACCCAGGGACGCCCGTGATGGCCTCGAGCCGCATGATGGCCCGCATCCCCCGGCGTGCATTCTCGCGGGCCTCTGCCTCTCCGGTGACCGTGTAGCGGAAGCATTCCGCCGCCACGTACATGGCGGTCCACAGGCCGTCGTTGTCGGTCGATACCATCTGGTTCGTCGAGATGTCACCCGGCTCGCGAAGGTGCGAACTGGCCGTGAGCCCCCAGCGGTTGTGCCGCGCCTGCACGCGCTGAACGAACGCGCGGGACTTGTCCGCGAGCGTCATCGGCGCATACTCGATGCGCGCAAAGCCCTTCGGCGTCTCGATCCACGTCGCGTTGCCGTCAAAGCCAATGCCCGTCACGTGGCCGTCCGGGAGCCAACGCTGACCGGCGAAATACTCGACCGCCTGATGATCCTGGCTGAGTCGAACGGCGCCCTGGGGCGATCCGATCCACGTGACCCACGGCGACTCGATTGCGATGACGGTGAACTGACTCACGGGCAGACGAAGCGGCAGTTGTCGAAGAGTAGCTTCCTCTTGCAGGTCGACCCGCCGTTTAATCTGCACCTTCCCTGCGCGTGTTCGGGCGAACTCGTTGGCAGTATGAAAGGTGCGCGTTTTCTGCCTGTAAGTGGCCGCCGACTGTCCTTGCGCGGTGTCACACAGCCACCATACGGCAAGACACAACGCGGCTACGCGACAGGGCAGGCCGAAGACGAACCTAGGACGTGGCATTGGATTCCATCTTCAGTCGCTGCCGTTCGGCGGCCTTCGCGAATGGGAAGTACACCAGCATGGCAATCACGATCGACACGGCGCCCCAGACAGCCGCCTTCCAGTCGCCGCCCGATACCAGGTAGTGGCCGATGATCGGTGGGGTGGTCCATGGGATGTTGACGAAGGGTTTGTGGATCACATGCCAGTCCATGAGCAGATAGCTGCCGGTCGTCAGGATCAGCGCGTTGAGTACGTACGGAACCATGAAAATCGGATTGAGCACGATAGGGAGCCCAAAAAAGATGGGCTCGTTGATCTGAAAGATCTGTGCCGGCAGCGACAGCCGGCTGATCTTTCGGAACCCAGGCTCCTTCGAGTTCCACAGGACCAGCGTCAGGGCAATGGTCGCGCCGGTCCCGCCCACGTTGACGAAATTCGTGAAGAATCCGTACGCCGTCACATACGGCAACGGTACTCCCGCGGTCACCGCCTCGACATTCGCGGCCAGGTACTGCAGAAAGATCGGTGCGACGATCGCATCGAGGGCGTTATCGCCATTGATACCGACAGACCAGAGCATGGTCACCAAAAAGGCGTACACCAGGATGCCCGGTAGCGTATTGAGCGCAAAGACCAGCGGCTTGAACACGCTCTGCATAAGGTAGTCGACGTCGATTCCTGCCACGAAACGGATCGACCAGAAAACCAGGACGAGACAAAACAGTGGCGTGAGCGATAGGAAAGAATCGTAGACGATGGCCGGCACCGATGCCGGCAACCTGATGACCAGGTTTCTGTCGGTGAAGAACTTCTGGACGCGCACAGAGACAACAGCGATCAGAATCGCGCTGAAGAGGCCCTTTGAACCCAGTCGGTCCATTATGAGGGTCTGATCTGTCACGTCGATCCGGAGCATCAGGAAGATCACTGTTGCCATCAGCGCGCTGACGATGGCTTCCTGTTTCAGTTGCTTCCCGAGCTCATAGGCGATCGAAAAGCAGGCGACGACGGCGAGGATGCCGAAGGTGGCGGTGACCGGGACCTGCAAGAGGAGAAGATAGGGCTCAACCCTGGCATCCCAGCCGGCGACCGGTAGGTACGCGACGATCATGAAGAGTCCGCCGATGATCGTCAGCGGCACGACCGCCACCATCCCGGCGCGGACGGCGGACAGGTACGTGTTCTCGCTCAGCTTCGTCAACGCAGGCACAACGTGCCTAGTGAGAAATCGCGACATATCTTCTCGCGTCAGCCGGCGGCTGGCTGGGCGACCGCGCCTGCGCGGGTCGAGCGAGAGTTGAGACCGGAGATGCAATCATCTGTGTGATCGTTAATCTCCGTCACCTCGATTGCACGTCATGCGTGTTCAGCGCGTGCCGGTGCTCATAGACTTTCTCAAACGCGCGCACGATGTCGTCCATGTCCTCCTGCGTTCCGAGCAGCAGGTTCTGCTCAAGCCAGATGCATTGCTCGCGGCAGAGGAGATCGCTGTTCGGGCAGTGCGCCCGCGAGTAGTCCAGGTTGGCAGAGGCGACGGGCAGATACGGACCGAAGGCCTTGTTGCGAAACAGCGGCTGGTCGGGTAGCGAATAACCGTAGCCGGCGGAGCACGGGACGCCCTCGGCCTCGATCGCCTTGAGCACGGCAGTGCGCGGCGCGTCAAACGAAGGGTCCACACGCAGCATGAACAGGTGATAACTGTGCCGCGTGCAAGCGGCAGGACGTGCCTGGGGATGAAGTCCCGGCAGCTTGGAAAGTTGTGACGCCAGGTACCGGCCGTTCGTGTCGCGCGTTCGGGTCTGATCTTCCAGTCGCTCGAGCTGGCAGTTGAGCACGGCACCCTGGAATTCTCCGAGCCGGTAGTTCCCTGAAATGACGTGATGCTCGTACCACATGCCGTCAGGAACGCGGCCGCAGTTCTGAATGGACCGGCACGCCTCAGCCAGCGCGTCGTCGTTGGTCGTGATGATCCCGCCCTCACCGGATGTGAGGTTCTTGCTGGACTGAAACGAGAACGAGGCCGCGTGCCCGAGCGAACCGGCCGGGCGATCCTGGTAGCTGGCGCCGTGAGCGTGCGCGGCGTCTTCGATCACGATCAGCTCCCGCTCTGTGGCGATGGTCATGATGGCGTCCATGTCGGACGGTTGGCCGGCAAAGTGGACGGGGACGATCGCGCGCGTCCGCGGCGTGATGGCTGCTTTCACGGCCGCGGGATCCATGTTGAAGGTCTTCAGGTCGACGTCCGCAAAGACCGGGATTGCATTCGCCTCGACAACGGCCGATGCGGTCGACACAAACGTATAGGGGGGAACGATCACCTCATCTTCGGCGCCAATGCCTGCCGCGAGCAGGGCGATGCGCAGGGAAACGGTGCCGTTGGCGACGGCAACGCCGTGTCTGCACCCGTGCATCGCGGCGAAGCGACGTTCGAATTCAGCAACTTCCGGTCCGTCGAGCCTGCCCCAGTTGCCGGTGCGCAGCGTGGCGAGCAGACGTTGCTCCTCCGGCCTGCCGAAGACCGGCCACCGCGTGAAGGGGCGGCTGCGGACGGGTGTGCCTCCAAGAAGAGCAAGCATGTTTCACGGAGGGAGTCTCTAGGTCTTCCTTCCCATGTAAATACACTCGTCGGGCCCTGCACCCGCGCGAATCAATTCTCGGAAGCCCAGGTGCTGATAGAAACCACACGCCCGCGTATTGAGCGTGCTGACGCCAAGATGCGTGCCTGGAGAACCGCGAGCGTGCAGTGTATCCACGATCCGCTCGATCATGCGACGGCCATAACCGCGGCCTTGCGCGCGCGGCAGCAAATCGATGTGCAGGTGCGAGGGATACCACTCATAGGGCTCGGGGCAGAAGTAGTCCGGGTGGTGATACGACTGATACACCTGTTGCACCCGCGTCCAGCCGCTCGGATCCCCCTTGGGCGCGGGAAAACGCGCGCACACAGCCGGCCGCCACTCAGCTTCGTAGCGGGCGTAAAAGGCACGAGAGTCAAGAGCGCCCAACGCGTAGCCGCACACGCCCTGGTCATCTTCGAGGATCAGGCTCAAATCCGGCTCGAACCCGAGGTATGGACCGACAAACACGCGGCCGAGCGCATCCGGGTCGTCCTGGTAGAACGGCTGGCCGTCCCGACCATAGTCTCCCGTCATCAGGCACACCTCGTAAGCCCCACGCTGATCGCCAGGCGCGGCGGGACGAATGATGCAGTCGTTCATTTGCCGCCGGCGTGCTGACGCACCAGATGCCGTAGCCGGGCTGCCATCCCGCCGCGATCACTGGCCGGGAGCTGGAAGTCGCGGCTCTGTCCCGACTTGAAGTCCAGATAGCGCTCGACGAGATCGAGTTGCTCCCGGAGGTCCCAGATGCGGCGGCTCAGTGCATGGAAGAGCGGTCGATGACGAAGCTCCGTGACCCCCACGCAGACCTCGCGCAATCGATTCGCCCGCCGCCGGAAGGCCGCGGCATCATCGTCCCACTTCGCGGAATCGCCGGCCACGAGGCCGCGGGCGCACTCATAGAGGGCCTCTGCTTCCGGCCCTTCTTCATGCGGCAGATAGTAGCAGTCCCCGAACAGGATCAGGTCCTCGAGGGCGATCGGCGGGCCGACTGTCGCAAAGGCGGGCAACCACTCGCGCATAGCCGCCAGATACGATGTTCGCGGGTCCCACGCCCCATCGAATCGCGCGAACTCGGCGAGCGTGCGCAGCGGCACATAGTTCAAGGGGAATTCGTTGTTGGGATTGCTGAGCAGTCCCGCCACCAAGCCGCGCAGTTCCGGCGGCCGTCCCGAGTACGGCCCGCAAAAGAACCGGCGGCCGTCGTAATCGTTCGCGTGAAGGTTGTCCCAGATGAGCGGCTTCCGGCGAAGAACGTCCTGCAGTTCCTGCACGTGGGTCACTGAGATCTCGCGCGAGATGATGTTGGGACCGGTCCAGAGGACGTCAATCTCGGGCCGCAACTCGCGGCCGATCGTGGCGAGATAACTCTCCCCGCCAAGGTTGCGCCTGGCCATGCTGCCGCAATACGCGGTCGGACAAAAAATGAAGCGTGCCGCCGGCACCCTCCCACGAATCCACGCGAACACGGCGTTCGCCACATGACACTGCGCCGAGGCCAGCGATCCCCATCGGGCGATATCCTGAGGCTCCAGGCGGTCGGGAATGTCGTCGAAGAGGAGAGAAAAATGCTCGCATCCCATAGCGAGCATCTGTTCGAAACGCGCGTAGAGACGATCGAGCTCCGTCTCGTCGCGATAACGGATGTCGAGTCCCGGGCTGAGCGCGTAGACGAAGCGTATGTTGCGCTGCCGGCCTGCATCGACGATTTGCGCGAGCTCGTCGGCGTCTGCGGCGCCGTACGGCTCGCGCCAGAGCGCGCGATGATGCAGGTCGTCCTTGGGTGCGTAGAAGTAGGTGTTCAGTCCCCAGCGCGCCATCCAGCCGAAGAGCTCGATGCGCTCGGCGGGAGTCCATGGTTTGCCGTAGAAGCCTTCGATTACCCCCGATAGAAATTCCGACTCGTGCGTGCCTTCCACCGCGCTCAGGCTAACACCATCAATCACTAACCACTAATCCTCGAATCAGGAGTCCCGATTCGAGGATTGAGCGATCAGTGATTAGTGATGAGTGATTCTTAGTCCTGGTCCGAGAGGTTGAACGTCACCGAGACCGTCATCACGACTTCGACCGGCTTGCCGTTCAGGAGCGTGGGAGTAAAGATCCACTGGCGTACGGCATCCACGGCGGCAATCGCGAAGTCCGGGTGGACCTGGGCGCTGAGCACGCGTACGGAGGTCACTGTTCCGTCGACGCCGATGAGCGCCTCGAGCGGTACGACGCCTTCCCGGCCCGCCTCGCGCATGCTGGCCGGATACGTCGGCCGGACGTCGACTTCCTTCCGCGGTACCCGGATGTTGCCACCGACTCGAATCGGTGTCGCGCCCTGGGGCTGGGATGGTTGCCGCGGTGCGGCGACGCGGCTTTCTCTGACCGTGATGGTCTCCTGCAGCGTGCCAACCTGCAACGTGATGGCTCGGTCCCAGTCACGAGTATTTTGAAGCTCGAACTCGTGCCGCAACCGACGGAATCCCGCGAGTGATGCCGCGATGACATAGCGTCCCGGCGCCACACCTGGGAACTGAAAGTGCCCGGCCGCGTCGGTCGTGGCGGTCGATTTGATCTGCTGGGCATCTTCGAGCGTCAGTTCCACTCCCGGCATTACTGCACCACTCGTGTCGTAGACCGATCCCGAGAGTGGTGCAGGAGCATTCTGGCGGGCACGAACCGCGGCCGTCGGAAGTGTGACAGCCAGGAGCACGACGGCCGTGGTGGCGATGGCACGGAGTGACAGCGCCGTGCGGTTGAGGCGTGGGTTCAACATGTCAGCGATTCTCCTTTCAAGCGTAGAGGGACGAGCCATCGGCAGAGCTGACAACCAGGGGGATCCGGATCGGCGGCACATCCGGGCAAGCTCCAGCAGATGCGCGGCATAGTCGCGGGCGGACACACCTTTCCCGAGCACCACGTCGTCGCAGGCCTGTTCGCTTTCGCGCCGCAGACGCGTGCATGTCATCCACACGAGCGGATTGAACCAGAGCACCGTCCGCAGCGCTTCGGCGCTGATCTGCACGAACCAGTCGTGGCGCCGGATGTGCGCCAGCTCGTGGCACAGAACCACGTGGACGCGATCGTCAGACCAGTTCCGTGCATGAGAGGGAAGGAGCACGCGGGGCCGGAACAGGCCCCACGTCGCCAGCAGGTCGGGGGTGTCGGTTTGAAGGACGGTGACGTGGCGCTTCAGTCCGTACATTGCCGCGACATGTCCGGTCATCCCCGTCCATCGGCTGTCCTGCATACGCTCGGCGCGGGAACCGATCCGCATCAGTCGTGCAACACCCGTGAGCAGCATCGTGGCGGTCACGAAGACTCCCGCCGCCCAGATGATGGCGATGAATGGGAAAACCGGGACGGGTCGCATTTTCGGCTGTTCGCCGCCCCCGACGTCTCTGCTGATGACGGGGACGCGCAGCGCCAGGTCTGCCGGTGTCGAAACCGCTGGACTGAGCGGTGACGGGATCGAGACCTCCCACGCCGGCAACGCCACGGTCAACGGCACGACGGCGGCGGCCGCGAAGATGGCGGCCGCGAGCACCCAATGGCGCAACGCTGCCGATCGACTGCCGAGGAGCGCATTCAGTGCAAGCCCCGTCAGAAGGATGATGGACGAACGAATCGCCAGGTCGCCAAGAAGCGTCATCGTGATTCACCCTTGACGTTCTTCACCAGCTCCGCCATTCGCTCGTTCTTCACGACCTCGGCGATCCGCTCCAGTTCTTCGTCAGAGATCCTGGCAGCCTCGCCTCCCAGGAGCGCAGCCACCGCCTTCGCGCTCGACCCATCGAAGAACGTGTCGACCAGATGCTTCAACGCGGACTTGCGCGCGGAGTGTCGAGGGAGCGTGGGCATATAGATATATCGAAGGCCCTGTTCCTCGTGCTTGACGTGCCCTTTTCTCTCGAGCACACGAAGCTGCGTGCGCACCGTGGAGTAGCCCGGCGCCCCCGGGAAGCCGTCCATGATCTCGGCCGCAGTCGCCCGGCCGAGCCGGTACAAGACGTCCATAATCTGGCGTTCGCGCTTGGTCAGCAGCGTCTGGCCTCTGGGTGGTGACATGCGAGTTTTATAACACCTCTGTGACTTAAGTAACACGTCGCCGAGGCGGTTGTCAACTGCCCCGGGTTTGAACGCTGCGAGCTTGACGCTGCCGTTTTGAACTGGCGACCAGGAGGCCAAAAGTTCGATTTCTTTTTTCTTGATGAAACGACAAATTACTCCTGATTTTCTAAACTCCTGTAGAGCTCTTGATCCGAAGTGGTGAGACGGTTGAATCGAGCACGGCCTCCGTTGCACACCGATGCCGCCCGCTGCCGCATCATTGGACCTCGTCGGCCTTCTGCACGTATTCTCGTCCCCGCAGGAGGAACCATCCGTGAATCGACGAACCTTCTTCAACGCAGTCGCGGCGGCGCCGGCGCTCGGCTTGCTGCGCCCGGCGGCGGCGGCCGAATTGCCCAAGGCCAGGATTACGCGGGTGCGGATCTATCGACCGCCCAACCTGAATCCCCTGTTCAATCAGAGCAACATGGTGGTCACGGTCGAAACCAACGTCGGCATCACGGGAATTGGTGAAGGGGGCGCCAAAGACACGCTGGAGCAATGCGCAGGGACGCTGATCGGTCAGAATCCATTCCGGACCGAAGCGCTCTGGCAGGAAGCCTACATCGCCTGGTTCTACCCCCCGGGCCGCGAGAAGGCCCACGCGCTCGGCGCGCTGGACCTCGCGCTGTGGGACATCAAGGGCAAAGCCCTTGGTGTTCCGGTGCACGAGATATTGGGTGGCACGGCCCGCGATTACTGCGAGTGCTACGCAACCGGGGGCGCCACGCCGCCGGGGGCACCCGCCGGCGCTCGATTGAGCCTGAAGGAACGCGCGCGCGCGACGATGGAGGCGGGGTATCGGGCGTTTCGCATGGCGCCCGCCGACGTTCCCATCGGCGCCGTGTACGACACCCGTTCGGTCGTGCGGCAAGTGGCGCAGGACTGCAAGGATGTGCGCGAGGCGGTCGGGCCGGATGGCAACTGGTGCATCGACTTTCACCAGCGGTTCGACCTGAACGACGCGTTGCGTCTCTGTAAGGCCATTGAAGAATACCAGCCGTTTTTCGTCGAAGATCCTGTCCGCGACGAGCACGCGCTCCAGGACATTCCCAAGCTGCGGCAGATGACCGGCGTGCCGCTGACGCACGGCGAAGAGTGGGGGCTCAAGTGGGACTTCAACAAGCTCGTTGAGAGTCACGACGTCGACTTCATTCGGTCCACGCTGCCCAATGCCGGGGGCATCACCGAGATGATGAAGGTCGCGGCCATCTGCGAGACACACGCCGTGGGAATCATCCCGCACTTCACTGGACCGATTGCGACCGCGGCGCTCGTCAACTGCCTGTCGACGTTTTCAGGACCCGTCCTGATGGAGTACAACTACGGCGGCCGGCCGATCGATTACGTGCCGGAATGTCTGGACTTCAAGAACGGCAAGGCCTACACGAACCAGCGTCCCGGGCTGGGCGTGACGGTTGACATGAAGCTACTCACGATGATCGGCGAGGTCACCGAACCAGGGCGAAAGAATGTGTACCGGCGTCCGGACGGCTCGTTGACGCATTGGTAATTCAACAACTCCGGGACCCTCCACCGCGTGCTGAGGAGATACATCATGAAGCGTCGTGACGCTCTACGTTCCCTTTCGATAGCCGGCGGAGCATCGCTGCTTGCGGCCAAGGATCCGCTGGCGCACGCACTTGCGCCAGACATGGCTGCCCGCTTCCTCGATCCGGGATTCGCGCAGGCGGTCGCTGGCACCGCGCCCGTCAAGATCCGCGACATCAAGACGATCCTGACCTCGCCCAACAACATCAGGCTCGTCGTCGTGAAGGTTGAAACGACGGAGCCGGGGCTCGTCGGCTGGGGCTGCGCCACCTTTACACAGCGCGCGCTCGTCGTGCAGACGGCGCTCGACCAGTATCTGAAGCCGTTTCTGATCGGGCGCAATGTCGACGAGATCGAGGACATCTGGCAGTCGAGCTATGTGAGCTCGTACTGGCGTAATGGCCCCGTGCTGTTCAACGCGATGAGCGGCGTGGACATCGCCCTCTGGGACATCCTCGGCAAGCGCGCCGGATTGCCGCTGTACCAGCTGCTCGGCGGCAAGGTGCGGCACGGCGCCGAT
>JBBQEJ010000052.1:0-30871 GCA_038320555.1 Vicinamibacterales bacterium | reverse complement strand
CTGACGCAACTGATCGGAAATACTTATCTTAACTATCTCCTGGATCGGACGATGAGTGTCCGGGACCTGGATGTGCTGTCGCGTCTCGTATCGAGCGTGCCCGTCCGCCGGCTCGTTCCCCATGCCGACAGCGCCTTTTTGTCGAGACTCCGGGACGTCATCCTCGACGACTTTCAGGCGGTGACCAGCACAACGTGACGGCCCACAGATTCGGCAATGCCCCGGTGCGGGCACGGAAGGGAGCGCACGCTCCGATTCTCCAGATGCGCCGCTGCAGCACCGCGATTCTCGGCGCGGCTGACCGAATGGCGGACGCCCGCGCGGAATACGAGCGATACCGCTGCTTACGGCTTCGCCGACTGCTGGAGCCGGAACTCTGGCAGTTCCTGCAGCAGGAGCTTTCGCGGGCGCGTTTCGCGGAGGAGACCTATGAGGGGATCGGGTCGGAGCTGTGCATGATCCCGGGGACTGTGGACTTCCTGATGCACCTCATGTCGAATGACGCTGGCTTCCTCGAGGTCATTCGACACATCACAGGCTGCGGTGCCATCCGCAGCTTTTCAGGCCGCGTCTACCGGCTGATGCCCGGCGAGGGACATCGAACGAACTGGCACAACGACCTGGACGGCCCGCGCCTGGTCGCGATGAGTGTCAATCTGAGCCCGGAGATCTATAGCGGAGGCACCCTCCAGCTGAGGAGCGCTCGCTCCCGACGCGTGCTGCGCGAAGTGGCCAACACCGGACCAGGAGATGCGATCCTGTTCCAGATCGCTCCGGATCTCCAGCATCGCGTCACTGCCGTAAAGGGCGCCGTGCCCAAGAGCGCCTTCGCCGGCTGGTTTCAATCCGAGAGAATCTCGTTCCGGTTGGGCGCGGCACCGTCAGCGTGACCCTTGTCCCTTTTGCCTTTTTCCTTTCGTGATTACCATCCCCGCGATGCCCGTGACGGTTGAAGGCCCGGCGCGCACGATCGGCTTCTGGACGGCCGTCGCGCTGGTCTTGGGCAACATGATCGGGTCGGGAGTATTCCTGCTCCCGGCGTCGCTCGCGCCGTACGGCGGCATCGGCCTCGTTGGGTGGCTCGTGTCGACGGCGGGCGCTGTTCTCCTGGCGCTTGTCTTCGCGCGTCTGTCTCGGTTCAATCCCGCCGCGGGCGGTCCCTACGCGTACACCCGGCAGGCGTTCGGAGACCTCCCCGGATTTCTCGTCGCCTGGGGCTACTGGATCTCCGTCTGGTGCACGAACGCCGCGCTGTCGGTCGCCTTCGTCGGCTACCTCGATCCGTTCATGCCGGGGATCGTGCGGAATCCTGTCTCGGCCGCCGCGCTTGCAGTGGGCATACTCTGGCTCCTGACCGCCGTCAACGTCAGCGGCCTCCGCACGGCGGGCCGCGTTCAGGTCGTCACGACAGCGATCAAGATCCTTCCGTTGGCCCTGGTCGGTATCGCCGGCTTGTTCTTTCTGGACCGTTCGCACTTCGCCATCGCGCACGCGGATCCCCGTGGATTCGCGCGTGGCGTGACGGCGACGGCAACGCTGACACTCTGGGCGTTCCTGGGCCTCGAGTGCGCCACAATCCCGGCGGGCGCCATCCGGAATCCTGAACGGACCATTCCGCGCGCGACGATCGTGGGCACGCTCCTCGCCGGGATCCTCTACATCGTCAGCACCGTCGGGGTCATGGGGGTGCTGCCGCCCGCAACACTCGGCCAGACGACGGCGCCGTACGCCGAGGCCGCCCGCGCGCTTGCCGGCGATCGCGCGGCGGCCGTCATCGCGCTCGGCGCGGCCATCTCCTGCTTTGGCGCGCTGAACGGCTGGATCCTGATTGTCGGACAATTGCCGATGGCCGTCGCACAGGACGGACTGTTCCCGCGGATTTTCGGCCGTCTGTCTGCCCGCGGCACTCCGGTGGCCGGCCTTGTCATTGGAGGGATCCTCGGCACTTCGCTCATCAGCATGAACTACACGCGAGGCCTCGTCGAGCTGTTCACATTCATCATTCTCCTCGCGACGCTGAGCACGCTCGTGCCTTACACGTTCTGTTCGCTGGCCGGATTCATGACCGACCGGGAACCGGGGCGGGCGCGGACACTTGGGCCCTCGATCGTCGCGGCCCTTGCCTTTGCGTATTCGCTCTGGGCCATCGGCGGCGCCGGCGCCGAGGTCGTGTACTGGGGCTTCCTCCTGCTCATCGCGGGGTTGCCCGTCTACGTCTGGGTTCGATCGTGAAGGAGACCGCGCAGTCAGAGATCGGTACCCTGTCTCACCTCGTCCTCAAGCATGCGCGCGACGCATTCGGCAGTCCGCAGACCATCGCGGAAGAATGGCGGGCCTTGAACTTCACCTCGGCGCCGGATTTCGAGAACGCCGTCCGGCAGTACGATCGTTTCGCCCAACTGCTGGGCGAATGCGGCGCGTCGCTGCACTTCCTGCCGCCATCTCCAGGGGCCGGCCTGGATTCGATCTACGTCAGGGACGCATCGATCGTCTGCGATCGCGGCGTGATCCTCTGCAGCATGGGCAAGCCGCTGCGCCAGGGTGAGCCGCGGTCGCAGGAGGCCGCATTCGGCGCGATGGGCTATCCAATCGCCGGCTCTATTGCGCTGCCGGGGCGCCTCGAAGGCGGCGATGTCGTCTGGCTCGATCGCCGGACGATCGCGGTCGGTCGAGGGTATCGGACGAACGATAACGGCATCGAGCAATTGCTGGCGCTGCTGGAAGGCTCCATCGACGAACTGATCGTTGTGCCACTGCCGCACTGGCGCGGACCGTCAGACGTGTTTCACCTGATGTCGATCGTCAGCCCGATCGATTACGATCTTGCCCTGGTCTACTCGCCGTTGATGCCAGTGGGCTTTCGGGAACGATTGCTGGATCGTGGCATCGCGCTCGTGGAAGTACCGGACGAGGAGTTCGAGAGCATGGGTGCGAACGTGCTCGCCATCGCGCCGCGGCGCTGCCTCATGCTTGCGGGCAATCCGGCCACCCGCGCGCGCCTGGAGCGCGCGGGTGCGCACGTCACGGTATACGAAGGGGACGATATCAGCGTCAAGGGGGGCGGAGGTCCGACGTGTCTGACGAGGCCCTTGCGCCGGCTGGATTCGTGAGGGATACCTCCTCAAATAAGCGAACCAGCGCACCGCCACACTCGTTATTAGTCTCTATGAATCAGTTATTTACCGATCTCCGTTCCGGCGTCAGGATGCTCGTCAAATACCCGACGCTGTCGATTGTGGCGGTATTGACGCTCGGGTTGGGGATCGGTCTCAGCACGACGGTCTTCTGCGTGGTCAATGGCGGCCTGTTCAAGGGCCTTCCATTCCCCGACGCGGACCGCGTCGTGGCGGTGGTCGGCACCAACCCAACACAGAACCAGCCGCGGCAGCCCATCAGCGTTCAGGACCTGGCGATCTGGAAGGAGCGGCAGACCTCATTCGAGAAATTCGGCCCGTACGGATTCTCAGCGATGAATCTGTCGACCGAGGAAGGCCGGCCCGAACGGTTCAGCGGCGGCTTGTTGACCGTCGCGGCGTTCGAGGCGATCGGCGTCCAGCCGCTGTACGGGCGCGGCTTCCGCGACGGCGACGATCGGATCGGCGGGGAACCTATTGTGCTTCTCGGCTACGACCTCTGGCGCGATCGATACGGCAGTTCGCAGGACATCATCGGCAAGACCATCAAGACCAACGGCGTGCCACGCACCGTCGTCGGCGTCATGCCCGAGAAATTCGCGTTCCCGATCAGGGAATCGCTGTGGGCACCGCTCGCGATCGATCCCACGGCCACGCCACGAGGCCAGAGCCCAGCCTACCAGGTCATCGCGCGCCTGAAGCCCGGTGTCACCATCGACCAGGCGAAGGTGCAGGCTGCGACGATAGCCTCGCAGCTCGAGAAGGACTTCCCGGCGACGAACCGAGGTGTCGGCGCCGACGTGATGCCCTACGCCAAGACGATCCTGGGTCCGGAAATCTACGGTCTCCTGTACACGATGCTCGGCGCCGGCATCGGTGTGCTCCTCATCGCCTGCGTCAATGTGTCCAACCTGCTCGTCGCCCGAGCGTCCCTGCGGCGCCGCGAAGTCGCCGTGCGCATGGCGCTCGGCGCCGGCCGGCACCGCGTCGTTCGGCAGCACCTGACAGAGGTCCTTGTCCTCGCGACGGCTGGGGGCGCGATCGGCATCCTCCTCAGCCTCTTTGGCATGCGGTGGTTCACACAGGCGCTGTCGGTCAACCCGCCGCCGTTCTGGATCACCTTCGAGCTGGATTACCGCGTGATGCTGTTCGTCCTGGGCCTGATTGTGCTCGCGAGCGTCTTCGCCGGAACGCTTCCCGCGATGCATGCGGCACGGGTGAGCGCCGGCGCGGCGCTGAAAGACGACAGCCGATCGTCGACGAGCGCGCGTCTCGGCAAATTCAGCAGCGGACTCGTCGTCGCGGAGCTGGCGGTCTCGTGCGGGCTCCTGATCGCCGCCGGCCTGATGATCAAGAGCGTCGTTCAGCTGACGAACGTGCGGATGCCGTTTGCGATCGACAACGTGCTGACCGCGCGTATCGATCTGCCGCGCGCGACCTATCCGGATTCGGCCGCAAGCATTCGATTCTTCGAGCAGCTGCTGCCCAGGATGCGGGAAGTTCCCGGCGTCGAGGCCGCCACGCTGTCCGACGGGCTGCCGGCCGCCGGCAACGGCGTGATTCCGGTGCAGATCGAGGGCAAGGCGTACCCTCAGAATGCTGATTATCCGCTCGCCCGCGAGGGCATCGTCACGGCCGGCTACTTCGAGACGTTCCAGACCAGTTTGTTGAGCGGGCGCGAGTTCACCCCGGCCGATGTCGCCACGAGTCAGCCGGTCGCCATCATCAACGAATCGTTCGCGCGGACCCATTTCCAGAACCTCGACCCCATCGGGCATCAGATGAAGCGCATCCGGCCGGGCTCGAAGGAACCCTGGCTGACGGTCGTCGGCGTCGTCCCTGATCTGATCATGGAAGGCATCGGCAACAACAACGCCAGCTCGGTCGGTTACTACATCCCCATCTCGCAGAGTGATGTCGCCAACGGCGTGCGGATTGCGGTTCGCACGCGCGGGGAGCCAAGTGCCATCACGTCCCTGATTCGTTCCGCCGTCACCTCACTCGACCCGGATCTGGCGATCTACGAACTGAGCACGCTGCGGCGCGTCATCGATCGGCAGACGTGGTTCTATACAGTCTTCGGGACATTCTTCATGGCGTTCGGCTTCTGTGCGCTGTTCCTGGCCGCCGCGGGGCTTTACGGCGTGATGTCGTTCGCCGTGACCCAGCGCACGCGTGAGATGGGCGTGCGCTCGGCGCTTGGCGCCCAACGGGCGCACCTGATCCTGCTCGTCATGCGGAAGAGCGTGGCTCAGCTCGTCGTTGGCCTCTTCCTGGGGTTGGGGCTCGCGCTCCTTGCATCCGGCGCGCTGCAGCCGGTCCTGTATCACGTAAACCCGCGCGACACGGCCGTGTTCGCCGCCGTGATCGCGACCCTGGCCATTGCCAGCCTGATCGCGAGCTTCCTGCCGGCTCGACGTGTGACGAGGATTGATCCGATGTTGGCGCTGGCGAGCGAGTAGAAAGTTCGCGTTGCTCAGGAATGCGCGGAGAAGACGATCTCGCGCAGAGCCGCAGAGAACGCGGACAAAGGCTGCATGACGCCCCTTCCGGGAGCTCGCGCGAAGCGCGAGCTCCCGGAAGAGCAGTAGCAGCCGTTTCTTGCTTGTCTTCTCCGCGTGCCCAGCGCTCTCTGCGCGAGACTCGTGACAAGTGAGGCTGCAGGGACTGCTGTTCCGTAGTCCCTCATCGTCAAAGCGCCTTGATGTACTTGATCGTATCGGGCTCGAAGCCGAGATGTTCGTACACCTCGCGCGCGTGACTGTTTCCGCTGAACACGTTCAAGGTGAGCGTTCGATACCCACGCTCGCGGGCCCAGGCCTCGGCCGCGCGAATCAGCGCGCCGCCCGCGCCGAGCCCTTCGGCTTCGTCGGTGACCGCCAGGATACCGACGTGGCCGTGTCGATCCAGCGTAAAGTAGTCGCGAAGCTCCTCGAGCAGCGCGAATCCCAGCCGCCGCTCGCCCGTCTCGACAATCAGCAACCTCGATCCCTCGTCCGACGATTCGAAGAAATCGCGGAGGGTGCGCGCTTCTGCCTCGACGATCTCTTCCCTCGTCCGCCACCGCGGCGGACCGAACGCAGCAAGCCGCGCCGCTGTTTCGAGGACAAATGTCCGGTCCCCGTCTCGCGCGCCCCTCACGCGCATCGCACGCCGGGCCGGGTCACGGCTCACGCTCCCGTTCGCGATCACGCGCTCGCTTCGCGTCCGCCGCGTCATCATCGTCTCCGATAGGCCGGATGAAACCAGTGCGCCGTGGAGGCGGCATGACCGATGCGGGGCCTCGCACGGATTGCCAGAGGATCTCGTTGAACTCCAGCTCGGGTGCCATATCGGCGTCCTGCAGGTTCATGCGCAACGACGCCCGGGCGCCCGGCGATGACCAGTCGTTCTTCTCGTCGAGCGATACGCGTGCCGGACGGTGGGAAAACGAGGTGAGGTCGGCGCCAGGCTGAAATGCCTGATACATCGGCGTCGCGGACGCGTCGTACTGGCTCATCGGCGGTAATGCGAGAATCAATTCCATCGTACGCAGCACACCCGAGGTCGTATAGAGCGTGCTATCAAGCGTCCGCCGGCGCGAGAACGGGCTGATAGCGAGGAGCACCGAGCGGTGAGCATCCACGTGATCCGGCCCGTTCTGCGCGTCGTCTTCGAGCACGAAGATGGCCGAGTCCTTCCAATAGCGGCTGTGTGAAATAGCTTCGACCACGCGCCCAAGCGCAAGGTCGTTGTCCGCGACCATCGCGCGAGGGGTTGGAGAGCCCGGAGAGGTGCCGCTGGTGTGATCGTTTCCCAGCCGGATAATCGACAGCCGCGGCAGGCTGCCCTCGCTCTCGAACTTGCGGAATTCTTCCAGCCAGATGTCCGCCCGTTGTTGATCAGGCACCCCGAGATCGAACGGCGGATACGACGGATGGACGAGGCCCTCGAGTCCCGGCACGGCGGCGTACACTTCCCCGCCGCGCCGGCGCCACGACGCAAATTCCCCGTAGCTGCGCACGGAGACACCGGCGCGCTTGGCAGAGTCCCAGAGATAGCCGAGGGGGGGCGCCGAGAAATTGCCGTATTGGCCCCGGATGTTGAATCCCCCTTCGCTCAGGTACGGCGTGCCGCGACCGCCATAGTTTGTCGGCCACAATTTCTCGGCAACGTCAGTCGCGTACGCGCCCATCGAGAATGCGTGACCGTCGTAGCTGACCTCGGCGTCGACGTAGAAGTTGTCGAACTGGGTGAACTCGCGCGCGAGGGCGTGCGCGTTCGGCGTGATCTCTTCGCCGAAGAGCGTCAGCGAAGGATCCCCGTTTCCGCGCACGATGTCGCCCAGGACCTGATCGTACGTACGGTTCTCCCGCACGATGTAGAAGACGTGCGTGATCGGCGACGAGCCGCCGACCCGGCGAGGGATCGGGCTCGCGACCGGCGCGTCGGCCGGAGAGAGGCGCGTAACGTCTTTGTAGGGCGTCAGTTCGATCACGCGGCGTGTCATCGCGGTACGCGTTGCGGCATCGGGCACAGGCACCACCGAGAGCGCGCCCTGCAGCAGATTGCCGATGTAACGGCCTTCAACCCGCACGCCGCCGGGTTGCGGTCCACGGGGATTGGGCTCGCTCGCCAGCCCCTTGCCGTTCAGCACGAAGAAACGCGAGCCGTCGCGTGAAAAGAGGACCGACGTCGGGTACCAGCCGACGGGAACCCATCCCTGGACTTCGCTCGCACCAGCTGTCCTGATGTCCACGATCGCAACCGTATTGTTGTCCGCGTTGGCGACGAGCATCGTGGCTCCGTCGGGCGAGAGCGCGAGGCTGTTCGGCGTCGTGCCGACAGGAGCGTTGGGATACAACGCGACCGAGATTTGCTCTTTCGCGGTTCGCGACGCGAGATCCACGACCCAGACCGCGTTGGTGTTGGCGCACGCGACGAACAACCGCGTGCCATCCTTTGAGAGGAGCATCGCGTTGGGGTGGCCGCCGACGGCGATCTCAGCGAGCGGTTCCAGCGTATCGGCCGAAAACATGAGGACCTTCGACCCGCCCCAGAGCGACGCGAATACGGTCTTGCCATCGGCGGACACGACCGCCGTGTACGGCTCGGCTGCCAGAGTCACTTTCTTCGTCTCGCGGCGGGCCTGGAGATCGATCGCGCTGATGGCCTGCCCGAAGACATGGACGGCGTACAAGCGCGAGCCGTCCGGGGCCATCGCAAGCCCGCCGATGAACCCCGCATTGAGGAATTCGCCGCCGGTGCGGCGTTCCGGTTGTCCGATCGTGATGCGTCCCGCCTCTTTCAGAGCGCCCTTCGTCCAGGTGAACTCGTAAACGGTGTTCTCGGCAGCGCCCGCCGAGTAGAGACGCGATCCGTCGGGTGCCCACGCCAGGCCAAGCCAGGCGTTGTCGACCGGGACGCGTCCGACGACCTGCTCGTTCTTCGTGTCGAAGACCGTCAGCGTCGGTCGCGTGAATCCGTTGTTCGTGACGATGAGAAACCGTCCGTCCGGCGACGGCGCCATGTTGAGCGGCAGGTCCCCGATTTGGATGTGGTGCCCGGCCGGCGCGATTTTCCAGCCATTGGGCAGGAGCGTTTCGCCCCCGGCTTGCCGTCCCGGCCGCGGCGAAGGGACCGCGCCGCGCTGGGCGACCGACGCCACCATGGCGATCACGCATGCGCCCAAGGTCAGCAGTGCCGCCGCGCTCCGCCGCACAGTCTTCATTTCGGCATAAATCATCGCGGGGCGGATTATATGGCACCTTCTGTTGAACTGCGGCGCGAGGAGGCCTATATTTGCCCCGATCACTTCGCGACCGTCCCGCGCTTACGCAAAAGGACCCTCTATGACCCGCGAGGAAATCATGGCGTTCTTCACGCGCCACGAGGCCGGCTGGCGCGCTCATGACGCGGCGGCGCTCGCCGCGGACCACGCACGCGACGCCGTCGTCATCAGTCCGACCGGCGGCGTCCTCGAAGGTCGCGATCACATCGAACGCATCTATCGCGTGTGGTTCACAGCGTTTCCCGACCTGGCGCGCACGGCGCCGGACGTGCTGATCGACGGCGACCGCGCCGTGGTCGTGACAACCGTCACGGGCACACATGACGGCGACTTCTTCGGCCTGCCGGCGTCGGGACGGCGCGTGGAGGCCCTTTGCGCCTTTGTCTATACCTTGCGCGATGGCGCCATCGTCCACGAGCGCCGAATCCTCGATTTTACGGGTGTGCTCATCCAGGTCGGGGTCTTGAAAGCCAAACCAGCGTGACATGAGCCTGCCCGCCGCCGGTTTGCGCCTTTACCGGCATGACGCCAATTCGTCCGCTCGGGCGGTGGACCACCTTCAACCTCGTCGGCTTCGCGGGAATGGCGGTCCAGCTCGCCGTGGTCGCCTGGCTCGTTCGCGTTCTGGGCTGGCACTACCTGCTCGCGACGGGCCTGGCGGTTGAAGCCGCCGTCCTTCATAACTTCGTGTGGCACCACCAGTGGACCTGGCGCGATCGCCCGCCGTCGTCGCAGCGCGAGCTCGCTCTCCGGCTCGCCCGGTTTCATTTACTGAACGGCGCCGTATCACTCGCTGGCAACATCGGTCTGTCGGGCGCTCTGTACCGGCCTGCTGCACATCGATCCGATTGTCTCCAACATGATCGCGATCGCGGTGTGCTCGTGCGTAAACTTCACAGGAAGCGAGGCCCTGGTGTTCCGGTCCGCGCCGATCGCCGCGGTGCTGATGATCTCGCTCACGCCCGCGGCCGCTGCCGCGGGCCCAGCCCCGTCAACGCTCGCGGGATGGCGCACGTACGAAGCACAGCTCGATGCCCGGTATGCCGCCGCGCGGTCTGCACCGGCCGGCGGCTTCTTCGTGCACGATCGGGCGGCGCTCGCATCCGGGTGGCGGGAGTCCGTCATCCATGGCACGGCCAGCCTCATCAAGATCGACACGGCGCCTGTCGCCGACGGCAAGATCTATCACTGGGTCGGCGCGATGTTCGTACCGGGCGTCAGCGTTGATGCGGCAATCGATCAGCTCGAACGTGGTGCCGGCCACGAGTCCGAGAGTTACAGCGATGTGCTGGCGTCAAGGTTGATGGAGCGGGACGGCGATCGGGTGCGCGTGTTCATGAAGCTCCGGCGCACGAGCCTGATCACGGTCACCTACAACACGGAGCACGTCGTGGAGTACACGCGCGTGACAGGCACGCGTGCCCTGGTCCACAGTGTGGCAACGAGGATCGCGGAGCTTGCCGATGCGGGCACCGCACAGGAGCACGAGAAGCCGCCGTCGGACGACAACGGCTTTCTCTGGCGACTCGACGCGTACTGGCGTTACGAGGCCGTGCCGGATGGCGTGATCGTTGAGTGCGAGTCGGTGAGCCTCAGCCGTCCGGTGCCCTTCGTCGTCCGTCCTGTCGCCAATCCGATGGTGGATCGCATCGCGCGGGAATCGCTCAATCGGACGCTGACGAGTCTGCGTAGGGTGTTGACGTCCAAGAGCTGAAACTCCGAAACCGCGCTGAGCCCTGCAGAACTTTTAGAACCTTGTAGAACTCCGTAGAACCTGACATCCACCTAGGGCGCGATGCGTATCTCAAACACCTTTGGCCAGAGTTTGCCGGTGACGAACAATCGATCCCCGGCCGGGTCGTACGCGATCCCGTTCAGGACATCGACGCCCTGCGCCTGATCCCTGGCGCTCAGCAGTCCCTTCAGATCGATCCATCCCGTCACCAGTCCCGTCTTCGGCGAGATTCGCGCGATCCGATCGGTCTGCCACACGTTCGCGAAGATCTCTCCCTTGACGTACTCCAGTTCGTTGAGGTGGACGACAGGGCTGCCGCCGTCGCGGACTTCGAGTCGCGAGATTTCCTTCTGCGTCGCGGGATCGAGGAAGCGCAGGTAGGCGCTCCCATCGCTCATGATCAACCTGCGACCGTCGTGGGTCAGACCCCAGCCCTCGCCGCGATACGTGAAGGTGCCCTTGCGCTGGAACGACTCGCGGTCGTAAAGGAATCCGATACCTGACTGCCAGGTCAGCTCGAACAGCGTGCTGCCGACAACGGCAATGCCTTCGCCGAAGTACTGCGAATCAAGCTTCTGCATCTGGAGTACTTCGCCGTTTTCGACTCGCACCTTGCGGATCGTCGAACGGCCGTTCAGGCCCGTACCTTCGTAGAACACCCCGTCCAGGTATTCAAGTCCCTGGGTGAAGGCCTGCGGATCGTGGGGAAAGACGTGGACGACACGATACCCGGCGACGGGCGCGCGGGACGGTGTCGGTCGTTGAGCGGTGATCACAGTTGCCATGGCTGTGATGACGGCCAGCGCAAGAGAGGCGAGCGGACGGATCTTCACACGGCTACTTGAAGAGATCGTCGAACGCCTTGCGCGCACTTGCCGGCGGCGCGGACTTCGTTTCACGTTCGACGGTCGTCCGCGGTTCGAAGAACGTGCATGTGTTGCGCGTGTCCTTCGGCGAGATCCGCGCGGGAATCGGCTGCTGACACTCGAACGCCGAACCGGTGTCGAAATTCAGGCACTGAGCGCAGGCGTGGAGATCCGCGCCGCAGCGCGCGCATTGGCCTTCCGCCGTCCACGCCACCGCGACCGTCAGCTCGTTGCCGCAGCCGCGGCACCGAACGACCTCGCGAAATCCTGGCATGTTGATGGTCTTTGGAGCCGTCGGCGGCTGCCCGCGCGGCGCGTACTCCTTCTTTTCGGCAGGCTTGTGCTCCTGCCGCGGCGCTCGTGGCTCGTCCCGGTATCCACGCTGCCTGTACTTGCGGTCCGACATCTTTGGATGGGGGTGATTATACCCCTTTGGAACCCGAGGGAACCCTGTAGAGCTCTGTAGAACCTTGCGGAACCTTGAACCCGGCCGCTCCGTGCCGCGTATTATGCCCCGAGGAGACTTCACCATGAGAACGATGCCCAGGCGGGCCCTTAACGCCGTCTTTGTTCTGCCCCTGTTCGTCGTCGCGTCCGTTGCCGCCACCGGCTGCGATCTCGCGATGGCGCATTACAACCAGAAAGAGACGGCTGAGTGGCGCAAGACCTACGATCTCCAGCCGGGCGGACGCCTCGAGATCCGCAACATCAACGGCAAAATCGACGTGGAGCCGTCGACGGGTCACGCCGTTGAGATCGTTGCCGAGAAGTCGGCGCGTGCAGCCTCATCCGAAGCCGCCAGGGAAGCGCTCGACCGCATCGAAATTCAGGAGACGGCCTCGCCGACAAGTGTGCGCATCGAGACGAAAGTGCAGCGCAATTCCGGTGGCTTGTTCACCCGTGCCGAACAGCAGGTGCATTATGTCGTCAAAGTGCCCGCGCTGCTGGAGGTCCGGTTCGTGACGGTGAACGGCGGCATCGAGTTGACCGGGCTGAAAGGGAGCGTCACCGCCGAAACCACCAACGGCGGCATCAAGGCGCACGACGTATCGGGACCCATTGACGCCAGCACGACAAATGGTGGTGTCCAGGTCGAGCTGTCTGAGGTCGCGGAGTCAGGCGTGAAGCTCGGTTGCACGAACGGCGGGATCGAGTTGAAGCTGCCCGCCGATTCACGGGCAACGATCTCCGCACGAGTCGCCAACGGCGGTATCAATACAGAGGGGATCAAGATCGAAACGGTCGGCGAATCGACCCATCGCCGCCTGGAAGCCCGCATGAACGGCGGCGGCCCGCCGATCAACATCGAGGGCACCAACGGCGGCATCCGGATCTCCTCGAGGTAGGGGTCAGACCGGGGTCAGGCCAGGGTTTGACCGCGTTAGCTGGCCCGTGCGCGCATTTCGCGCGCCAGCCGGCGCTGCAACAGGCCAAGCACGGCAGCTTCGGCCTCGGTGAGATCGTTGAGCTTCGTGCGGCGGGCGCGGTCCGCGACGGTCTTCAGCATCGACCCATCTACATACGCGTCCAGAATTGCGGGGTGGATATAACACCTTCGGCAAACGGCTTTCGTATTGCCGAGCTTTTTGGCGACCGACTCCACAGCGCGGACGATGTTGCGCTTCGCTTGTGCCTCGGAATCGAACGCCTCAAAATCCCGGAGCATCTGCGCCGCGAGCACCGTGCCTGCCCACGTGCGAAAATCCTTTGACGTGTAGTCCTCCCCCGCGATCTCCCTCAAGTACATGTTCACATCATCGGATCCGATTGCGTGCCGCTTGCCGTCCTGATCGCGGTACTGAAAAAGGTCGTAGCCGGGGATGTCGCGGCAGGCCTTGATCGTTCGGGCCAGGCGGCGGTCATTGAGATCGATGTCGTGTTCGACACCGCTCTTGCCGCGGAATATGAAGCGGACACGTCCTCCCTTGACGTTGACATGTCCGTCGCGCATCGTCGTCAAGCCAAACGACTGGTTGTCTCTCGCATACTCGTCGTTTCCAACACGGATCAACGTCTTCTCGAGCAACTGCACGACGACGGCCAGCACTTTGGCACGCGTAAGGTGCGGACTCCGCAGGTCCGAGGCGGTGCGACGGCGGATGGCGGGCACTTTTCCCGCAAAACCTATCAGGCGATCGTACTTGGTCTCGTCGCGGACCGCGCGCCACTTCTGGTGATAGCGGTATTGTTTGCGCCCCCGCGCATCCCGGCCCGAAGCCTGGAGATGCCCGCGAGGATCGGGAGAGATCCAGACGTCCTTCCACGCTGGAGGAATCACGAGCGATTTGATACGGCGAAGCTGCACCGCATCGCGAATGATCCGGCCGTCAGGAGTCAGATACCGGAACGACGAACCGCGACGGATGCGCCGGATGCCGGGACGGCTGTCGTTGGTATAACGGAGGCCGGCCTCCTTCGCGGACTCTTCCGGCGCGGGATTGCCTCCCCGGGGGGGCCGGACCGCGGGTATAGTAGTCTGTCGGCGGTCCCCCGAAAGGTGACGTTTCATGAACTGCCCCGAGTGCGGCTCAACGCGGGTGTTTCCATCACGTGTACGTAACGTCATCGAAAGACTCCGTCAGGTATTGACGGACAAACAGCCGTATCGGTGCCATCAATGCGGGTGGCGCAAGTGGCGCGACGTGCTCATGCACCCGGAGAATCCGGACGTCCGCCCTGATGACCTTCGCACCGGCCGCGTTTCCGCGCCAGTGTCGTCGAACGATTTCGACCAGCTCGACGCGACGACCCCCAAATCCAGACATTGAGAAGCAAGAGCTGGTCCGTCAGCGCCGCGCCGGCGTCCAGCGCGCGTCGAAGCGCGTCCCGACCATCAGCCTGACGACCGCGTCGTAGCTCGCAATCCCTTCCGCTACACGGTTGGCTTTGAGGTACTCGTCATACACGCCGCGCGCCGCCTGGCGCACGACGGGCGACGAGCGGTCGTAGCGCGCCGACATGGCGCGCAGATCCTCCAGCGGTCCCGGGTCGAGCGCCTTCACGGCGGGCCGATCCGCCCGTGGAAGCGCACCCACCGTATGTTGGTAAGCTGCCAGCCAGCCGCTGTACCGCGCGCCGGCGTCTCCGCGCACGCACGTCATCCATGCGAGGAAATTCGCCTCGGCTTCGTTCGCGTATCCCGCCAGGTGTCCCCACTCGTGCGCGATCACGAAGGGCCGCTCGAACTCCAGCACATCCGGATTGACGATGATCTCGAGAAACCACGGGTCGGTCATGCCGTCGATCGCGGCGCGCCGGAAATAGAAGGTGAGCAGTGATCGCTTGGGGACGCCTGTCACCGCGAGGCGAGTCGCGCCGAGCGCGCCTTGCACCTCCGCAAACGATGCGTCGAGGGCGTGCAGGTCCGGCGGTGCCGCGTGTGCCGCCGCATAACCGGCGTTGATCCCGGCAACGGCTGTATTCGCGAACGCGATGGCGGCGTCGCGCGTCAGGCGGGAGCGATCGTAATCGATCTTCTGCTCGAGAGGGACGCGGCGATAGTTGAGGCCCCAGAGTGCCAGAAACAAGAGGTAAACCGCCGCGGCCGTCTTCACGGCCGTCACGGAGTTCCAGATGAACGCCCGCCGAATTCCCAGTAGACGTACCCGCGACCGAACCATCATCCAGGCCGCTATGAGCAGGCATCCGGCCGCGACGTCGAGCAACGCAATCGGAAACTGATTGCTCGCCGTCGTGAGGAATGACTGGACGTCCAGATACAGCCGGTCTGAGTAGATGCGCTCAACCGCCTCCGGGGGAAACGGCGCAATGGCGCAAATGACGGCGGCCACCACGAGCACCACGGCCTCGACAGGTCGCGTCTTCACACGGGGGTCTCGCGCTCCGGTTCGGACCCGGTGATGAGCCGAATGGCCCGCTGATAGCTGAAGTAGGCCCATGCCCACTGCACGAGCACGACCACACGATTGCGGAATCCAATGAGGTTCATGATGTGGACGAAGAGCCACGCCAACCAGGCGATCCACCCCTTCAGCCGCAGCCATCCAAAGTCCGCGATCGCCGAGGCCCGTCCGATCGTCGCCATGTTCCCCAGATCCCTGTAAACAAACGCCGTGTAGGGCTGTCGATCGATCGCGCGCGTGATATTGCGCGCCGCATGCCTCCCCATTTGGATGGCCACCTGCGCGACGCCAGGGAGCGGCTTGCCGTTGGCACCCGGGAACATCGTCAGATCGCCGATGACGAAGACCTCCGGATGCGCCGGAATCGTGAGGTCCGGCTGCACCATCACCCTCCCGACGCGATCGGTCGCGACGCCGAGCGTCGCTCCGAGCGGCGACGCGGCAACGCCGGCCGCCCAAAGCACGGTGGCCGCCTCGATCGCGGCGCTGCTGGTTTCGACCCGGCCGGGGGCCACACCCGTCACCATGGTTCCGGTCCGTATTTCGACGCCGAGACGCTCGAGATCCTTGCGCGCCGCGTCACGCAATGTCTCCGGAAAGTTCGCCAGCACGATCGGGCCCGCTTCGACGAGGATGGTTCGCGCCGATCCTGGATCGAAATGCCGGAAGTCGCGCGCGAGCGATTGACGTGAGATCTCCGCGAGCGCTCCCGCAAGCTCGACCCCGGTCGGACCTCCCCCAATCACGACGAACGTCAGCAAGGACTTGCGCCTCGCCGCGTCCTGCTCGCGCTCGGCCCTCTCGTACGCGAGCAGGACCCGACGGCGTATCTCCAGCGCGTCTTCGAGCGTTTTCAGTCCGGGCGCGACTCTTCGCCACTCGTCGTGGCCGAAGTACGCGTGGGTGGCGCCCGCAGCCAGAATCAGATAGTCATAGGACATTTCGCCATCAGCCAGCACGAGCGTGCGACGTTCAGGCTCAACGCGACGGACATCAGCGAGCAGCACTTCCACGTTACGCTGATGGCGCAGGATCCACCGAATGGGGGACGCAATGTCGCCAGGAGACAAGGCGGCTGTTGCCACTTGATACAGCAGAGGCTGAAACAGATGGTGGTTGCGCCGATCGAGCAACGTGACATCCACGGGGGCCTTTCGAAGCGCCCGGGCGGCATATAACCCGCCAAATCCTCCTCCGACGATGACAACGTGCACGGGATAACCATACTAGATCGGCCTGCGGTTCAGGTCGGCCAGCGGGGAATGAACCTTGCAACAACGGTCGCCATGACGATGACGCAACGAATCACGAGTTGGGGAGGGGCGCGGCTTTCGAGACGCGTGTCGCGATCGCTGCCATGGATTGGCGCCGCCGTCGCGATCGTCACGGTCGCGT
Organism: Vicinamibacterales bacterium; assembly: GCA_038320555.1. Classification (GTDB taxonomy): domain Bacteria; phylum Acidobacteriota; class Vicinamibacteria; order Vicinamibacterales; family 2-12-FULL-66-21; genus JALZOC01. Next base: position 14,108 of record JBBQEJ010000052.1, on the reverse strand, counting down.
CAACCATGCGGCGCAAAGGCGTGATTAGCGGTGCGCTCGACACCGGTTTGAACGCGGTGCCGCTTGTGGGAGCCGCCAAGAACGTGTTGGAGGTTGTCCGCGGCCGGGACTTCTTTCCCGATCGATACGGCCCGGGCATGACGGCGCCGACCGTGAAATCGAGCTGATCTCCGTTCCAGATCAACGAGCCATAGGGGGTTCGGCCGGTTGCTACCGCCCCACCACCATCCAGCCTGCCCAGAAGTACGGCGCGCGTCTGTCCTCTCGTGCGCGAATCGCGGTGCGTGCCTCCTGGAGTGCAGTCTCAGGCGGCTCGCCGTCTTTCAGGCGCGCGTACAGTTCCTTCAGCATCGACGTGACGCCCGCATCATCCACGCTCCATCGCGAGAGCACGATCGACGGCACGCCTGCCGCTCTCCACGCCCAACGCACTGTCTCGGCGGAGGGAGCCGCGTCTCGCATCGACGCGCTGGCGCCATCGGAGAGAACAGCGACGCGCGCGTGCAGATCGAGATTCATGACTTCCCGCATCTCGAGCACGCCGTCGTTGTCCGCCGGTGGATCCGGCGCGACGGAGTCGCGCGAGAGAAGAATCGGTGAGAAGAGCGGGCTTGCGCCATTCATCCTGAACGGTGCCGCAACGTGGAGTATCGAGGCGCCGCCCGCCTGTGCCCGCAGGGAGGCTTCGGTGGCGGCTGCTCCGGACAACGTCGTCACGGATCGCTCCTCGAAGAGCGAGGCGATGGCGCCGACCTCTGGGCCGCCGGCCCCCGACGGAAGCAACGTCCATCCGGGCGACGTCGCCTTGACGCGTTCACCCGTAGTGGCCGGCAATTCAGGCGATCCGACGATCAACAGACTCATCGTATCGGACGGCGGAACGGTCGGAGGCACGCGCACGAGCGACGTTGCTGAGCCCGCGTATATGACGGTCGTCCCATCCGCAAGGAAACCCGCCTCCACGGGCAACGCTTCAAACGGCACGCGCCACAACACATCGTCTGGCGCGATGATGGCGCGCGGCGCCCCGGCGATCGCGGTCCAGGCGTCCGCCGGTATCGCTTTCATGAGTTCGGCCGACGCCAGTCGCCAATCGTCAACGCTTCGGAGCGCGGCTGGCTCGACAGCATGCGCGATTCGCTCGGCCAGGGCATGGCGCCAAATCGACGTGACGTACGCGCGGCACTCAGTTCCCTCGGGACGTCGTGCAAGCAAGACGACGAGCAGATCCTCATCGTCGATGACGAACTCGGCGAGGACGTCACCGTCCGTGCTCAACGCGCGGGCCGCCTCGTCCAGCGTTGCCGGGGGACCCAGCCCGCGCCACGTCGGCAGATCAGGCAGGCGCCTGAACAGTTGCTGCGTGAGCGCGCGCCGTTTCTCCACGGCCGCGGCAAGCGTCTGCTGCAGGCGTGCGAGGCGCGCTGCATCAGGTTTTGGCAGTGCCTTCTCGTGAACGACCTGCGCGCGGATGGTCACCATCTCCGCCGCGAGCTTCCGCTCTTCTTCGCGTTCCGCCGTCGTCATGCCCCGAGCGATGTCGCGTTCGTTGGTGGCCAGCGCCGCGCGTAACGCATGCGTTCGCCTTCGCTCGACCGTGACGAATGCGCCCGCTGCATCCCGGGCTTCCGCCTGGAGCACGGCCAGGAAGGCATAGGCGGCGACGGTGTCAGCTGGCAGCGGCTCGTTGGGCCGATCGAGCGACGCCTGCGCCATCCGATCCACGGTGTCGACCGCGGCTTTTGCGGCCGTGCGCGCGCGCGCCGGATTCGACAGGCGGCGCGCCGCGCGGGCTTCAGCCACGAGCGCCCGCCACACGACGTCGTCCTGCCCGATCGCCGTCCCCTCCTCGCGCACGTGAACCGCGACCGACAGGGCGCCCTCGTAATCCCGCGTTCCCGCGAGAGCCTGCGACAGTCCGAGCTCCGCGCGCGCGGCATCCTCTCGTTTCTTCAGCGAGGTGAAGGCGGCCATTGCCTTGCGGTACGACACGATCGCCGGCTCGAAATGCTCTTGTGCGGCTTGCGCAAAGGCGAGGCCGACGACGGCGCGGGCAACGCAGTCGCTGTCCTGAGCGGTCGCGCACGACGCATTGCTGCGGCTGTACTCCTGCTCGGCCGGCGCGAATCGGCTCGAAAGGAGATCCGTCAACGCGATCGCCTGCCAGAGGCGACCAACGTTGGAGAGGTCGCTCAACGACTCGAAATGCGCGCGGCTCTGGTCGAACAGTTCTCGCGCGGTGTCGAGGTTGCCCAGCCGGAAGTGAACCTGCCCGATGCTTGAAAGCGCGGTGCCCTGCATGGCGCGATCGTTCTCGTTCCGGCCTTCCTCCAGAACGTGGGAATAGGCCTCGAGGGCGGCAGCAAAGTCACCCTGCGCGGCGAACGACCGGCCGAGCCCCTCGAGCGCACGGGCTTCTCCTCTTTTGTCGAGTTCCTTCAGGAACAGGGCGCGGCTCCTGCGGTAGTCGGCGATCGCTCCGGCGAAGTCCCCCTCGACGAATTGCACGTTCCCGGTGCTCACAAGCGTCGTGGCAATCGCAGGCGTCTCGTTCCGGCGCTCATGGATTGCCAGGGCCTCCCTGTATGAAATGAGCGCGTCCGTGTACTCGAACTGCGAGTAGTGGGCCGTGGCGACGCCGAGAAGCGCGTTCGCGATCCCTTCATCGTTGCCGGCTGTCCGCTCGAGCGAGAGTCGCTGCTCGAACGCACTCAACGCGCCGGCGAAGTTCCGCTGGTAGTACATCGCGTTACCGATGTTCTGGAGCACGCCGGCCTGCAGGTCTGGCTGCTTCAGCCGTGTCGCGATTTCCAGGCCAAGCTCGTACAGTTTCTGCGCGCGCGGATAGTCGCGATTCTGCGCAAAGGTATCCGCTCGGCGTGAGATCGCGGAGACAAGCGCTGGAGAGAACAGATCCGGCTCCGCCGCGAGCAGCGTCTCGCGACTCTCGAGTTTAGGCGCCGCAATCAACGCCTCGGCCAGCATGTCTATCGGCGTGCCTTCTCGTACGAGCTTCCATCCGCCACCCTCCCGTACGAACGTGAGGGCGACGTCCATGAGCATATGGAAGGTCATCGGCAAGCCGTCCGGGCGTCGGGCCGTCGCGCTCGTGCGATCGCGAACGACTGACGCGCGCACAACCGTACGATCGCCGTCCGACGAAACCCTTACGATCGTGAGGCCGGAGAACTTGTCGTCGCCGGAATCGAAAAGGTATTTGAGCTGCTCCGGCCGAGGACGCTGCGCCGTACTCGCCCAGAGCGACAGGTACGCTGCGACGTCCTCGGCCTCCTGTGTCGCGTAGAAGCGCTCGACCGCCGCGCGAAGCGAGGGATCGATCGCGCCCGGCTCCTGAGGAGCCAGCAGCGCGACGAGCAGCGCGAAGACCCACCGCCACATCAGTTCTGAAGCGTGAAGTTGATGGTGATTGTCATGAGCACGGATACCGGTACGCCGTTCAACAGCGTCGGAGTATAGCGCCAGTCCTTGACGGCGGCGATCGCCGCGGCGTCGAGCAACGGCCGTGACTTGAGGACCCTGACCCGTTCGATGGTACCTCGTTCGTTGATCACGGCTTCAAGGATGACGACCCCCTGAATGCGCGACTTGCGCGCAATGACGGGATACTCCGGCGGCGCGCCGGCAATTCGTTTCGGTTCGCGGATGCCCTGGCCGATGCGGAAAACCGGCGGCGCCAGCTTCGGCTCCGGTCGCGGCGAAGTCGGGGGCGCGGGCATGGAATCACCCGGGGGTCCGAGCAGACTGGGATCGATCGCCCCCGTTCCCGTCGGCGCCAGATTGGGGAAGACGGGGCCGACAGGCGGCGCGGGAACGTCGCGCGGCGATTCGAGCGTGTTCGCAGCGATGACGGTCGGTAGGATCGGCACGGGTCGCGTCGTCGGCAGGATCGCAACGACAGAGTCCGGCACGGGGACGACCTTCGTCGCCACCATCAATCGATGTAGCGGCGCCGGCGCCGGCCACTCCACCTCCGCCGTGAGCGGCACCATGAGCACCGCGATCACCACCACGATATGAACCGAGATCGACACGGGCCACATGGACCAACGCATGACGAGCCCCCTTCAATGCACCGTTCTGTTTGTCGTGCCATCTTGGACACCGGCTGCTCTTCGCGGTTCCGGGGGATACAATCGCCGCATGCGAACACTGCTTGCGGCAGTCCTTTTCTTTACCCTTCCGTTTCAGGACGCGCCACCGACGGAGACCGGTCCTTTTCGCGCGCCAGACCTTGTCGAGCTCGTAACGCTCGACCCCACCATCAAGCTGGATATCCGGTACGCCACACCCAACAACCTCGCGGGCCGCGCGGTGTACGCCGAGGCGCGCGCGTTTCTCCAGCGGCCGGCGGCTGATGCGCTCGTCCGCGTGCATCGGGCGATTGCGGCGCGCGGCTTCGGACTGCTCGTGTTCGATGGATACCGCCCCTGGCGGGTGACCAAGTTGTTCTGGGACGTCACGCCGCCGGAGAAACATGAGTTCGTCGCGGGCCCCGCGAAGGGCTCTAAACACAACCGCGGCTGCGCGGTCGATCTCTCGATGTACGACGTGAAATCTGGACGGGAAGTCGAGATGCCCAGCGTCTACGACGAAATGTCGCCTCGCGCGTATCCAACCTACGAAGGCGGGACGGCCGAAGCCCGCGCGCGCCGGGACATTCTGCGCGCCGCCATGGAAAAGGAAGGATTCACCGTCGAACCGAACGAATGGTGGCACTTCAATTACAAGGATTGGACGCAGTATCCAATTCTCGATGTGGCATTCGGCGACATCGCGCCGCGGACCGTGAGATAATTCCCCATGCCTCGCACGCCCAGCGCTGAAACGTGGGGATACTCCACGGTCCGGACTGCCTGTCCACTCGACTGTCCCGATTCATGCACGCTCGACGTCACGGTCGAAAAGGGCCGGGTCATCAAGATTGACGGCGGCGACACCAATCCTGTGACCGGTAGATACATCTGCGCGAAGGTACGCCGCTTTGACGAGCGGCTCTACGGCGAAGACCGGTTGCTCTATCCCGCCGTGCGCAAGGGTCCGAAAGGCCAAGGCGTCTTCACCCGCGTGACGTGGGATGAAGCGCTCGACCATATCGCGCAGCGGATGGAACAGATCCGCGATACGACGGGGGCCGAGGCGATCCTGCCGTTCTGCTATGGAGGGTCGAACGGCCTGCTGACGCAGGACACCAACGATGCGGCGCTCTTCCGCGGCTTCGGCACGTCGCGGCTCGCGCGCACGGTCTGCGCCGCACCGACCGGCGCCGCAAACCAGGCCCTCTACGGCAAGATGCCCGGAGTGACGTACGCCGACTACGTCCACGCCCGGCTGATCGTGCTCTGGGGGGTGAACCCCGCCGCCTCCGGCATTCACCTGGTGCCGTATATTCGCGAAGCCCGGAAACTGGGGGCGGTGCTCGTGGTCGTCGATCCTCGCGCGACCTCGCTCGCACGTCAGGCAGATCTGCACCTGGCGCCTCGGCCTGGCACCGACCTGCCGATTGCCCTGGCGCTGCACCGGTACCTGTTCGAGCACGGTTTTGCCGACGAGCGGTTTCTCTCAGAACACACGCGCGGCGCCGGCGAACTTCGCGCACGCGCACGGGAGTGGACCATTGAACGCGCGGCCGCGGAAGCGGGCATCGATCCGCAGGCACTCGAGCAGTTCGCGCAGATGTACGGCGCGGCGTCTCCCGCACTCGTGCGCTGCGGCTGGGGGCTCGAACGCAACCGCAACGGCGGCAGCGCCGCCGCCGCGGTTCTCGCCTTGCCCGCCGTCGGCGGCAAATTCGGCATTCGTGGCGGCGGTTTCTCGATGAGCAACTCGGCTGCCTTTGGTATCAAGGCCGCCGCGTGGATGAACGACACCCCGGAGCCGCCGACGCGCCTGGTCAACATGAATCATCTTGGGCGCGCGCTGACCGAATTCAAGGACCCGCCGGTCGAGATGCTGTTCGTATACAACTGCAATCCGCTGGCGACCATGCCGGATCAGAACCGCGTCCTCGAAGGCCTGAAGCGCGACGACCTTTTCACCGTGGTGTACGAACAGGTCGTGACCGACACGGCGCGGTACGCAGACGTGCTCCTCCCGGCCACGACCTTTCTGGAGAACTACGACATCGCCAAGGGATACGGTCCGATCAGCCTGCAGATTGTCAAACCGGTGATCGAGCCGACCGGCGAAGCGCGCGCTAACGCCGAGGTGTTTTCCGAACTGGCCGCCCGTCTGGGGGTCGGCGACGCCGAAGAGGAGATCGATACGCTCCTTCGAATCGCCAGCCGGCTTCCGCCGGCGGTCTCCGCTGAGTTGATGGAAACCGGCTCGGCGACTCCGCCATTCGGCGGCGCCCCCATCCAGTTTTCCGACGTGTTCCCCTTGACGCCCGATCAGAGAATCGATCTCTTCCCGATCGCACTGCACGAAAGCGCGCCCGCCGGCCTCTATGGCTACCAGCCGGACCCTGGGACGGAACGCTATCCGCTCGCGCTGATCTCCCCCGCCAGCGAAAAGAGCGTCTCCTCGACGCTTGCGGAGCTGCGCCAGCGGCCCGGCGTTCTGCAAATGCACCCAGACGACGCGAGTGTCCGCGGCTTGGCGACCGACGATCCCGTGCGCGTGTTCAACGATCTCGGCGAAGTCCACTGTCCAGTCGCGCTCAACAAAGACATCCGTCCCGGCACAGTTTCTCTCCCGAAAGGCCTCTGGAGGCGGAGCACTTACAACGGTTCGACGTCCAACGCGCTCGTGCCCGACAGCCTGACTGATCTGGGCGGGGGCGCGTGCTTCAACGACGCCCGCGTTCAGGTTGCATCATTGGGCCGACACTGACGAGACTCGTCTTGGGGTTGGGTAGGCTTCGCGTTTGAGGTTTTGGGTCTTCGGTCCTTAGGTTCGGTTCTCGGTTCGGTTTAAGGTTTAGGCTTTCCTCGAGAAGCCAAAACGTGCCCATCACGCAAAACCAAATCCAAGACCTCAAAACCCTCTAAAACCTAAAACCGAAAATCGCTAGTAACTGAAGAAGAAAATCAAATCAATCCCGGCGCGCTCCACGCGGTGCTGATTCACCCGGTTGGCTGATCCGCTCGTCTCGGGCGCGCCCGTGGCCTGCAGGCGCAGGAAGCGCGCGAGCTGGTACTCCAGCTGAAACTCGGTCGTGCTGTGGGCGCTGAACTGCTGGTACAGCTTGATGAACGTCCGCTCGTTCACCTGCTGACCCAGAGTGACCGCCGCGCCCAAATCTCCCGATTCGGTCGTCGTCGTCGAAATCTCGAAGAGATCCAGATCGAGTGCCTTGCCGATGGACTCACCGAGCGGCGCGGCGATGAAGCCGGTGGCGATGCCGCCCGCCGTTGCCGCCAGCGACGAGCGCTCACCCGTGCCGAGCTCGTTGACGGGACGGTTGAACACGATGAGCGCCAGGATGTCGCTTTCCTCGAGCGGCGGAGTGCTCGACAGTTCGAGCTTCGGCGCCCTCGGCGTGCCGGTGATATGGATGCTCGCCTCGACGCCGGTGCTCGGGATCTTCCGCGTTGCGGTGATGTTGAGGATCGGGTTGATTGACGGCGTGCCGAGAAATCGGATGGTACCGTCTCGCGCCAGATCGAACCGGCGCCCTTGAAAGGCGTACGTGCCGCGCACGGTATTGACTGTGCCGAGGAGCGTGATTGGCGCGCTCGAATCCTTTTGAACGCGGACGTCGCCGCCCACCGTGATGTTGAGATCGCCGAGCGCCGAACCGGTCGGACCGCCGGGACGCAGGTCCTTTCCCCGGAGCACGAGGTTGTCGGGGATCACGACGTGGACGTCCATCGCCATCGCCTGAAACATGCTGCCTGATGCACGGGCCGCCGCCTCGGCCTCGTTCTCGTGCGTGGCCGCTCTCTCGGCGGCTCCGGGCGGCGCCGCGGACTGACTGGCTTTCGCCAGCGCCGCCTTGGTGGCTTCTTCCGCGCTGCCGCTTCCCTCGACCGCGCGCTCGGCCGAGACGACGTCCGGGAGGGCTTCGACCGAGTATGGGGTGTAAAACAGCTCCAGGACCCGATCGACCTCGATACGTCCGGCGTCGAGCCGTACGTCGCCCACGAGGCGGGGCCGCCGAAGCTCCCCGGTAACCTTGAGCGCCGATTGAACCTGCACGTCGCCCAGCTCGTTTTTCAGGAGCTCGAAGTTGTCCGAGTCGATGCTGACGTTCACCGCGCCGACTTCCCGCGCATGCACGGCGAGCTCCCCGGCCACGCGGAGCTTCTCGCCATGGCGATCGAGCAACTGAAACTCCTGGATGCGAAGCGTCTCCGGCTGCAGCTCGATGCGTGTCGTGAGCCCTGTAAACGTTTCACCCGCCGCTGGCACGGCGAACGCGCCGTTTTTGACGTCGACAAAGCCTTTGAGGTGCGGATCCTGTCCCGAACCGGATACGTGAACATCCGCCTCGAGCGTGCCCGTGACGTTGGTGAGCTGGCTGGTCAATCCCTCCACGACCGCGAGGCTGATGGCGGTCGACTTCACCTGCAGATCGATTGTGTCGCCGGGTGTGGCCTCGATGTGCTCACCGCTCGCGCTCGACTTGAACAGACTGGTGGGAACGGACCCTTTCGCCGTGATGGACTCGGTCGGCGACTGTTGCAGCGTCGCGTCAAGTCCGATTCGCGTGCCTTGATAGGCGACGTTCGCCACCAGTGAATCGTAGTGATACGTCTGGAAGCCACCCTTCGTGACCTCGACCTTGCCGTCAATCGCCGGCGTCGCGGTCGAACCCGAGATCTTTGCATCCGCGTTCAGCGTGCCGGTGAATCCGCGATTCTGCAGTGTGAGCGTGTCGAGCTGCTTCAGATCGACGTTGCGGGCACGTACATCGATCGCTCCGCTCGGCGCGCCGCTGCCAAGCGCCAGCATGCCGCTCAGGTCCAGAGATTGATCGGCGCTGACCAGCCGCACGCCCTCGAGCTCCACACGGCCGCGGCCGTACTTGACCGTTGCCTGGCTGCCCGGCGCCATGATCCACTCGACGCCCTGCGTGCGCAAGGCAAGCTGAGGCAGGTGAACTTCCTGGTGATCCGGATGCAGAATGAGCTCTCCGGTCGCGTCGAGCTCGCGTGTCTTCTCTTTGATGTTCGTGGTGAAGTCCAGCTTCTGGTGTTCGTACGTCGTCACGGCCTTCACGCCGTTCAACTGCGTGCCGGCCACCGCAACAAATGTCGCGTCCGTCGTGGCCTGCACCCTCGCCCTGGAGAAATCGAGCTCCGGGATCGCGACCGTGTACTGGCTGTTCAGATCGAGCGCGCTGTTCGACCCGTACGACAGGTTGCTGCTATCGAGCCTGCCAGTCGCTGTCAAGGAAGCGGCATTGCCAGTCACCGTGCCGTCGACGACCGCCGCGCCGCCGACATCCGCCTGGCCCGCCAGTTTGGCCAGCAAAGGCAGATTGATCGCGTCGATGTGATACTTCAAGTTCGAACTTGACGCCCGATCGAGCGCGAGGCGGCCCGAGGCGCTCGCCTTCACATCAGGTCCAGCGATTGTGAGCCTGGTCAAGTCGCCGACCTGGGCCGCGTACTTCCCCTCGAGTTCTGCGCTGTCGATATGCAGGCCGCCGACGGTGGATGATGCAATGCTCGCGTGGCCGTCGGCAGTCAGGCCCTCGGGTGTAATCGGCGCGGTGACGTCGCGCAACGCGAAGGTGGCGTTCACGGTGCCCGTGACCGTGCCGTCGAGTTCCTTCCGGCCTGAAATGTTCCCCGGGTTGAAACCTTCGAATCGGCCGTCGGCGCGTCCCGTGAGCGCCCCACGATCGAGGTGCGCATCGAAGGTCATTTCCGGAAGCCGGCCGCCCATGAACTCGGAATCGTTGACCTTGCCCGTCGCGTCCAGCTTCATGGCGGACAGAGCCGAGGCCGAATCGCTGCTGGCGGTGGCGGACCTGGCCGCCGGCGTGCGAGGCAGATTGCCGGAGACCTCGAACGATCCCTTGATGCGGCTGTTGTAAGCGGGTTTGGCAAGCGCGTCGATTTTCAACGCGCCGCCAACGCGCTCGATATCGAGGTTCGCGACCGTGCCTCGCGACGCGTATGAGATCGTCGAAGGCGTCAGCGCAAACTCCGCCGTCGTTCCATCGGCCAGCGTCGCACCTTCGACGATGGACTGATTGAGCGCCGCCGTCCCCTCAATAGACACCCCGTCGCCGCTGACGTGATAGTCGGCAACCGAAAGGTTCGTCTGGAGCCTCGGCACACCAGTCGCGGCGGGAAGAGCACGCAGATTCACGTGGTCGGCCTTGCCGCGCAGGTCGAATGCGAGCGCGCGATGCGGTCCCGGCGTGACGATAAAACCCCGAGCGGTTGCTGTGCCACCGTACGCGGCGGCGTGTCCGTCGAGCGTGACCCGTGGTCCGGCAATCGATCCCTTCACGCTCACGTCGCGCGCTTCATAACCCGCGGCCGCGACGTGCGGTCCGTTGAACGCAAACGTGCCGGTCAATCGGTCCACAACGGGCGCGCTCGCCGGAACAGATTTCATCGCAAGGTCGAGTTTCGCGCGGCCCGTCAAATCGGTCCGCTGCGCAGGGTCCTTGAGAATCGGCGCGAGGTTCAGGCGCTCCACGTCGAGGGCGCCGCGGGCGGTGAAAGTCGGCGCCTTCACGTCCGCGATCAGCTGCCCGCGGACGTTCCCCGCCTCGGATTTGATGTCGACTTGGAGCGCAAGCTGGTCGGACGGACCATTCAGCTTGATGTCAATCGCAGGATGGAGGTTGAATCCAGCCGCGGCCGGCACGACACGGCCGATCTCTGGCAGCGAAACATTCCCCGTCGTCGTGAGCTTGGCGATCGGCGTGCTGAGATATCGCTCGATGACGCCGTTCATCGTCACTGACGTCTCGTTCGTCTTCAGCGTGATTCCGTCCAGGTACAGATTGTCGTCCCGCACCGCGAGCTTCCCGGTGAGCTGCTGAAGCGACAATTCAGGCGAACTGCCGCGGAAGCTGACGTGATCCAGGTTGAGGCTGTAGTGAACCGGGGCGTACTCGAAACCCGCCTTCACATCGAGGTTCTCGAGACGCCGCGGCAGCGACACGCCGTCGGGCGTCGAATCCTTGATCGCAACGCTTGCATCGGCGATTTCGATCGATGGCAGCGACACTGTGCGCGTGGGCCCCTCGCGATCTGCCTCTCGCTCCTGCCGCTTGACGAGCCGCTGGAGATTCCAGCCATTCGCGTCACGCTCCACTTGCAGCACCGGCCGATCGACCCTGATCTGATCGAGGACGAGACCCTTCGAGATGAGATAGAACACGTTGTAGTCGAGCTCGAGGCCCTTCACCGCAACGACCCGCTCGCCCGACACATCGACCGCAACGTCCGCGAGATCGACACCGAACAGCAGGTTGCCTCCAATGCCGCCGATCGTCAGCTGCCCGTTCAGGTATTGCTTGGACTCCCGGATGATGTAGCGGCGCAACCAGTCTCGAAACCACGGCGTCTGCGACACGATCAGCGCGAGCGCCAGCACGCCCACCATGAGCGTGCCGACGAGCGTAGCGACCTGAAGAACCCGGCGAGTGGCGCGCATAATCTATGTGTATTGCCTGTACCCTGAGCCCTAAAAGGCCTGCCCAATGCTGAAGTGGAAGCGGAACCGGCGCGCCTCTGGCTGGCCGTTCACCACGAGCCCCGGACTCGGGTTCAGCTGATAGCCCAGGTCGGCTCGAAGAGGACCGATCGGCGTCTGATAACGCAGGCCCGGACCCACGTCGTAACGCATGTCATTGACGTTGAAGCTCCACCGGTTTGCCCACACATTGCCTCCGTCGAGAAAGATGACGGCCCCGAGGCTGCGCCACACGCTGGCGCGAAGCTCGGTCGAAAAGTTCAGGAACGAATGTCCGCCGATCGGCAGGCCCGCGCCGCTCAGCGGCGAGACTTCGTATCGTCCCCACCCGCGCAGGTTCGTTGCGCCTCCGAGGAAGTAACGCTTGAAAAACGGCACCTTGGTTTCCGGATCGCCGATCGCGTCTATGGATCCAATCCGCGCTTGACCCGCGGCGACAATGCGGCGGTTCAGCGAGCGGTACAACCGCAGTTCGGACGTCAATTCGTAGTAGTCGTACGAGCCGGCGAGCCATTGACCCGCCTGCTCCAGGTGAATCGATGCCACGTAGCCCTGTTTCGCGTCGAGCAGGTTATTCGTCGTATTGCGGCCGCCATCGAGGCTGATCGCCGATCGCGTGCCTCGGCCCTCCCCGGTGCGCGGATCCAGGCCGAGCGCGATCAGCTCGTCGCGAAACGTGGGATCGTCCAACGCCGCCTGAGAAATGGTGTAGCTTTCGCGCTCGTTGGCATACGTCAGCGAGAGGGTCGTTGTCGGCCGCGATCCCAGCACGGGCCCGCCGCCGCTCCGGAAGCGGCGGGATACGGTCGCCCGGCCGCCGTTCGTGTCGAGCTTGAATGCCGGCTCGTCGCTGTGCCAGGACTGAGCGCTGAGCGCGATGTCGTTGCGGGGACCAAAAAAATACGGCTCCTTGAAGTTGAGGCGAACACCACGATCGAGCCCTGAGTAGCGCGCCAGGACGCCAGCCGTTCTCGCGCCACCGAGGAAATTCACGTGCCTCCAGTCCACCTGCACGCGCCCCTTCTCCTCGGTTCCGTACCCCACGCCGAAGTTGACCTTCTGATGTTTGCCTTCCGTCACGGTGACGCGCGTCGGCACCTCGGTCGGCTTCTCTTCGATGCGGAGCGGCTCGACGTTCGCGAAGTCGAAGAGCTCGGGACCATACAGCTTTCGCTGGCTTTCCTGCAGGGCACTCTGCCGAAAGAGCTGACCGCGCCTGTACGTCAGCTGCCGCCGGACGATGTTGTCGCCGACGGCGGCGTTGCCGCTGATCTCGACGGGCCCGAAGTGCGCGATGGGCCCGGGGTCAGCCGTCAGCGACACGGCGCGTTGACGATCGGAACTGCCGGGGCTTTCCTCGATTCTGACCGACGCGTACGGGTAGCCGTGATCTTTCAGCTCGTCGAGCGCCGCTTCGCGGCTCGCCTGCAGCAGCGCGCGATCGAGCGGCTGACCGGCCTTGAGCGGCAACCGTGCTTCGAGAGCCTTGCGATGCTGCTCGGGCAGAGGGTCGAATCCACTGAAGTTCACGCGCTCGACGCGAACAGGTTCGCCTTCCTCGATGTTCACCGTGATGTCGACCGAGGTCTGTGTGTCGTTCAATTTCGCGTCGAACGACTTCACTCGCGCGTCCGGATAGCCGCGGTCCTTGTAGAACGCGACGACGCGTTTGAGGTCAGCCTGGAACTGCTCGCGGCTGAAGTAATGCTTCTGCCCCCAGGGAATTTTTGAACTGACGGAGGTCGCGAGCACCGCTTTCAGCTGCGCAGGCGTGACCGCCTTGGTGCCGGTGAATCGGAAGCTCGAGACTTTGACGCCTCCCTCCTCTTTGCACGCGGTCGTGACGGCAGCGAGGGCACAGAGAAACATCACCCGTAGAACGGAACGGCACACCATAGCGCTGAGGTGTACTCACAAGCTATGCCAGCCTGTCGCTCATACCCAGCGACAAGCACCAACCGCGACTGTCAGCATGGAAGGCCTAGCGCAGCCCTTCGATGGCAGCCCGGAGGAGTTCGGTACATAAAAAAGCCAGCGGCCACCTTCCCAGAGGCGGACGCTGGCGGCGCTCGCGGGCTTTCCAGCTATTCGCGAGTGATCTCCGGCTTCCCGGCTGAGACCGACAACATGATCCCCAGACCGAGGGCAATGACCAGGCCTATGACAACCCAGGTCCCGGCAATGTGTTGAAGCGCACCTCCATACCACAATGCCGCGAGTGCCCCAAGGACGAGGATGAAGTACCCGATCAGATAGGCATTTATGAACCGCATGGTTTCTCTCTTTCGCTCTTAAGGAAAAAGGGGAAGGACAAGGGAAAACTTTCCCTTGTCCCTTGTCCCTTTTGCCTTGTCCCCTTTCCTGCGCTACCGCAGGATGCGCACGACCATGGCGGCACGGCGGTTGAGCCGGCGCGTTTCTTCGCGGCTGTTGTCGTACTTCGGCCGCTCTTCACCGTAGCTGACGGTGCGGAGACGGTTGGC
>JBBQEJ010000051.1:0-31194 GCA_038320555.1 Vicinamibacterales bacterium | reverse complement strand
CGTTCAGCCGTCTACCACCGTCGCGGGAGCGTTGATTACCCCCGCGGTCAAAGTGCAGATTCAGGATCAGTTCGGCAACCTGATCAGCAGCACCGCGAGCGTCACGATCGCGATCGGCAACAACGCCGGAGGCGGCGCACTGAGCGGCACGGCTACCGTGGCCGCCGTTGCCGGCGTGGCGACCTTCAACAACCTGTCGATCAACAAGACAGGCACGGGCTACACGCTGGCGGCGTCGAGCGTCAGCGTGACCGGGGCGACAAGCGCGGCGTTTGACATTACGCCCGGCGCGGCGACGAAGCTGGCGTTCAGCGTCCAGCCGAGCAACACGGTCGCCGGCGCGGCGATATCGCCGGCCGTTGTGGTGCAGGTGCAGGACGCGAACAACAACGTGGTGACGACTGGAACGGGCAGTGCCGCCTCAATCTCTCTGTCCATCGGCGCGAATCCGGGAACGGGCACGCTGACCGGGGGCGGCGCCGTGGCGGCGGTCAACGGCGTGGCGACCTTCAGCGCGCTGTCGATCAACAAGACCGGCACCGGGTACACGCTGAGCGCGGCGTCTACCGCGCCCGTCCTCACTGGCACGACCAGCTCCACGTTCAACATCACGGCAGGCGCGGCCGACCGACTGGCGTTCGGCGTCCAGCCATCGAACACGGCGGCCGGATCCTCCATCACGCCGTCGGTGACCGTGCAGGTGCAGGACGCGAACGGCAACGTCGTGACGAGCGGTGCGGGGAGCACGACCTCGATAGTCGTCGCCATCGGCACGAATCCGGGCACCGGCACCCTGGCCGGAACCACGACGCTGGCGGCAACGGCCGGCGCCGCCACGTTCAGTAGCCTGTCGATCAACAAGACCGGCACCGGCTACACCCTGGCGGCGTCGGGTGGCAGCTTGACCGGCACGACCAGCAGCGCCTTCAACATCACGCCGGGCGCGGCGACGAAGCTTGCCTTTGGCGTCCAGCCGTCGGATGCGGTCGCCGGCGCGTCGATCGCCCCTGCCGTCACGATCCAGGTCCAGGACGCGAACGGGAACCTCGTCACCGGCAGCACCGCCTCGCTCTCTGTTACGATCGGTACCAATCCGGGCGGCGGCGTGCTGACCGGCGGGGGCACCGTGTCTGCCGTCGGCGGCGTCGCCACCTTCAGCGGGTTGTCGATCAACAAGATAGGCACCGGTTACGCGCTCACGGCGTCTTCGACGCCTCCCTCCCTGACGCCGGCGACCAGCTCCGCCTTCAACATCACGCCAGGTCCAGCGGCCAAACTGGTGTTCACCACCACGGCGCAGACGCTCGCCGCTGGCGTCACATCGGCGACCATCGCCGTGCAGCGGCAGGATGCGCTGAGCAATGCGACGACCTCGGGGGCGTTGACCGTCAACCTGAGCACGTCTTCCAGCGGCGGGGCGTTCCGGGACGCAGGCGACACGACCACGATAGCTCAGGTGGCGATTACGGACGGCTCGAGCAACGCCAGCTTCAAGTACGTGGACACGCTGGCCGGGACGCCGACAGTCACCGCGGCGGCGGCCGGCCTCACCAACGCCACGCAAGTTGAGACGATCAATCCAGGCGCAGCCACCGTGCTCGTCGTGGCGGGTTACGTGTCGCCGACGCTCGCCGGCGCCTCCCACACGTTTACCGTCACCGCCAAGGATGCGTTGGCCAACACCGCCACCGGCTACACGGGAACGGTACACTTCACCAGCTCCGACGGCGCGGCGGGTCTCCCTGCCAATTACGCCTTCGTGGCCGGCGACAACGGCGCGCATACGTTCAATGCCACGTTCAACACCGGCGGAACGCAGTCGCTGACCGCGACTGACACCGTGACCGCCACGATCGCCGGCACACAGAGTGGCATTGTGGTCAACAAGCCGGCCGCGATCACGAGCGCCAACAACGCGACGTTCCTCGTGAACACTCCAGGATCGTTCCTGGTGACGACGACGGGATTCCCCGTGCCCGCCGTCGCCGAAACCGGCGCGCTGCCGGCGGGCGTTTCGTACGCCGACAATCACGACGGGACCGGCACGCTGAGCGGGACCCCGACGGTGACCGGCTCGTCCAACCTCACGTTCACGGCGAGCAACGGAATCGGTTCGAATGCCAGTCAGACCTTCGTCCTGACGGTAGGTCAGGCACCCGCAATCACGAGTGCGAACAACACCGCATTCGCGGTCAGCGCCGCCGGATCGTTCACTGTAACAACCACCGGCTTCCCCGTATCCGCGATCAGCAGAACAGGCGTGCTCCCAAGCGGAGTCACCTTCACCGATAACGGCAACGGCACGGCCACCCTGGCGGGCACGCCCGCGCTCGGCTCTGCGGGGCCCTACGCCCTGGCCATCAAGGCCAGCAACGGCATCGGGACGGACGCGACGCAGAGCTTCACCCTCACGGTGAACAAAGGAACGTTGACGTTTGACAGCCTCAGTGCGTCGCAGACGATCACTTATGGCACATCGACCATTTCAGTTGGCGGCCGGGTGAGCCCGAGTGCGCCGCCGATGCTGACGGGCACCGTGACCGTCACGGTCGGAGGCTCCTCCATCGGGCCGCTGAACCTGAGTGGCAACCAGAATAATTTCAGCGGGACATTGGCCACCGCCACGATCCCCGCGTCGACCACGCCCTACGCAATCGCCTACACCTACTCGGGTAACAGCGATTTCAATCCATCGTCGGACACCAGCACGACGTTGACCGTGAACAAGGCCACGCCGACGCTCGCGTGGACGCCTAATCCGCTGAGCCCCATCACCTATGGAACGACCCTCGCAGCACGGCTCACCGCGACGAGCGGATCCGTGCCGGGGTCCTTCAGCTACGCCAACGGGGCGACCCCGGTGGCGGCGGCGACGGTGCTCAATGCGAGCCCGACGCCGTATGCGCTGACGGCGACCTTCACGCCGACAGACACGACCAACTACGTTAGCGGCGGCACGGTCACGAACAGCCTGACCGTGAACAAGGCGACCCCGACGCTGACCTGGACGCCCAACCCGCTGGGTCCGATCACCTACGGGACGATCCTGACGGGGCTGCTCAATGCCGATAGCGGATCGGTGCCGGGGAATTTCAGCTACGCGAACGGTGCGACCCCGGTGACCGCCGCCACGGTGCTCAATGCGAGTGCGACGGCGTACACGCTCACCGCGACCTTCGCGCCGACGGACACGACCAATTACGTCAGCGGCGGCACGGTGACCAACAGCCTGACCGTGAACAAGGCCACGCCGACGCTGTCCTGGACGCCCAACCCGCTGGGTCCGATTACCTACGGGACCACCTTGACGGGGCTGCTCAACGCGACGAGTGGATCGGTAGCCGGGAATTTCAGCTACGCGAACGGCGTGACCCCGGTAACCACGGCGACGGTGCTCAACGCGAGTGCGACGGCGTACACGCTGACGGCGACCTTCACGCCGACGGACACGACCAACTACGTCAGCGGCGGCACGGTGACCAACACCCTGACCGTGAACAAGGCGACGCCGACGCTGACCTGGACGCCCAATCCGCTGGGCCCGATCACCTACGGGACGACCCTGACGGGGCTGCTCAGCGCGACGAGCGGATCGGTGCTGGGGAGCTTCAGCTACGCGAACGGCGCGACCCCGGTGACCACGGCGACGGTGCTCAACGCGAGTACCACGGCGTACACGCTCACAGCGACCTTCACCCCGACGGACACGACCAACTACGTCAGCGGCGGCACGGTCACGAACAGCCTGACGGTGAACAAGGCGACCCCGACGCTGACCTGGACGCCCAACCCGCTCGGCCCGATCACTTACGGGACGACCCTGACGGGGCTGCTCAACGCTGATAGCGGATCGGTGCCGGGGAATTTCAGCTACGCAAACGGCGCGACCCCGGTGACGGCGGCGACGGTGCTCAACGCGAGTGGGACGGCGTACTCGCTCACGGCGACCTTCACGCCGACGGACACGACCAACTACGTCAGCGGCGGCACGGTGATCAACAACCTCACCGTGAACAAGGCCACCCCGACGGTGACGGTCAGCTTTTCGCCCGGTGCGGTCCCCTATGACGGCAATTCACACCCGGCCGTGGCGGGCGTGGCCGGCGTCGGCGGCGCCAACCTCGCCGGCCACGGCACGGTCGCGATTACTTACGCTCCCGGCGCCGGCGACGCGCCGACGAATGCGGGCAGCTACTCGGCGTCCGCTCACTTCGCCAGCACCGACGACAATTACAGCGACGCCGGCAGCAGTACCCCGGCCGCGCTGACGATCAGCAAGGTCGATGCGACGATTCACGCGACGCCCTACAATGCGTCCTACGACGGCGCCGCGCACACCGCGACCGCCACGGCCACCGGCGTCGGCGGCGTGGATCTCAGCGCCGGGCTGACGCTGGGTGGGACGACGCACACCAACGCCGGCGACTACCCGGCCGACGGCTGGAGCTTCGCGGGCGGCACGAACTACACCGACGCGAGTGGGACGGTCCACGACGCGATTGCCAAGGCGACGGCGACGATCGTGGTCGCGCCGTACAGCATCACCTACGACAGCTTGGCGCACAGCGCGACGGGCACGGCCACCGGCGTCGGCGCCGCGGACCTGAGCGCCGGCTTGACGCTGAGCGGAACGGCGCACACCACCGCGGGTGACTATCCGGCCGACGGCTGGAGCTTCGCGGGCGGCACGAACTACAACGACGCGAGTGGCACGGTGCACGACGCGATTGCCAAGGCGAACGCGACGATCAACGTGACGGGGTACACCGGCATGTATGACGGCGCGGCACACGGCGCGGCGGGGACGGCGACCGGCGTGGGCGGCGTGACTCTGGCGGGGCTGAACCTCGGAGGAAGCTTCACGAACGTGCCCGGCGGCACGGCGAGCTGGACGTTCACCGATGCGACCGGCAACTACAACAACACCAGCGGCACGGCGGCGATCGTTCTGAGCAAGGCCGACGCGACGGTGGTGGTGACCGGGTTCAGTGGCGTGTATGACGCGGCGGCGCACGGGGCGACGGGGACGGCGACCGGCGTGGGCGGCGTGACTCTGGCGGGGCTGAACCTCGGAGGAAGCTTCACGAACGTGCCCGGCGGCACGGCGAGCTGGACGTTCACTGATGCGACCGGCAACTACAACAACACCGGCGGCACGGCGGCAATCGTCCTCACGAGGGCGGACGCGACCGTCAACGTGACCGGGTACACCGGCGTGTATGACGCGGTCGCACACGGCGCCACAGGCACGGCGACCGGGGTCGGCGGTGTGAGCCTTTCCGGTCTGACGCTCGGGGCGAGCTTCACGAACGTCCCCGGAGGGACGGCGACCTGGACGTTTACCGACACGACCGGGAACTACAACAACGCGACCGGCACGGCGGCAATCGTCCTCACGAAGGCGAACGCGACGGTCAATGTCACGGGTTACGACGTGATTTACAACGCCGCGGCGCACACGGCGACGGGGACGGCGGTCGGCGTATCGGCCGAAGACCTGGCGAGCCTGCTGACGCTGACGGGGACGACGCACACCACGGCGGGCGACTACCTGACCGACGGGTGGAGCTTCGCGGGGAACGGGAACTACAACGCGACGAACGGCACGACCCACGACAAGATCGCCAAGGCGACGGCGTCGGTCACCGTCACGCCGTATGACGCGATCTACAACGGGGCCGCCCACACAGCGACGGGGGTGGCCACCGGAGTGTCGGCCGAAGATCTCGCGAGCCTGTTGACGCTGACGGGAACGACGCACACCGCCGCGGGCGACTACCTGACGGACGGATGGAGCTTCGCGGGGAACGAGAATTACAACACGGCGAGCGGCACGACCCACGACAAGATCGCACCGAAACCGGTGCTGATCACGCCGGACGTGGGCCAGTCGAAAGTCTACGGGACGACGGACCCGGCGCTGTGCTTTACCAACGACGGTTTGCTGTTGGCCGCAGACTTCGGCACCTCGAAGCTTGGCCGGGCTCCTGGTGAGAACGTGGGCAATTACGCCATCACCTTGGGCAACCTGTCCGCGGGCCCGAACTACAGCCTGAGCCTGAGCGGGACGGTGAATTTCGGTATCACGCCGCGCCCGGTCACGGTAACGCCCAACGCCGGACAGTCCAAGGTATATGGGGGCACCGAGCCCACAGCCTTTACTTATGCGCCCACCGTCGGGACCCTTGTCGTCGGCGATTCGTTCACCGGCGCTCTCGTCCGAGTGGCCGGCGAACACGTGGGTGGTTACGCGATTCAGCAGGGAACACTGGCGCTTAGCACCAACTACACGCTCAGCTTCGTTCCCGGCAGCTTCGCCATCACGCCGCGTGCTGTCACGGTAACGCCTAATGCCGGTCAGTCCAAGATATATGGCACCACCGACCCCACGGCGTTTACCTATTCGCTCACAACAGGTACCCTCGTGAGCGGCGATTCGTTCACCGGCGCCCTCGTCCGAGCTATTGGCGAACACGTCGGTGCATACGCAATTCAGCAGGGAACACTGGCCCTGAGCACCGATTACACGCTGAGCTTCGTGCCCGGCAGCTTTGCGATCACAAAGCGGTCGCTCACAATCACAGCGGATGCGAAGTCCAAGGTGTTCGGAACGTCGGATCCACCACTGACCTATCAGCTGACATCGGGAACTCTCGTAACCGGCGACGCGCTGACGGGAGCGTTGACGCGAGTGTTCGGCGAGGCAGTCGGGACCTATCCGATAGGTCAAGGGACGGTGACAGCAGGAGGCGACTATGCCATCACTTACGTCGCCGCCAACCTGACCATCACGTCCTGGTTCGGCACTGGCTTCTACCAGCCAGTGACGATGACTGCGGGTGTGGTCAACACCATTAAGGGCGGATCGACCGTGCCGCTGAAGTTCAACCTTTACACGAGCGCGTCGCATACGACCGAGCTCACGAACACGACGGACATAACGGGATTTGCGGTGGTGCAGATCGGCTGCGGGGTGGCGGGCACCGAGGACCCGGTCGACTTTGTGACGACCGGTGGCACCAGCCTGCGGTATTCGGGCACGTCCGGATCTGACGGGCAGTTCATCCAGAACTGGCAAACGCCGAAGACCGCGGGTCTTTGCTATCGGGTCACCATGACGGCACGAGACGCGACGACGATCTCGGCGTTGTTCAAGACGAAGTAGCTTTCAGCCTCGAGGACGCGTCGTGCCGGACGGCGGCGCGACGCGTCACCTTCGACCGTCAGTCTCTCAAGTTCGTTCGCATTTCAGACAGCGCTGCAAACACGGATGACAAGGGGGGCGTTCCCGCAACTTCCCCTTTCGTTTTGTAGACCCCCCTCAACCTCAGAGCCGGCGCAGCACGAAAGAATTCCGGCCCGCCCTACAATTCAACCCAAAACAAGGGGAGCCGGTGGACAAAAAGTAGTACCGCGCTCTCGACGGTCTTCGCGCTCCGTTCTGAGCGTTTCGCGCGGAGGCATCCAGGCACCTTACAATTGACATCAAGGCATCAAAAACGATAACATCATCGTATGCGCACGACCCTGACGCTCGAGGAGGATGTCGCGGCGGCATTGAGGAAAGCCGTGAGGAAGCGGCGTCGCCCGCTCAAAGTCGTGGTGAACGAGGCCCTCCGCGCCGGGCTCGCGGCGCTCGAGCAGAAGCAGGCCGCGCCGCGAGCGGCCCACCGTACCGAAGGCTTCGACCTCGGGTCCAGTCTGGTCGGAAGCCTGGACAACGTCGCCGATGTCCTCGCGCGCGTGGAAGGCGAAGACCACCGGTGATTCTGCTCGACGCAAACGTGCTGCTCTACGCCGCCAACCATTCAGCGCCAGAACACGCGCGCGCGCGGTCGTGGCTCGATGACCGGCTCAACGGAACGGCGCGCGTGGGCCTGCCCTGGCCGTCGCTTCTCGCTTTCGTCCGGCTCGCAGCCAATCCACTGGTCGTGCGACAGCCGGTCCTGCCCGCCGAAGGGTGGCGGCAGGTGGAGGCATGGCTGGCATGCGGTCCGGCATGGATTCCACTGCCTGGCCGTGAGCATTCGCAGTACCTCAGCACGCTTCTTTCAGCATCCTGGATGACGAGCCGGCTCGTGCCCGACGCGCATCTGGCGGCGCTCGCGTTGGAACATGGCCTCACGCTCTGTTCGACAGATGGCGATTTCGCGAGGTTCCCCGGTCTCAGGTGGCGGAACCCTCTCGCCGCTGACCCGAATGCCGACTGGAGCGCCTGACTCTCTGGTGATCGCGAGTCACCATTGCGTGGACGCAGGCCTTCAGCGCCGCGCCAAGCGGCACTAGATTCATGCGGCGTGCAGCCGCCGCTCTCGAGCGCCCGCCTTACGGCGGAGCTGTCTGTCCGAGGCGTCACTCAGAGCCGCCCCGAACCCGCTCCCGCGCTTTTTCCTCGGGTTTTCTGCCCATTTCGGTCTGGCACCCCCGTTGCTCTTTTGAGCGACGCCAGCGTCGGAGTGTCCTTAACATGCGACAACTGTTGATGGTCTCAGCGACCGTGATTCTCTGCGCCGTGCCGTCGGCTGCGCGCGCGCAGGACGGTAATACATCCGTGCAAGGCTTCGGCGGCCTCACATTCGGGACCTCTTCGGTCCTCGGTTCGTCGACGGCGTCCACATTCGGGGGCAGCATCGCCGCCGGACTCTCGCCCAACTTCCAGATCGTCGGCGAGGTAGGCCGCATGTCGGACATCAAGCCGCCGCTGCTCGATCTGCTCGACTTCACGCCGTTCGACCTGCGCGTCTCGGCGTGGTACGGGGAAGCCGGCGTGCGCTTCATCGCCTCGCCTCACTCCGCGGTGCGACCCTATGCGGAGGCCACGGCCGGAATGGCGCGGTTGAGCACCGGGCTCTCAGGGTTCAGCGGCCGCACCGATGCGGTGATCGACGCAGGCCTGTCCTTCCTGAACCGCACCGAGCCGTTGCTCGGCGTCGGCGGCGGGGTGGTGCTGCAGGGTGGGCCGGTCGCTCTGGACATCGGCTACCGGTACAAGAAGATCATGGCGAACGGCGTCTCGTCCGCCCTCAACGCGGGGAACGCTTATCAGGTCAACCAGGTGCGGGTCGGGCTAGGAATCAGGTTCTAAAAGTTTCCAATTGCCAGTTTCCAGTTTCCAGTATCGGGGGAGTGTCTCACTCTGATTGAGGGGCCGGAACTAAGCTCGCGCGATCGATCATCTCGACAACTGCCGTCATGTCCCACAGGCGATCCGTCAGACCGGCGGTTATCGCTGCCGTCACCCGCAGCGTCTTGTGGATGCGGAGCCAATTGTATCAAACCGGTAAGCATGGCACGCTAATGGGAATGGGGAGACGGGGTGGCGAACAAGTCCGTGACGTCAAGAAACCGCCCGGACCACGCGGTATCACAGGAAAGCGCGGCGCTCCGGGGATTGAACCGAAAAAGCTCCACGCCATCGTTGAGAACATCGAAAAGATCCAAGACGAGGCTGCGCTCAATTCAAGCGAACCGCACAGAT
Organism: Vicinamibacterales bacterium; assembly: GCA_038320555.1. Lineage (GTDB taxonomy): Bacteria > Acidobacteriota > Vicinamibacteria > Vicinamibacterales > 2-12-FULL-66-21 > JALZOC01. Next base: position 21,716 of record JBBQEJ010000051.1, on the reverse strand, counting down.
CCACGTGCAGATCGATGCGATGTTGAAAGCACTCAAGATATGGGCGAGAGAGCGGGACGTCAGCGCAAGCGTCGGTAGACGAGCGCGGCGCTCCAGTTTTCGAACGAGATTTCTATCGACGCCCCCTGTAGAAAAATCCGCCGCCGCCTAGGACGAGGATTACCACGATGATGATGAGGAGCGTATTGGTGTCCATGAGTCGGCGATGTTAGCAGAATACGAGGACTGGATCGAGCGGCGACACTAAAATCTGCGCGCTAATCACTCGCCCTAACTGAGACACTACCGTATCGGGTTACCAGTTGCCAGTTTCCAGTGAGCCGTCCCCATCGTGAGGTACGGGACCGGGAACTGATACTCCTACAAGATGCGAGGCCGGTGCGGACTAGCACTGTCGGAAGAAGCCCGAGCCTGGAGGAAGACGAACTATCCAGGGCCAGCGCCCTGCGTGCCGACGTAGAGCGCATAGATCGACTGGCTTGCCGCCATGAACAGCCGATTGCGCTTCGGGCCGCCGAGGGTCAGGTTGCCGCACACCTCGGGAATGCGAATGCGTCCGAGAAGCTTTCCTTGGGGGTTCCAGACCGTAACGCCGCTGTACCCGAGCGCGCGGCCGGCATTGCTCGAGACCCACAGATTGCCCTCGACGTCGCATCGCAAGCCGTCGGGCCCGCATTTCACGCCGTCGATCAGGCACTCGGTGAACACCTTCCGGTTCGATACCTTGTTGTCGTCGGCGACATCGAACACGTACACCTCGCCTTTGCCTCCAGCACCTGTGTCGCCGGGTCCTTTACCGGTGCTCGCGACGTAGAGCTTCTTGAAGTCCGGCGAGAACGTCAGACCGTTCGGATCGGGCACCTGTTCTTCACTGATGACGAGGTCCACGCGGCCGCCGGGATCGACGCGATAGACATTGGTTGGCAGCTCCCGCTTGAATGTGCCAATCTCCGCCGGTTGACCCGCTCTCGGATTGAACCGGCCGGACACGTTGGTCGGCCCGCCGCTCGCGTCCGGCGCCCCCTCGTATAACTGCCCGCCGTAGGGCGGATCGGTAAACCAGATGCTGCCGTCCTTATGTACCGCCACGTCGTTCGGGGAGTTCAATCGCTTACCTTGAAACGTGTCTGCGATGATCGTGATCGATCCGTCGTGCTCGTAACGCACCACGCGGCGCGTCAGGTGTTCGCAGGAGAGCTGGCGTCCCTGGTGGTCGAACGTGTTGCCGTTGCTGTTGTTCGACGGGCTCCGGAACGTCGTCACACGCCCATCGTCTTCGAGCCACCGCATCTGCCGGTTGTTGGGAATGTCGCTCCACAGAAGGTATCGTCCCTGGCTGTTCCACGCGGGCCCCTCGGCCCAGAGCGCGCCAGTCCATAGACGCTTGATCGATGTGTTCGCCTGAACGAGCCCGCTGAACGCCGGGTCCACGGTCAGGACATCGGGATCGGTGAAATACGTTGTGGGCGGCGCGTCGGGTCCGAAATCGCGTGGCGGGTTCGAGACGACAGTCGGCGCCGAGCCCGGTGTCGCCTGCCGCGTTTGCCCCCCTCGACTTCGATCAGGGCGGGCCACCGCCGCTCGCGGCGCGACGACGGCCGCCGCCGCGGCGCTGCCAATGGTTGTGATGAGCCGACGTCTGGAGATTTCGGTTGTCATGTGTCCTCGTATAAAGGGGACACATGTTATTACGAATTGCTGATTGATGATTTCTGATTGCTGATTGAAAACAGTGACCAAACGACAATCAAAATCAGCAATCGCAAATCAGCAATTCGTCATTCATTAGTCACGATTCCATCCCGCTTCGCGTCCGCGATGAAGCCCGTAATCTTCTTCACGTAGTTCTGCGTCTCGCGGAACGGCGGAACCTTTCGGTACTTGGCGACAATCGTGGGGCCCGCGTTGTAGCCGGCGAGCGTGAGCGGGATATTTCCGCGATTGTGGTCGAGGAGCCACCGCAGGTACCTCGCGCCACCCATGATGTTCTGCCGCGGATCGAACGGATCGACGACGCCCATTTGCTCGGCGAGCGCAGGCATCAGCTGCATCAGTCCCTGCGCGCCCGCGGGTGAGACGACCATCGGGTTGAACGCCGACTCGGCCCGCATCACGGCTCGAATGAGCGCAGGGTCCAAATCGTACTGCGCAGCCGCATCCGCGATGATGTCGTCGTACGCGCGCTCCGGTTGAAGCGCGCGGAAGTCGTTCATCGATACGCTCACGTTTGCCTGAAGCGGGCTGGTTTTCGACTTGACGCTGTGGGTCGTCGCGAGCGCCGCGGCCGCGAGCAACATCGTCCGCATGGTCTTCCTGCGCCGATCGCCGCGCCGCCGTCCGGTACTCATGCGATCGATACCGCGGCGTGCCCGACTTCGGCGCGGCCGGCCATGCCTGATCCCGATGCCCGGCTCGACAGCGACGACGGGGAACTCTTGTTGGTCAGTCATCGAAGGGAACCGGTGCAAGGTACGGTGCCTCAACTGAATGACGGTCGAGATGGCACTCAGCCGGAATGCCCCTTCCTTACCTAAACAAACCGTTTTCGGGAGTGCCGCCGCAGCAGACTCTTCAGTAGGCTGCGGATGGGTCGCTGTCTAGAAGGAACCCGAAGTACTACGGTTGCTGCACAGAGTTGTCAATTTGAGGGAGCACTCGCGAGCTGACTCTTCCGGCTTAGGGCGGCTTGTCCTTCCGCCTAAAGGCGGAAGCCACAAAGAGGATCTTCGCCTAAAGGCGGAAGCCACAAAGAGCTTCTTCCGCCTGAAGGCGGAAGCTCCAAGGAGAGAACAGAACTTGCGTAGTACAGTCGCAGGTCATGGCAGAGCGGACCGGCGGCATCAGCGTGATCATCAACGAGCGTTCCGGTACGGAGGCGCGGCCCGACGCCGGGGCTGAAGTCCAGACACTGTTCGCCAAGGCGGGAGTTCAGACGCGGCTCGAACGCGTCCGCGAACCCGGCGATATCGCCGCTCGCGCTCGCCAGGTGGCGTCACGTGGCGATGTTCTCGTCGCCGCCGGCGGTGATGGCACCGTCAGCACCGTTGCCGGCGTTGCTGTCGAGACCAACGCGACCTTCGGCGTCCTGCCGATGGGCACCCTCAATCACTTTGCGAAAGATGTCGGCCTGCCGCTGAATCTCGAGGGGGCCATATCGGTCATTGTCGCGGGCCACGTCCGCGCGCTCGACGTGGGTGAGGTGAACGGGCGGATCTTCGTCAACAACTCGAGCGTGGGGCTTTACCCGCGCATGGTATTGGAACGAAAAGCGGAACAGCGGCGTGGCCACGGGAAATGGCCCGCCTTCGCGATTGCCATGGTGCGGACCTGGCAGAACTATCGGATGGTCGTGGCACGCCTCGGGGTTGACGGAAAGGAAGTGATCGTACGGACCCCGTTCGTCTTCGTCGGCAACAATCAGTACCAGATGGAAGGGTTTCAACTGGGAGGACGCTCGAGGCTTGACGAAGGGCGGCTGTCGATCTTCGCGGCGCCTGACGCCGGCCGCTTCGAGATCCTGGCGTTGCCGATGCGTGCGCTCACCAACCATCTCAGCTCGGCCGCTCCTTTCCTGGCCTTCCAGACCGAGACCGTGGCAGTTGACGTGTTCCGCCGCCGCGTCGGCGTCGCGGTCGACGGCGAAGTTGCCATGATGCAGGCGCCCCTGGAATACCGCATACGTCAGCGCGCGTTGCGTACGATCGTTGCGGCAACATCCGACACGCCTTGAAGAGGGCCCATGCGCGTGGTCGTTCATCTCTCCGACATTCATTTCGGACGCATCAATCCGGCGACCGTGCAGCCGCTCAGCGCCGCCATCGCGCGTCTCGCGCCCGACCTCCTGGCGGTCTCGGGCGATCTCACGCAGCGTGCGCGCCGCTCCGAGTTCGCGGCAGCGAGACAGTTTCTCGACGCTCTTCCGTTCAAGCGTCTCGTCGTGCCGGGCAATCACGACGTGCCGCTCTACAACGTATTCACGCGGTTCTTCACACCGCTCGCGCGCTACCACCATGCGATCACGTCCGATCTGTCCCCCGTATATCGGGACGAGGAGATGATTGTCGTCGGGGTCAATACGGCGCGATCGTTCACGTGGGGAGAAGGACGGATCAACGCGGCTCAGGTCGACGAGGTCGTCGCGCATCTCTCCGGCGCTCCGAAGGACCTCATCCGCATCGTCGTCACGCACCATCCCTTCGATCTGCCCGAGGGCGTCGACCAAGCACGTCTGCTCGGCCGTGCAGCCATGGCCATGGGAAAGTTGTCGGCGGCGGGGGCGGATTTGCTTCTCGCAGGCCATCTGCACATCAGTCACATCGGACACACGGCCGAGCGTTACAAGATCGGGGGACACTCGGCGCTGGTCGTCCAGGCCGGCACGGTCTCCACGCGATCACGCGGCGAGGAGCCGTCGTTCAACGTCCTGCGGATCGAGCGGCCGCGGATTTCGGTGGAGCGCCTCGTGTGGGACGCCACGCGCGGCGAGTTCGCCCCGACCGGCGAGAGCCACTACCGCCATGGCGAAGCCGGTTGGATCAAGGCTGGTTGACCGTTACGTACGGATCTCGCGCAGAGAACGCCGAGAACGCAGAGGAAGGCTGCCGAGGGCCGTTCCGGCAACGCCGGCCTTGCGGCCGGCGCCAGGAGGGTCACGAGATCTCAGAAACAAGCAGCGCATTTGAAACTCCCGCTGTTTGTTTCTGAGATCTCGCGCCCCTCCTGCTCGCGCGACGCGCGAGTTGCCGGAAGGGCGGTGGCCGCCCTCTCTTTGCTGTCTTTTCCGCGTACCTGTCTTCTCCGCGTTCTCCGCGGCCTCTGCGCGAGCTCGCCTTCTCTGCGGTTCTGCGCGAGACCGCCTTCTTCGCGGCTCTGCGCGAGATCGCCTACTAGGCTCGTCGAGTCCCGACCGGCTCGGGCATGATCCGGATACGTCCCCGCAGGACCTGCGTGCATCGCCAGAACGCGTTCGAAAGGACCACGACGACGAGGACCATCATGATCACGGTAAGGACGCTATCGAGGTAGCCCTGGAAGTGAAGTGACGGGTTGGGCCCGGTTGCCATTGGCCAGAAGTTGTCGCGGACGCTCAGCACACCGGCCGTCAACGTCGTGACCGAGACGAACGCGAGCGGCAGCCCCGTCACCCACGCATACCGCGCCTTGCCCATGTTGATGATGATCGTCGTGCCGACGGCCAGCGCGACCGCCGCCAGCAGCTGATTGGCGATCCCGAACATCGGCCAGATCGTGTTGATGCTGCCGTTCCAGATGAAATAGGACCACGACGACACCACGAGCAACGTCGCCAGAACTGCGCCGGGCATCCACTCCTTGCGCCCCAACGGCTCGTAGAAGCGTCCGAGAAACTCCTGCACGAGGAATCGGCCGACGCGCGTGCCCGTATCGATCGTCGTCAGGATGAAGAGCGCCTCGAACATGATCGCGAAGTGATACCAGTAATCCATCAGCCCGCGCATGCCCGGCAGGCCGCTGAACATCTGCGCGATACCCACGGCGAGCGACACCGCCCCTCCAGGACGGCCGGCGACGCTCTCTCCAACCGCCGTTTCCAGGTCCGGCAGGTGGACGATCGGCATTCCAAGATTGGCGAACACGGCGGGGGAGGTGTTGATCGCGAAATAATCTCCCGGGAACATGGCTGCCGCTGCGAGCAAGGCCATGATCCCGACCAGCCCTTCCATCAGCATCGCGCCGTACCCGATCGGCCGGATGTCCGATTCGCGGCCGATCATCTTCGGCGTCGTCCCCGACGAAATCAACGAATGGAAGCCCGAGATTGCGCCACACGCGATCGTGATGAACGCAAAAGGATAGAGGGGCCCCGGGATGATCGGCCCGCCGCCGCCGGTGAACCGGCTGAACGCCGGCATCTGCAGATGCGGATTCACGACGACAACCGCAAGGACCAGGAACGCGATGGTTCCGATCTTCATGTACGAGCTGAGGTAGTCGCGGGGGCAGAGAAGTAGCCAAACGGGCAGTACCGACGCGATGAAGCCGTATGCCGCCATCGCGACGACGATTTGGTTGCGTGACAGCAGGAACCAGTGTCCAAACGAAGACGCCGCCACCGGTTTCCCAAGCACAACCGCCAGCACCATCCCGACGACCCCGATGATTGTCGCCTCCGCGATTCGTCCCTTGCGGAAGCGGTACATGTACAGACCCATGAACAGCGCGAGTGGAATCGAGACACCGATCGTGAACGTGCCCCATGCGCTCTGCTGCAGGGCGTTCACCACGGCGAATCCCAGGCCCGCGAGCGCAATGACAATGATGAACAGGATGGCGACTGCAGCCGTGGCCCCGGCGACAGGTCCGATCTCCGACTGTGCGATTTGAGCCAGCGATCGTCCGCCGCGCCGCACCGATGCCCACAAGATGATGTAGTCGTGGACCGCGCCAGCAAGGCAGACGCCAGCCACCAGCCAGATCAGCCCAGGGGCATAGCCGAACTGGGCAGCCAGGACCGGCCCGATGAGCGGCCCCGCGCCGGCGATGGCGGCGAAGTGGTGGCCGAACAGCACCAGGCGATGGGTCGGATGGTAATTGTGCCCGTCGTTAAGCTCATGTGCCGGCGTGATCCGGCTATCGTCCAGCACCATCAACCGCGCCGCTATGAAGGCACTGTAGTAGCGATACGCAATGGCGAGGATGCAGAGGATCGGAAGAATGAGATAGAGCGCGCGCATCTGTTTGGCTGAAGTTTAGCAGAACGGGCTGAACGGCATATCAGTTGCAAAAACCGGCCCCGGAGTTGTTGACGTTCAGGTGAGAGTCCGGCCTGCCAGCGCCCGGCGGATCTCCTCGATGTTGAGCCACGACATCGTGCCCTCGCCGGCACGGATGCGCGCCAGCTCGCCGAATTCGCGAAGCGCCCGCGCGTGCGCGTCGTGTTTCGACATGCCTGCGTTCACCAGGTCAGCGATACGCATGTCGATGTGAAACGCGAACTTCTCGCGGACATCGTCTCGCACATCATCGCGTTTGCGGGACGGAAAGCGGAACAGACGCCGGACTCCGAACGGCCTCATGCGATTACCTCAGACGTCGATGACCTTGAACACGGCCGCGGCGTAGCGCTTCCACGTGGTGACCTCCGCACGGAGTTCCCGTCGCCCCTTTGCGGTCAGGCTGTAGTACTTCGCGTGGCGATTGTTGTCGGATAATCCCCACTCGGGGTCGATCCAGCCCCGGGACTCGAGGCGGTGCAGCGCCTGGTACAGAGCGGCATCCTCGATGGCCAGGACCCCGCCGGTGCGCTCGCGCACCCACCGGGAGACGGAGTAGCCGTGGGCCGGCCCGCCCTGCAGCGTGCGGAGAATCAGCAGATCAACCGTGCCCTGGAGCAGCGACAGCGTCGTGTGGCTCATGCGTTCACAAGTCCTGAGACGGAAACCGGCTGGACAATGTTCCACTCATCATGTGAGTGGAGTGTAGCATGCTCGCGGTTCGCGGTTCGCGACTGGCGGTGGGCGACTCGCGGCCGGCGCCTCGGTTTCTCTCTTGTGGATTCCGCCTTCTCCTTCTCTCTTTCTGGCTTCCGCCTTTAGGCGGAAGGACAAGTAGTGGATAATCGCGCCAGCCGCGATAAATGCCCTTTGCCTTGTCCCTTTTGCTTTGTCCCTTTCCCCTTGTCCCTTTCCTGAATGCTTGATACTCACGAAATCCCAAGCCTCTATCTCGGCCTGACGCGCAGGGTGACGGTATGGCTCCCGCCGCATGTCAGTGGACGGCGGGACGGCCGCCATCCGATCCTCTATCTCAACGACGGCCAGAACCTGTTCGACCCCGCGCGCGCGTTTGCGGGAAGAACATGGCGCGTGCCGCAGACCGCCGCCCGGCTCGTACGATCCCGCCGGATCCCGCCCCTCATCATCGTCGGGATCGATCACGGCGGCGTACACCGCGGACGCGAGTTTCTACCCGTCGAGGACGAGCGCAATCCCACGGCGACCAATCCACTCGGCCGCGAGTACGCGGAGTTCGTCACGCGCGAAGTCATGCCGTTCATCGCCAGCAACTATCCCGTTGCGGCCGGCGCGTTGAACACAGGTTTTGGCGGATCGTCGTACGGCGCCATCGCCGCGCTGAACACGGCCATGATCAAGCCGGGGATCTTCGGGAAGCTGTTGATTGAAAGCCCATCGCTCTACGTCGGCGGAGAGTACGTGCTCCGCCGAGCACGCAGCGTCGAACGCTGGCCCGGCCGGATCTATCTGGGAGTCGGCACGACGGAGACGAGCCGTCCAGAGCGCAACGAAGAAACGGTCAACAACGTGGTAAAGCTGGAGTCAATTTTCCGCTCTGCGGCGCTGGGGTCGCGCCGTCTGCTGGTGGTGGTCGAAGAGGGCGCGACGCATTCCGAAGATGCGTGGGCCGGCCGCTTTTCCGATGCGATTGAATTTCTGTATGGACAGTAGTTGCCAGTTGCCAGTTGCCAGTTGCCAGTTGTGCGTCTAGCTTCCCGCCAGCCGCCAGCCGCCAGCTAGCCGCCAGCCGCCAAGCGGGGATTCGCGAGCAGGTAAGTGCGCAGCGCAGTGAATGCCTTGCCTCGATGGCTGACGGTCGATTTCTCGGCCTGGTCCAGCTCTGCGAGCGTCCGGCCGAGCGCCGGGTAAAAGAAGATCGGGTCGTAGCCGAAGCCGTTCGTACCACGTGGCTCGGCAACGATCTCGCCTTCGATGGTTCCCTCCGCCTCGAACACGATGCTGCTCCCGCGGGCGACGGCGATGTGGCAGACGAATCGAGCGGCGCTGCCTTTTACGCCGCGCTCGCGGAAGAGCTCCTGAATCTTCCGGAACTTCATGGCGTAGTCGGACCCGTGCCAGCGGGCCGAATGCACGCCGGGGGCATTGTCGAGCGCGGCGATCTCGAGCCCGGAATCGTCCGCGACGCTGATGAGCCCGGTCGCCCCTGCGTAGTACCGTGCCTTCAGCCGCGCGTTGTCGGCGAATGTGGCGCCGTTTTCCTCCGGCTCCGCCATAACAGCGCAATCGTTCAACGTGAGTAGCGCGAGGGGAACGCCTGCCAGAATGCCCGCAATCTCTTTGAGCTTTCCCGGATTGGTTGTCGCGATCAGCATCTTGGGGTCAGATCTCGATTTTCTCGTTTGTGCGAGACGGTGACGAATACGTAACAGCAAATTGATATCGGTGTCGCGCAAACGATAAAAAATCGAGATCTAACTCCTCAAATTTTGCCGACGATGCCGCGCTGGAGAGCGACGAGCTCGCGAATCCCCTCGTCGGCCAGCGCGAGCAGATCGTCGAGCGCCTGCCGCTCGAACGGCGGCCCCTCCGCGGTCCCTTGAACTTCGATGAACCGGCCGTCACCGGTCTTGACCACGTTCATGTCGACGTCCGCGCGGGAATCCTCGTCGTACGCGAGATCGAGCAGCGGTGTGCCTTCCACGACGCCGACGCTCGTTGCGGCGACATGGTCGAGGATCGGCATCGACTTGATCTGGCCGGCGGACCGCATCTTCTGCAGCGCGAGCACCAGCGCGACGAACCCGCCGGTGATGGATGCCGTGCGGGTGCCGCCGTCCGCCTGGATCACGTCGCAGTCGATCCACACGGTGCGTTCGCCAAGCTCATTGAGTTTGGTCACCGAGCGAAGCGATCGGCCGATGAGCCGCTGAATCTCCTGGGTGCGGCCCCCGACTTTCCCGGCAGACGCCTCGCGCTGCGTCCGCGTCGACGTGGCGCGGGGGAGCATGCCGTATTCCGCCGTCACCCATCCCTTCCCCGTGTTACGCAGGAACGACGGCACGCGATCCTCGACGCTGGCGGTACAGATGACACGCGTCTGTCCCGACTCGATGAGAATCGATCCTTCCGCGTGCATGGTGAACGCCGGGGTCATCCGCGTCGGACGGAGCTGTCCGGGCGCGCGGCCATCCAATCGGGTCATGGTCATTTGTCACTATCCGTTTGAAGCGCGGTCCACGAGAGGTTCTTCCGCAGCGGACGGCGCAGGTCCACATGGCCTGCCAGTGTGTCCGCTTCCTTTCCGTCGATCAAGATCTGCACGCGCATGATGGCCGGCAGGTTCACCGTGATCGCGTTGACGACGGCGTACACCGTGAACAGTTCGCCCAAAGCGCCGCCGGGATGTTTGGCGCGCACCTCGCCGCTCAAGTCGACGAACGCGTCTCCCCGCTCGCCGATGAACAGGGCGCGCAGCGACGTCCCGGCCGGGACGGGCGAGACGTACGGAGGTGGCGGGGAGGCAAGTTGCGCCTCGACGATTCTCCGCGCCTGTTCGACAATCGGGTCCCCGAAGGGAATCTCGCGCTGCACGCCCGGCAGCGACAAGCCGTCTTCGGACACGTAATACAGCGTGGCCTTGATTTTCCGCTCCGGCCCTGCGGGCACGACGCTCGGCACCACTGCCGCTGGCGGCGCGGGCCGGCTGTACCAGCGCGGCGCGAGGGAGACGGCCATCCACACACCGGCGAGCGCGGCAACGACGATAGCCGCGCCGAGCGCGACGGGGCGGCCCGTCACCGCTCCCCGCTCGGGCGCAGGGCGCTGCGCGCGTCGCGGAACCGCGTGATGCTCTCCACGATCGCCTGCACGAGCAGATTCTGGAACTCGTCGGATTGCAGCTGTCGTTCCTGGCCGGCATTCGTGATGAAGCCCATCTCGACCAGCACGGCTGGCATGTTGGCGCCGACGAGCACGCGGAACGGCGCCTGCTGAATCGCGCGCGGGCTCATCGGCACACGCTCCCGAAGCGACGCTTCGACGGCCTGCGCGAGCGCCGCGGACTCCTTGATGTAGCGCGCCTGCGCCATGTCCCAGAGGATCACTTCGATATCGCGTGTCCCGCCGCCAAACACGGGCAGCGGCTCGCTTTCGCCGCGCGCCACCCGCTCCCCGGCGTCGCCGTACTCGTCGAGGCTCAGGTAGAACACTTCGGCGCCGGTCATCCCCGGCCTCAGCGAGGCGTTGGCGTGCAGGCTTACGAAGAGATCCGCTTTGTTGTTGTTCGCCAGCGCCGCACGCTCGTCGAGTGCCATCGTCTGGTCGCCGTCCCGCGTCAGAATCACGCGCACGCCGAGCCGGGCTTCGAGGGCGGCCTTCAGGCGCCGTGCGACGGCCATTGTGACGTTCTTTTCGAGCGTACCGCCCGGGCCTTTCGCCCCTTCCTCGCTGCCGCCATGCCCTGCGTCGATGACGATCACGCGGAGCGTGCCCGAGGGCGCGAGGTCAATGAGCGGCGGCAGATCCTGCGACTGCGGTGGCGGAGGACCCGGTGGCGGCGGTTGCGCGTCGGACGTCTGGGCCACGACGTCGATGACGATGCGCGCCGCGCCCCGATCGCCGGGCGCATCCGTCGTCCTGAAGGAGGCGAAGCGGGGACCGAGGTCGATCGCGAGTGACGCCGGGCCGTCTCCCGGCCTGATGTTCGCGATGAGATCGGGCGACGTCGTTGCGGGCAACGCCGCGTCCAGCGTATCGGCGTCGAAGCGGACGATCAGGCGCGGTCCGTCCTGCGCGATCGTGTGCGGCGTGGCAGGCGCGACGTCCAGTGTCAGCCGCGCGATTGAGCCCAGCGGTTCCATCCGGCCCACGACACGCGGTGCGCGAATGTCGCCCAGGAGGATCAAGCGCGACGGCTTGCGGAGTTCGAGGCGCGAACCGAGAGCGGGACCGAGCGCACGCGGCACGAAATCGACGGGAACGTACCACGTGCGTCCCTCGCGAATGGGCGCCGCGGGCAGCGAGATCAGCCGGCCGTTGACGGACGCGAGGCTCTGGCCCGGCGACAGCACGATCGTCTGCGTACCGGCCGTGACGGTCAGCCCGCCGGCCGCCGCATCTTCACTGACGACGACATTGAACAGGCGCGCGAGATCGTCGAGCGCGAACATCTCCTGGCCCGCCATCATGCGAGCCGCGAGTGGCCGCCGTCCCTCGCGCGAGAGCACGGTATAGGGCGCCGCGCTTGCCGGCGGCTGCGCCGCGGACGCGGCGTGCAGCACCGCGAGCAGCAGCGCCGCGACGATCAAGCTGAAGTGACGGAAACGCACGATGCTTCATGATACCGAATGAATCATCGCTCATCGCAAATTCCTCGAACCGTTCTAAAGCAGGCGAGCAGAAGATCAGGAGATTCGATGTTGAGAAAGAGCATCTCCTGATCTTGTTGTCTTTTGTAAAGAGCTAGAGCCTTCGAGTGATTAGATAGTGGCGTTGCTCAGGCGCCCGCGGAGAAGACGCTTCCACGCAGGGCAAGCAGAGACGCAGAGACCGCCGAGAAGGGCTGCGTGACGGCCCTTCCGGCAGTGCCGGCCTGCGGCCGGCGCCAGGAGGGTCGTGGCCTCCTACTCGCGCGACGCGCGAGCTGTCGGAAGGGCATTGGCAGCCGCTTCCTTACTTGTCTTCTCCGCGCTCTCAGCGCTCTCTGCGCGAAAGTGGTCGTGACAATTGAGGGCCGTCACGAACCTAGGGATTCAGAGCCGTGGCAGCGAGAGCCCGCCGTCCAGGTGGATGACGCTGCCGGTCGCGTACGGCAGATCGCCGCCGACGAGCGCCGCCACCGCGCGGCCGACGTCGTCGGGTTGTCCCCACCGGCCCTCGGGCACGAGGCCATCGGCGATGCGCCGGTCGTAGGCGTCTTTGACGGCTGCGGTCATGTCGGTCGCGATGATCCCCGGACGCACGTCGTACACCGGGATGCCGCCGGCGGCGAGGCGTACCGCGAAGAGCCGGGCGGCCATGGCGAGCCCCGCCTTGCTGACGCAGTACTCGCCGCGGTTTGGCGAGGCCATCTCCGCCGACACGGACGTGACGAAGACAATCGCGGCCCGGAACGCGGCGTCATCGCGGGCGCGGTCGAGCATGTCTCGCGCGATCGCCTGCGTCAGGAAATACGGCCCCTGCAGGTTCGTGCGAAGGACCTCCTCGAAGCTATCCTCGGTGGCCTCGAGCAAATCGGCCCGTACGCGCGGCGCGCGGCCGGCGTTGTTGACGAGCGCGTTGAGCGCGCCGTGCCGCGTGCGCGCCTCGTCGACGATAGCCGCTCGACCCGCGGGTTCCGAGATGTCGGCCGCGACATATCCCACCTGTCCGCCAAAGGCCCTCAGCTCGTCGATGATGGGCGTTACGTCGGCGACCGGGCGAAGGCCGCTCAACAGCAGATCCCATCGTCCTCTGGCCAGCGCGCGCGCGATGCCCAGGCCGATGCCGCGCGTGCCGCCGGTGATGAGCGCTGCTCGCCTCGGCGCGCCGTACGCATTGCGCCGTTCGTGCTCGTGATCAGGCATGTGTGGGGGGCCCGTAGAACGCCAGGTACGGTTGGTCGAGCGCAAGACGTCTCACATAGAGCGCCAGCTCGCGTGCATGATAGTCCCCCCACTGGCTCGATTCCCCGCGCGGCACGTGCGCTCCGGACGGCACATGATCCCATCCGTTCGGCCAGTGATAGACCGAGTGCAGCAGGAGGCCTTGATGTCCCGAGTCCTGGCTGAGATAGGGTCCCGCGGCGTCGAAGAGCGTGTCCGCCACGCGCAATCCGGCCTGCCAGTACCGCGTCCCATCGGCCCCTTGCCGGTTGAGGAAGAACCCGAGCCGCAGGAGGCCTTGTGCCGCAATCGCCGCCGCCGAGCTGTCGACCGGCTCGCGATCGTTGAAGGGATCGGCCGTGCGGCTGGCCCAGTCGCCCAGCGCCGCCAAACCTGGTGCGCCGGTGTCCCAGTAGGGCACCCCGTCGGCGCACGCCGCCGAGTCGATGTAGAAATCGCACGTCGCGCGCGCCGCGTCGATCATCCAGGCGGCGTTGCGGCCTGCCTCATCTGCCTGCTCGATCGTCGAGGCCGGCACGGTTGAGAGGAACTCGAGCTGCTCTGCGAATCCGAGCATCGCCCAGGCAAGGCCGCGCGTCCACGTGCTGAACGGAGAGTAGCCCTGTTGGGTGCTTGGTCCTCGATACGTGCCGTTGGCGGCGTTGAAGAGACTCTCGTGCGCCACGCGCCCCCGCACGTTGAACGGCCCGGAGCCGCGGCCGTCGTACACGTTGTAGGTCGCCGTTGCGCGGGCGTGCTGCACCAGACGCGAAAGCAGGTTGACCTGCGCGTCCTGCTCCGCGAGCAGGCGATGGCCGAGGATATGCGCAAGGGCGAGCACGCGGAGCGATCGGATCGTGTCGACGAAGAGCGAGTGCGCGCCGTTGAACGAATAGATGTACCCGCCGTCGGGAATCGACGTCCACCGCCGCGCCTGCACCGCCCCGCTCACCTTGAGCGCGAGCTCGTAGAACCGGATCTCCCAGGCGCCGGCGTCGATGCGCCCTTCGCGCGCCATCCGCCACAGCGCGCCGTACGTGCTCACGTTGTTGAAGCCGTGATCGTGGACGCCCGTGTGCGTGAGGTGAGGAGCCATCCGTGTCAGCGTCCGCTCACGTCCGAGCTCGAGGAACTCCAGCTCGCCGGTCGCGTCGAATTGCAGCAGCGCCGAACCGTACTGAAAGCCCTCGGTCCACTCGGTCCACCCGCGAGCCGTATAGCGTCCCGCCCTCGTGAACACAGGCGCGCCGCTCGCAGGCGTCCACGATTTTTCGAGCGAGCGGATTTTTCCCGCGGACAGCTCGAACAGGCGATCGATTTTCTGGAGGAGATCCTTCGCCGTGCGGTCGCGATCGAACTGAATCATCCGGGGCTGCATCATATATGATTCGACTGCCGCCTTCGGCTGGCACCCGCGGCACCCTGGCACTCATGGCACCTATGGCACCCCTGGCACCCTGGCACCCTAGTACCTTTGTTTGCCACGTATGAGATTCGCCATCTGCAACGAGCTGTTCGAACGCTGGGATTTCGACGAGATGTGCCGGTTCGTGAAGGATGCCGGCTACGAAGGATTGGAGCTCGCGCCGTTCACCCTGGCGCCGCGGATTACGGATCTCGATCGATCCCGCCGCAAAGAGCTCCTGAGCGTCGCCGCCAGCACGGGCCTCGAGATCATCGGGCTCCATTGGCTGCTGGCCGGGACCGACGGGTTGTACCTCACGTCGCCCGACGCGTCGGTGCGAGCGCGTACGGCCGACTACCTCGTCGCGCTGGCGGAAGCCACGCTGGATCTCGGCGGCCACTTGATGGTGTTCGGATCGCCCAAGCAACGATCGGTGCTGCCCGGCGTGTCGCAGGCGCAGGCCTTCGACTGGGCGGTCGAGACGTTCCGCCGGGTAATGCCGGCCGTCGCCGGCTGCGGCGTCACGATTTGCATGGAGCCGCTGTCTCCGTCGGAGACAGATTTCATCAATACGTGCGAGGACGGATCACGGCTGGTGGGCGCCGTCGATCATCCAAACTTCGTGCTGCACCTCGACGTGAAGGCCATGAGCAGCGAGCAGCCGCCGATGGCCGAACTGATCCGGCGTCACGCGCCGACCGCGGGCCACTTCCACGCCAACGATGCCAACCTGCGCGGCCCGGGCTTCGGCGACGTCGACTTCGTCCCCATCTTCCGTGAGCTCGCCGGCGCCGGCTACCATCGCTGGGTGTCGGTCGAGGTCTTCGACTACAAGCCGGACCCCCAGACGATCGCCCGCGACAGCATCGCCTACATGCGTCGATCGCTTCCGAAATAGCTGCTTCAGGAACTGGTTTCACAACCCCGTGGCGCGGCACTTGCGCCGAGACCGCGGAGTGTCTCGCGCAGAGAGCGCCGGGCTCGCGTTCTCCGCGCGAAATACTCAGCGAGCTCCGCGAGAGATACACGGCCGCACACGCCGCTATGAAATTGTTCCCCGTTCCGTCAGACATCAAAAAAGGTGGGAAAGTGGTTCGCAACGGACCACTGACAATTCAGACGACTTCGATCACAAGCTCGTAATATCGCCGCAACCCTCACAGTCCACGTGGATTATCAAAAGCAACGGGTGACCCGGCTGTTGTGGCTCTCCCATTGCTGTTGCTTGTCAGGTCGCCCTATCACTGGGCTGGCGCACGGCTCCCGTTTTGAGGATGGCTCCCTGATGCAACGACAGGTCTGGTTACCGGTCGGAGGGTTGGTGTAGCAGTGATTGATTCCGGTCTGGCGCACAATCTCGACTTCGCTGCCGCCGACGGCGGCCAGTATGACTTTGTATCCCGCGGCGGCCGCGCGGTGTCGCCGAGCGACGGCTATGGTCACGGCACCCACGTGGCTGGGCTGATCGCCGGGGGCGGTTCTCTGTCGAAGGGGAGAGTGGCCACGGAGGCTCGCGGCCTCTTCGAGCTGCGGCAGATGCAACCCGGGTTTTTTCGAGGGGAGCTGGGCTGCATCATGGATCCCGCCCTATGGGGCACGGGGTTGTTTCAATCAGCGGCCCGTTTGATGATCGACTTCGCGATCGGGAGCATGGGCGTGCACCGGATCGAGGCGCGCACGGCGGTCGATAACGTGCGCAGCAATGTCGCCATGAGCCGTCTGGGCGCGCGGAGGGAAGGGGTCCTGCGCGCCGCGTTCGTCAGTGGCGGACGGTACGAGGATCAGCACCTGTGGGCGCTCGTTGCGGGCGTCGACGGATGCGTTGGCTCGAGCGACCCTGGCGATCGGCACGCCGCTGCCGCGTTGGAGCGTTGCTGAACGATGCGCCATGAGGGACTCTGATCAGAACGATGGCGTCAGCGGCGCCGCTGAGAGCCCCGGCGGGACCTCGACGCCTGGGACGATCGCGCAGCGGCCCTGGAACACGGTGTACCTGACGGCCGCTATCGTGGCCGGCGTGGCGGCCGTGCTCTGGTCGATCGGCACGCTCATCGTGACGCCGATTGCGTGGCCGTGGTTCATCCTGATCGGGCTCACCATCCTGAGTGGCTGCGCGACGCTGCGCCTCCCGAACATTCCGGTCGCCTTCTCGATTTCCGACAGCTTTACCATCAGCGCGGCCCTCCTCTTCGGTCCAGAGGCCGGAACGATCGCGGTGGCGATCGACAGTCTCGTCATCTCGTATCAGCTGGCGCGCCGCACCTTCGGCGTGCAGCGGCTGCTGTTCAACGCCGTGGCGCCGGCGCTGGCGATGTGGACGGCTGCGCACTGCTTCTTCTGGATCACCGGAGTGGCCCCGCTCGTGCAGCCGGCGCATTCGGTGGGCCGCCTCGTCGGGCCGCTGATGCTGTTTGCCGCACTCTATTTCGCACTGAACACGGGCCTGATCGCTGGCGCCATCGCGCTCGATCGGCGGACCTCACCGCTGGCGATCTGGCGCCGGCACTTCCTGCCGCTGTGGCTGACGTATTTCGGCGGCGCGGGTGTCGCGGCGCTGTTGATCACGCTGATGTACGCCCGCGGCACCGACCTGGCGGCCCTGGGATTCATCGCCCCGATCCCTTTCATCCTCTACGCCACCTTCAAGAACGCGCTCGGGCGCATGGAGGATCAGTACGCGCATCTGGGGCAAGTGAACCGGATGTACTTGTCAACCATCGAGACCCTCGCGCACGCCATCGACGCCAAGGACCAGGTCACGCACGGCCACATTCGCCGCGTGCAGCGGCAGGCGATGCAGCTCGCGCGCGCGCTTGGCATCGAGGACGAAGGGGAGCTCCAAGCCATCGATGCCGCCTCGTTGCTGCACGACATGGGCAAGCTTGCCGTGCCGGAACACATTCTCAACAAGCCAGGCAAACTGACGCCCGTCGAGTTCGAAAAGATGAAGCTCCACGCCGCGATCGGCGCGGACATCCTGTCATCCGTCGATTTTCCGTACCCGGTCGTGCCCATCGTGCGGCATCACCACGAACACTGGGACGGCGGAGGCTATCCGTCGGGACTCAAGGGGGACGCGATTCCCGTGGGCGCGCGAATCCTGGCCGTGGTCGACTGTTTCGATGCCTTGACATCCGACCGTCCGTACAGGTCGAAGATGACGTCCGCCGATGCGATCGCGATCCTCCGTGAATGGAGCGGAACCCATTACGAACCGCGCATCGTCGAGAAATTCGTGGAGATTCACAAAGAAGAAGATCCCGGCGAAGAGTCGATCGCTGCGTCGGCGGCCTTCTCCGCCATTACGGATGCGGCGGTCCAGAAGGATATTGCTCGACGCACTGATGCCGCGCCGTCGTACGACCTCGCGATCCTCGACGTCGTGTACGAGTTGGGTGCGTCCATGTCGACCGCAGTCGACGTCTGTGTGATGACCGAGCGGCTGCACGGCGCGCTGCGGCCCTTGATGCCTGCGGCGTCGACCGTCGTGTATCTGTACGAGCCATCGTCTGACGCATTGATCGCGCAACACGCCTGTGGCCAGCACGGGGATGCGCTCTGCGGCCTCGTCATCCCGCTCGGCCAGCGGCTCACTGGATGGGTCGCGGCCCACCGATCGACCGTCATCAACTCCGACGCGGCGTTGGATCTCGGCAACCTCACCATGCGGCTGACGCCGTCGCCCCAGACCTGCCTGAGCACGGTGCTGCGCGTGGACCACGAGCTTGTCGGCGTCGTGACGGTCTATTCGACTACGCTTGAACCGTTCACCGAACGGCATGGCGCCCTGCTCGAAGTGCTCGCGCCCAAGCTGGCGGCAGCCATTCGCAAGGGTGCGGGCACCACTCCCCATCGCGTTGCCGGCTCCCCGGCGGTCGAGCGCCCGACCGGACCATCGGTGCTGCGGTTCGCGCGATAGAGAAGAGCAGCGGTGGAGGACGTTCGGCGCGGACATCGCTGACGCGGTGCTCATGAAATCTATGTCGCGGAACCGACCGATGAAAACGGGCGTTGGTTTCCCGGAATCACGAACCCTTCAGCAAGAAAATCGACATCAAGCGGCAGCCCCAGCATTCAGCGCGCGCGATGCGCGGGCACCGATGTTGTGCCAACATTCAGCTCGGTCCGGACCTAGTTGAGCAGCCAAAGACAGCCGCCTCCTCTCGCGCCAGCAACCGTCCGAAGAACCGCTCCGCCTCATGGCCATTGTGCGCGCGGCAGCGTAGCTGAATGTTCTCCTCGTCGCTCGACCTCCCAAGGCGAACCGAACGACGTGGTGAAACTCCAGGAAACCGTGCTCGATGCATCGACCATTCGCTCCGACAAACGCACATTGGCCCGCGTCGCGCGCCCAGACTTCACGCTTCACTGCAGCTGGTATATGGCGCGATCCATTGTTTGGAGGAGCGCTCACTCGTGGACTGGTAGCCGCCGCGAGCTTCCCCCTTTCAACCTCCTTCAGAAGCTGTTTTTTCTTGCGCACGCACACCGTAAGGGGCGCAACCCTCGTGGCGATTTCCACGTGCGCGCTGCGCGCGGCGGGCGGACGCGGTCGGACCAGGATTAGCCGACAGCGGATAGAAGTCTGTCTGAGCTCAGCTCGCTTCGTGCTCCCAGCGCCCGGATGTGCCGCCCAGTCCCTGACGGAAAACCTTCGTCATGGACCGCTGACGCCCTCGGACCCATAATTGACGTCGAAAGAACCTTGGCATACCTCGGTCAACGCGTGGAGATGCGCATGAGTAGTCCGATATCACCGCTGGTGCTGGTGATCGATGACGCGGTCGAAATCAGGGAGCTCGTCGGGCACCTGCTGCGCGATGCGGGATTCCGGGTCGTGTCGGCACCGGATGGATTTCAGGGCTTCAAGATGGCCGCCGAGGTTCCACCCGACGTCATCCTCATGGACTTCGACATGCCGGGCATGGACGGGGTCGAGGCGACAAGTCACCTCAGGCGGCACACGACGACGAAGAACATCCCGATCATTGCGTTTACCGGGCTGAGCCTCGTGCCGGACGCCGCGCGGCTTCAGGCCAGAGGTTTCTGCGACCTCGTCTCGAAGACCTCCGACGGCGCGGAGCTCGTGAAGGCCATCAATCGCGCGCTGAACCGGTAAATTGCCGCGCACGTACCTGAATGGCCCCGCCTGTCCTTCCGCCTAACCGCCTCCGCCCCGGCCCGCCGTTGTCTGGTCGGGCTGGCGGGCCCGCCGTAGCGTCGCACGAAGGCGGACAGGCGGAAGCCACATGTCTTTGAAACGGGGACGCTATCTCGTCTTTGAAACGGGGACGCGTCTCGGCAGCAACTCCATCGTCGTCTCACGCCGTCGGGGACTTCGGAAACCGCGCACGTACTTGACGGCGCCGGGCGTCGGATACTTCGTCGCGTAGGCGCGCTCGACGGCGTCGCGGATGCGTTCGCCCCGAGCCCGGACGGCGCGAATCCGAACCTGCCGCCCGCCGACCTGGATGGCGCCGAGCGGATCCTCGACGAACGTCCGATACCACCCGTCCGGTTTCCGGGTCCACGACCGCACAAACACCCGGCCTTCCACAACAACGGCCCAGATTCCGATAAAGCGATGGCCGGATCGGGCACCGGCCCGGATTCCGAGTATTTTGCTCTGGTCGATGGCGGCCACGATCGGGCGCGAAAACCGGCGCATCATTCGGGTAAGGCTAGTGGCCTGTATCCGTTGAATCAATAGTGCCTTCCGGGTGGGGCATCCCGGCGCCCCCAGCGCGGCTGCCGCTCTGGGGACCCCGGCCGGGCGCCGCGCTCCGGAATCCACTACCGACTCAACGGATACAGGCCACCAGCCGAAGTCATCAGCACCGTTTCGTTCGACTTGACCACCCGCTAGCGAACGCAGCCGCCGGGCCGCCTCGCGAGCGAAACCTCCTCACGGCAGAGGAGGAGTGATGCCCCGGGCACGTCTTACCGGGAACGCTCGCTGGAGGGCGGCGTGAATGGCGACCTTTATCTGACCCAGATCGTACGGCTTCCCGACGATTTCGATCGCCTCCGAATCCTGCCCAACCGTCTCGTCGAGCCGTGCCTTGTTGGTCGTGGTCAGGACGAGGCCACGCCCCGCCATCGCCTTGCCGTCGCGCAGCCCTTTGAAGAATTGCCAGTTCTCGTCGTAGGGCGGAGAAATGTCAAAGATCACGACGTCCGGCTGATGAAGATTCAGGTAGCGGGTGAAATCAACGAAGCCCGATTTCAAGTCCGCGAAGTGGCATCCGACGAGGCAGTTGAAACCCGACGCGTCAAGCATGCGTTGAACCATCTCGACGGTGTCATCGCTGGAATTGAACAGCGCGACCACCCACTTGCCGGAAGTCGGGGGCGCCTGTTTCATAACCATCTGTGGACCTTAACCTTTTGGGGCAAGTGGCAGGTGTTCGGTATTGCACAGCCAGGAATCGACCGAGGTGGTCAAATAGATGCTGATGCTGGCGAGATGAGCGGCGGAAGGCTTCGCGTCCTTCACATCGGCGGCGGCGCCCTCGACGCCCAGATGGTTCGGAAAGCGCTCACCGAGTCGAAACGCGATCGCTACGATGTCGAATGGGTGGGGAACCTTTCGGACGCTCTTGAACGACTGATCCCCAACCGGATAACGGCGGTGTTACTGGATCTGACACTGCCCGATTGCCCGGTCGTCCACGCTTTGGAGCAACTGCTCCGGGCCGCCCCCACCGTACCAGTCCTGGTCGTCGGCACCGATGAAAGTGTAAAGACGGCGCGGCAGGTCATCCGGGCCGGGGCGCGCGATTATCTACTCACGAACCGCCTCGACAGCTACTGGCTGCCGCGTACGCTCCGTCACGCCGTTGAAGAGAAACTGTCGGAGGCAGCGCTTACTGTTGAAACGGAGCAAATCGAGGCTACGCTCAATTCCATCGGTGACGCCCTGCTCAGAACGGATACGTCGAGCCGGGTCACGTATCTCAACACGGTTGCGGAAGTGATGACGGGCTGGTCTCCCAC
>JBBQEJ010000050.1:0-31425 GCA_038320555.1 Vicinamibacterales bacterium | reverse complement strand
TTGTGGGGGGGCGGGGGGCCCCGCCGGCCCCCCCCCCGGGGGGGGGGGGGGCCCGGGCCCCCCCCGGGGGCGGGCCCCGGGGGGGCCGGGGGCCGGCGGCCCCCCGGACTAGAAACTGTGCAGCGTGCAGACCTCGGCGGGCTGGGTTCCGGCGACAAAAGATTCGTGAAAGATTCGAGGGCAGCCAGGGGCCGCGACCTTCCCCGTGTCGCGATCGATGTCGACAAAAACGATGCTCTCGGGCGCTTCGAACGGTACGCTCGGCCGTCCACCAAGGGCGCGCATCATGAAGGTGGTCCAGATCGGCAGGGCCGCCTGGGTGCCGCTCAGACCGAGCGGCTGGTTGTCGTCGAGCCCGACCCAGACCACGGTGAGCAGTTCGGGTGTGAAGCCGACGAACCACGCATCGCGCAGATCGTTGGTCGTGCCGGACTTGCCAGCCGCGTCCTGCGTGAAGCCCGCCGCGCGCGCGCCCGCGCCCGTGCCCTCGTTGAGCACGCTGCGCATCATGTTCGTCACGAGGAAGGTCGTGTCGGGGCGCGCGATGCTCCGCGGCGCGGCGTTCTGAATCGGCACGTCCGTGCCGGTGCTGCTCACAAGCCGTGAAATCGCGTGAAGCGGTTTGATGACGCCGCCGTTCGGAAAAAGCGTGTAAGCGGTTGCGATCTCGAACGGCGTCGCCTCGAACACGCCGAGCGCGATCGACGGATAGGGGCGCGGCGGAGTGCTGGCCCCGACGCGTCGCCAGAGCGCGGCCACCTGGCCGTACCCGGTCGCCTCCGCGACCTTGATGGTCGGGATGTTTCTCGACAGCGCGAGCGCTCGCCGCAAGGTGATGGCCCCTTCGTATTCGCCGTCGTAGTTGCCCGGCGTCCACGTCTGCTGGTTGAACTCCCACGAGGTCGGCTCGTCGATCACGACCGTCGCGGGGGTGATGTCCGTGCGTCCATCGGCGGCAGCGCGCTCGAACGCTGACAGGTAGACGAACGGCTTGAAGGCGGATCCCGGCTGTCGGCGCGCCGAGATCGCCCGGTTGTACTGCGACTGGTTGTAGGTGCGGCCGCCGACGAGCGCGAGCACTTCGCCGGTGCGCGGATCGACCGCAATCAGCGCCGCCTGCGCGCGCTGACGGCGCCGCTTGGCGAGCAGCTCGTCCACGCGCGCGAGACCGTCGCGCACGGCATCCTGGGCGAGCCGCTGCATGTGCAGATCTACGGTGGTGTAGACGTCGATCGCCCCGGTGGCCGTGCGGTACTTGTCCTGCAACTCCTGTCCGATGTAGTCGACGAAGTACGGCGCTTCCGCGTCCAGCGCCCGCGCGGCCATCTGCAGCGGCTCCCGCGAGGCGCGCTCGGCCGCGTCCGCGCTGATGAATCCTGCATCGGCCATGGACTGAAGGACGACATTGCGCCGTTCTTTCGCGCGGTCCGGGTTGTTGAACGGAGAGAGCCGCGACGGGGACTGGATCACCCCCGCGATCGTGGCGGCTTCGCTCAGCGACAGGTTGGTGACGTCCTTCGAGAAGAACAGCCGCGAGGCTTCCGGCACCCCATGGATCGCGAACGAGCCGCGCTGCCCGAGCGACACATCGTTCAAATACAGGGTGAGGATCTGATCCTTGGTCAGCCGCCGCTCGAGCGCGACGGACATGAACCATTCGGAGACCTTCCGCTTCAGTGTCTGTTCGGGCGTCAGAAACGTGTTCTTGACGAGCTGTTGTGTGATGGTACTGCCGCTGCGGAGGTACTTCTTCCGTCCGATGACGTTGTCGATGGCGGCGCTGACGATGCCGATCGGGTCGATGCCCGGATGGTCGTAGAAGCGGCGGTCCTCGATCGCGAGGACGGCTTGCACCATGGGAGGCGGGATCACCGCGAGCGGCACGTCGCGGCGCTTTTCTCGCGCCTCGGTGACGAGCGCCGTGATGAGCGGCGCATCGAGCGTCAGCCGATCGAAACTGCGTTTCGCCGGGACGAGCTCGATGTGGTCGATGGCCTTCGGCTCCGCCCCCTTGGGACCGCGCGCGACGAACACGATGCGGACGACCTGTCCTTTGCGGTCGCCGTCGCGCGGAATCATGACTACGGCGTCCCGCCCGACGGTGAATTCGCCCGGCTGCTCGGCTTTTGCCCGGTGCGAATAGCCGAGGTCGTTGAGCCGATCGACAATCTGCAGGGGCGTCAGGGCCTGCCCGCGCCGCAACTCATAAGGCCGCGCAAAAATGCGCGGATCAGAGCGTGCCGTTTCCCCCGCGAGGCGTGCGTCGATCATTCGCGAGAAGCTGATGTAGAAGTACGTGCAGACGATGAAACCGATCGCAAAGGTGGCGCCGAGGCCGGCCAGGACGTAGAACTTCCAGCTGCGGCGCTTCGTGCCAAAGCGCCAGCGCACGAGCAGTTTCGTCGCAACGCCGGGACGCGGTGAGGTAGATGGCACGCTTGGACTTTACGAATCAGGCTGTTGCCGGGGGGGTCAGACCGGGGTCAGACCCTTCGGATTCCAGATGACAAGCCAGATTCGTCCCCCCCTTCTCCTGTCGGTTCTTTGGGGGACGATCGTTAGTGTTTCAGACGCTCTGACTCGACCGGTAGCCTGATTATAGTGGCCACCAGAGCTGCCATCCACCTTGGAGTACCCTAGGAGTCCGAATGCCTTCCCCGACCGGCGTCGATCTGCTCGTGTTCGGTCCCCATCCTGACGACATTGAAATCGGCTTTGGCGGCGGCGTCGCCCTCCACGCGGCGCTCGGGTTTCGCGTCGGGCTCTGCGATCTCACGCGCGGCGAGCTCGGCTCGAACGGCGTGCCTGAAGAACGCGAGGCGGAAGCGGAAGCGGCGCGGGCGGTGCTCGGCGCCGCATGGCGCATCAATCTCCGCTGGGCTGACGGGGGCATCGACGGCACGGACCACCAGGTCACCGACGTCGTCCGGCTCATTCGCGCGTCGCGGCCGCGGACAGTTGCGCTGCCGTACTGGAAGGATCGCCATCCTGACCACTGTGCCGCGAGCGACGTTCTCACACGCGCTGCATTCAAGAGCGGGCTCCGCCGCTTTGCGCCGGACGAGGGAGAGGCGTGGCGGCCCGATTGGGTTTGCTACTATTTCATCAACGACTCGGATCCGGCGTCGTTCGCCCTCGACGTGTCTGCGCACTACGAGACGAAGCGACAGGCCCTGGCTTGCCATCGCTCGCAGTTTGCGCCGTCAGGACCCGGCAGCGCGGCGACGCGGCTGACGGCTCCGCACTTTCAACAGCTCATCGAAAGCCGCGA
Organism: Vicinamibacterales bacterium; assembly: GCA_038320555.1. Taxonomy (GTDB): domain Bacteria; phylum Acidobacteriota; class Vicinamibacteria; order Vicinamibacterales; family 2-12-FULL-66-21; genus JALZOC01. The sequence continues at coordinate 28,154 of JBBQEJ010000050.1, read as the reverse complement.
TGCGCATCTCGGGGCGCGCACAGGCGTCGCGTACGCCGAAGCGGTTGTCGTGCGCGAGCCGATCCTGCGGCCGCATGCGATGAAAGACTGGCCGCACGCATCCGCGGTTCGCCGATGAATGTCGGGATCGTCTGTTATGCCTCGGTGGGCGGCAGCGGGATCGTGGCCACGGAACTTGCGAAGTCGCTGGCCGTGCGAGGCCACGACGTGCACGTCCTCAGCACGGACACGCCGTTCAGGTTTGGAGGCTACCAGCCGGGACTGACGTTTCACCGCGTGCACACGCCCGCGTATCCGCTGTTTCGTGAACCGCAATACCTGCTCGCGCTTGCGAGCCGGATCGTTCATGTCGTGCGCGAGGTCGGGCTCGACATCATCCATGCCCACTATGCCGTGCCGCACGCGACGGCGGCATACCTCGCGAAGCAGATCCTGTCGCGGCCGGAATCCGGTCCCCTGCCGTGCGTCATCACGACGCTTCACGGCACCGACATTACCCTGGTCGGAAGTGATCATTCGTACGCGGAAACGGTAGCCTTCTCGATCGACGAGTCGGACGGTGTCACGGCGGTGTCCGAAAGCCTCCGTGAGGATACGTACCGGACTCTCGCGGTGCGTAAGCCCATCACTGTCATCCCGAATTTCCTCGACTGCGACGTCTATCACCGTATTCCCGAGGCCTCGCTCCGCGCGCGGTACTGTCCGGCCGGTTGCGAAAAGCTCGTCATCCACCTGTCGAATTTTCGACCGGTGAAGCGGGTGCCGACGGTCGTCGAAGTGTTCGCGCGGATTGCGGCGAAGGTCTCCGCTCGGTTGCTGCTGGTTGGCGACGGACCGGACCTCGCGCAGGCGCTCGATACGGCGAAATCGCACGGGGTCTCGAAGCACGTGGACGCGCTCGGCGAACAGGATCAGATCATTCCGCTCTTGTCTATATCGGATTTGTTTCTGTTGCCGTCGGCACAGGAGAGCTTCGGCCTTGCGGCGCTCGAAGCGATGGCGTGTGAGGTGCCGGTTGTCGCGTCGCGCGTGGGAGGCCTGCACGAAGTGATCGATCACGGCGTCACCGGATTTCTGCACGAGCCGTCCGACATCCAGGGCATGGCCGACAGCGGTATCGCGCTGCTCACGGATCCCGAGCTGCACGAGCGCATCGCGGACGCGGGACGCCGATCGGTCCGCAAACGGTTCTGCCGCGACCTGATCGTGCCGCAATACGAAGCGTTCTACGCCGAGGTCCTCGCCAATCGTGGTCAGACCCCTGCTTAAGCCATCACGCAATCCGTCCCGCTACCGAACCCGCCTCATCGCATGGACCTCAGCGGTTCTTTCCAGCGTCTAAGCAGTCGCCCGTCGAACCGGGCGATATACTGGCCTCAGGGCTTCAACGCGGGAATTCGGCTTTCGGTTATCGAGGAGGATCGGGATGTTTCGGGCAACAGGTATATGGATTGTGGCACTCATGGTGGCCACGAGCGTCGCGCGTCCGTTGGCGCAGTCGCAGGCTGTCAACGGCACGATCGAAGGCACCATCACGGATCAATCTGGCGCGGCGCTTCCTGGCGTCAGCATAACGGTCTCCAATATCGACACCGGCGACACACGCGTCGTCGTGTCGAATGCCACGGGCGTGTATCGCGCGCCGCTCCTTCCTCTCGGCCGCTATCGCGTCTCGGCCGAGCTCCAGGGATTTCGGAAATTCGAACAACAGGGCCTGACGCTCTCGGCGGGCCAATCCGCCGTCATCAACGTGATCCTCAGTGTCGGCAACATGGCGGAGACCGTAACGGTCACGGGCGAGTCGTCCATCTCTGAACCGGGCAAGATCGATCTTGGCAGAACCATCAGCGAGACGGAAATCAGGAACTTGCCGCTCGTGTCGCGGAATCCCTACAACTTCGCGTTTCTTCAGGCAAATGTCACCGGCTACGAGAACAACGAGTTCGGCGTGCCCCGCATCAACGCGAACGGATCGCAGATGCACACGAACTACCAGATCGATGGCAACACCAACACGGAAAAGGATCGCGCCGGTCTCCGCCTGCTCCCGATCTCCGAGGTCCTGGTCCGTGAAGTGAAAGTCATCACCAACGGCTTCGCGCCGGAGTTCGGACAGACGACGGGGATGGTTTACAACGCCATTACGCCGTCGGGCACCAACCGCGTGCAAGGGTCCGCGAGCTTCCGCTTCAAGCGCAACCCGATGTCCTCGAAGCCGTTCTTCCTCGCGGCGAACGCCCGCAAGCCCGACACCGAGGCGAACGACGTGACGGCCACGCTTGGTGGACCGATCCAAAAGGATAAGTGGCACTATTACGGCGCCTACGAGTATGTGGACCGCAGCCTGGTTACGGGCGGCCAGGTGATCACGGTGACCCCTGCGGACGCGCAAGCGCTCGGCATCACCCTGCCGTCGAGCGGCGTGATCCCCGCGCATCAGAAGGTCAATTTCGGGTTCGGGAAGACGGACTATCAGCTCTCTCCCGGCAGCTTGCTGTCGGTGCGGTATTTCGGCTTCAAAAATCTCTCCCCGTCGAACATCGGCGGCGGACTGACGACAACCGACAGGGCGACGGACTTCACGGATCGCATGGACTCCACCTCGGCGCAGATTGTGTCCTCGATGGGCGGCTCGATGTTGAACGAGCTGCGCGTCCAGTACGCTCGGCGCCATCAGTTCCGCACGCAAGGCATCTCGGTCGATGGCCCGGCTGTGACCGTGACGGGCAAAGCGGCTTTCGGCGGCGCGCGGAACGGCGATGGCAATTCCGTCGGGTTCGACTTCAACCAGGGCATCACGCAGGTCATCGACAACGTGAGCCTGATTCGCGGCAAACATGCCTTCAAGACCGGCATCGACGCGCAGTGGATCGCAGACAGACGCGTGCGTGGAGAGCTCTTTCTCTACAACTTCCCCTCCATCTCCGCCTACCTCGCGGCGAAGAGTGGGGCCGATCCCTTCGCCTACTCGAACTTCCAGCAGCAGCTCGGAGATCTCAGCGCGAAGTACAGCTCCGGGTTCTACGGACTTTTCGTGCAGGACGACTGGCAAATTTCGTCACGGGTGAAGCTGCTCGCCGGCGTGCGCTACGACGTGTTCGACGTGCCGGCGGCACGGCCGTTCGGTCCGAACACGTATTCGCAGGATTTCCGGATCGACAGGAACAATTTTGCCCCGCGGGCCGGAGTCTCCTGGTCGGTGGACGCGCAGGCGCGCACGGTCGTCCGTGCGTCGGTCGGCTTGATGTACGAGCCGCCGCTGCTCGATTTCTACGACAACGCGATTCTGAACAACGGCGATCCCAAGAGCTACAACGTGGGTCCGGTGCTCCCGACGGCCGCGGGGGCTCCGGCCTTTCCCGCCAGCCTGGCGTCGCCGCCTCCAGGATTCGTCCTGCCGAAGCAGAGCATCAATGTTGTCGATCCGAACTTCGCGACGCAATCCGCCTGGCTGAGTAACGTCCAGGTCGAACGCGCCCTCGGGACCGACCTGGCCGTAACGGCGGGCTACGTGAATGCCATCGGCCGCAACCTTCCGGTGCTCATCGACATCAATCTTGTGCCGTCAGGGCAGACGCTCGCCGACGGCCGGCCGATCTTTTCGAACGCGCGAGTGGACTCCACGTTCAACCGGATCAACATGTTCAAGTCGATCGCCGAATCGACGTACAACGCGTTCACGGCCACGTTGACAAAGCGAATGACGCATGGCTGGATGACGCAAGCGACCTATACGCTCGCGCGGGGCGTGGACAATGCGCCCCTGACCGGCACCTTCGTCGTCGGCAGCGGCGATGATCGCGCGTCGGATCCCACCAACCTGGATCGCGACAAGGGCGTCACGCCGTTCAATCAGACGCACACGCTGTCGGTGTCGACGGTTCTCGCGCCGTCGGTGAACGGAAGCGGGCTTGGGGCCACGCTCCTCAACAACAATCAGCTCGGGGTAATTCTGCAAGCCAACAGCGGCCTGCCTTTCAACATCAGCTCGAACCTGGATCTGAATGTTGACGGGGTCAACAACGACCGGCCCCTGAATATCGAGCGCAACACCGGCCGGCTTGGCCGTGTCGTCTACCTCGATCTGCGATATTCGCGGTTCATTCCGTTCCACGACACGTTGAAGGGGGAGTTGTTCTTCGAAGCGAAGAACCTCCTGAACACCCGGAATATCGCCGGCGTGAACCGGGTCGTTACGACCGACGCGGCCGGCAACGGGTCAATTCCGTCGACGTTTCCGCCGACCTCGGGCTACGATCAGCGAATCATGCAGCTCGGTTTGAAGTTCTCGTTCTAAACGGGGTGGCGGGCCCGGCCGTCCGGGTCCGCCGCACCGACCGGTTTCGGCACTACTATTCCCCTATGCGTCCGTTCCGCGCGATCGCCTCCATCCTCCTTTTTGTTCTGTTCAGCAGTTCGCTGCCGGCGCAACTGCGCGTGAAGCCGATCGGCGAATTGCCCGACGACGTGGCGCTGCGGCTCGAGCTCCGCAAGCTGGCGTCGACGGGCACGTTCATGGAAACCACCGCACATCCAGACGACGAGGACAATGCGTTGCTGGCGATGATGAGCCACGGCCGCGGCATGCGGACCGTGCTCGTGACCGCCACGCGCGGCGACGGGGGACAGAACGAAATCGGGCCCGAGATCTTCCAGGCGCTCGGCGTCCTGCGCACCGAGGAGCTCCTGGCCGTCCACCGGTTCGACGGCGCCGAGCAGTACTTCACGCGCGCCGTGGACTTCGGCTACTCGTTCAGCATCGAGGAGTCGATCGACAAATGGGGTCACGACGAGATCGTCGGCGACTTCGTGCGTCAGATCCGTGCGCTTCGTCCGGACGTCATCGCGGCCTTCGTCTGCGGCGGCGGTGGGGGTGGCCAGCATCATCAGGCCTCGACGCGATTGACGCTGGAGGCATTCCGCGCCGCGAGCGATCCGTCGCGATATCCCGATCAGATCCGTGACGGCTTGAAACCGTGGCAGGCCAGGCGCGTCTTCTGCACGGAAGGATTCGGGCCGCCGGGACAGGGGGGGCCGGACCTGCTGCGCGTCGCGCCCTCCGGATTCGATCCGGTGCTCGGCCGGACTTCCAGCGAGATCGGCCTCGAGGCGCGCAGCATGCACAAGTGTCAGGGCACGTCGCAGCTGCTGCTCCTGCCCGGCGCATCGTTGGCGCGCACGTACCGCCTGAAAGACAGTGTCATCGGCGAACCTGGCGTTGCGCCGAAGGACATGTTCGACGGCATCGACACGACACTCGTGGGCCTTGCCGCATACGCAGGCTCGCAACCCTCGCCGGATCTCGTGACCGCCTTACAGACCATCAACTCCGCCGTCGCGGCCGCGAAGGAGGCCGTGGAAACGCGGGGACCCGGGGCGGCCGCCGCGCCCCTGGCCGCCGGGCTTGCCGCGGTTCGCGATCTGCGCGCAAGGCTCGCGCCGACGACGTCTTCAGCGTCGGCGTCTAAAGACCCCGCCCTGCAGGCGGGCGCGTCGTACGAGATCGATCGGCGCCTCGCACTGAAGGAGTCGCAGTTCGAAGACGCGCTCGCCCTGACTCACGGCATTCGCCTGGAAGCCCTTGCAGACGATGGGACGGTCGTGGCGGGGCAGCCGGTGAAACTGACGGTGGTGGCGGGAAACAACGGCGCACCCGACGTCACGTTGAAGCGTGTGACCTTCTCGGGCTTTAGCGGTTCGCCGGCGGCATGTGCGGGCGATATCGCTGGTGGAGGCGCAATCACCTGTGCGGCGAGCCTGACGATCGCAAACGCGCCCCTGTCGTCCCCTTCCTGGACACCGCGGACCGATGCTGCCCGCTACGACTTTGAACCGGATGTGCCGTTCGGCCTGCCGTTTCGACCGTCGCCATTTCACGCGACGTTCGCGATGTCGATCGCAGGGGCTGAGATCACGATCGATCGCACGGTGGAATTCCGCTATAGCGATTTGTTCGCCGGCGAAAAGCGGATGCAACTGCAGGTCGTGCCCGCCTTCGACGTGCGGATGACGCCGGCAATCGCCGTGATTCCTGCCGCAGCCTCGACGTCAACCCGACGCGCTTCGGGCCCTGGCTCGCCGACGCAAATGGCGCGGGAAGGCGGTGCGATCCGCACAATTCAGGTCAGGGTCAGCAACAATCAGAAAGGGCCGGTCACGGCCGACGCGGCATTGCGCCTCCCGTCCGGATGGCGCGCCGCGCCGGCGTCGGTTCCTGTGAGATTTGAACGAGAGGACGAACAGGTCACGGTGACGTTTTCCGTGACGCCAGCTGCCGGCGTTCGTCCCGGCGAATACGCCGCCGAGACGACGGTGGCGGCTCCGGGAGGCGTCGCATCGAACACCGGCTACGAGGTCGTCGAGTACCCGCACATCCACCGGCGCCACGTCATCGAGCCCGCGCGGACCCGCGTCAAAGTGATCGACGTCAAGATCGCGCCCGGGTTGCGCGTCGGCTACGTCATGGGGGTCGGCGACGAGATGCCGGCGGCCATCGAACAGCTTGGCGCCCAGGTGCACATGATTGACGCGGGTGAGCTGGCGTCCGGTGATCTCTCGAAGTACGACGTGATCGTCACCGGCGTCCGCGCTTACGAGCGCCGCCCGGATCTGCGCGCCAACAACAACCGGCTGCTCTCGTACGTCCAGAATGGCGGCGTCGTCCTCGTCAACTACAACAAGCAGGAGTTCAACCAGGCACAGTACGGCCCTTATCCCGCGAAGATTGGCACCGACCGGATCACGGACGAGAACGCGCCCGTCGAGGTACTCGTGCCAGCGCATCCTGTATTCGACACCCCGAACAGGATCGGATCCGAGGACTGGAACGGGTGGGTTCAGGAACGCGGGACCTATTTCCTCGCGGAGCGGGACCCGCGCTACGTCGATCTGATCCGGTTGACCGATCCGTTTCCCCTGAACGCCGGGCCGAAGACCGGCGCCCTGGTCGAAGCGCGTGATGGAAAAGGACGCTGGATCTATATCGGCCTGGGTTTGTGGCGTCAGTTACCGGCCGGCACCGATGGGGCCTACAAGCTGATGGCCAATCTCCTGAGCCTGGGGAAGAAGTAGCACGCATGGGATTCTCCCCGGAATATGTCGCGTGCGTGTTGAACGCAAACTTCGAGGATGCGAAGGTGATGTTCCTGGCACCCCTGATGCGCATTCACTACGCGCATCTCGTGATGCTCACCGAATGCGGGATCATTCCTCGCGAACAGGCACGCGCCATTCGGGCCGCGCTTGACGGCATTTCAATGACGGACGTCCGTCAGACGGGGTACGACGGGAGCTGCGAAGATCTGTTTTTTTTCGTCGAAAGTTTGATCGTCCAGGCGTGCGGGGAAGAGGCCGCAGGCCGGCTTCACACGGCGCGTTCGCGCAACGACATCGACATGACGATGTACCGGTTGCAGCAGCGCGAGATGCTTCTGACGCTCCTGGCCCGCTCCGTCAATCTGCGCGAGGCGCTGCTCGCGCAGGCAGACGCCCACCGGGAGACCGTGTTTGCCGCGCACACGCATACGCAGCCCGCGCAGCCGACGACGATCGCGCATTACCTGCACGCGGCCGTCGAACAGCTCGAGCGGGACGGCGTGAGGCTTCGCGCCGCCTATGCGAGCACGAACAGGAATCCGCTGGGCGCCTGCGCCATCACCGGGACCGGTTTTCCGATCGACCGCGGCCGCACGAGCGATCTGCTGGGCTTCGACGGAGCCACCGGAAATACCTACGGCAGCATCGCGACGGTTGATTATCTTCTCGAAGGTGTCTCGGCCGTGGCGGTCCTGCTCGCCGGGCTGGGCCGGGTGCTTCAGGACCTGTTGTTATGGTGTACGCGCGAGTTCGGATATTTGCGTCTCGCCGACGAGTTCGTCCAGTGCAGCAGCATCATGCCGCAGAAGCGCAACCCGGTGGCCCTCGAGCACGCCCGGGCGATCAGCAGCAAGGCTGTCGGCCAGGCGAGTGCGATTGTCCTCACCGTGCACAACACGCCATTCGGAGACATCGTCGACACGGAGGACGACCTGCAACCGCTCGTGTTCACGATGTTCAACGACGCCGACCGCGCCGTGCGCCTTGTGGCGGCGGCTATGGCGACGGCCACGTTCGATCGGGGCCAGCTCGCGAGCCGCGCCGAGCGGGGATGGATTACGGTCACCGAGCTCGCCGACACGCTCGCCCGTGATCACGGCGTGCCGTTCAAGACCAGCCATACGATCGCCACGCGGCTCATTGCGGAAGGCGGCCGGAGGCCGTCCGAGCCGCGGTCGCGGCTCCTGCACGACGTGTCGCTGTCGGTGCTGGGCCGCGCCATTGAGTACGACGAGACGTCGCTCGACGAGCTTCTCAGTGCGCGTCACTTCGTCGGCGTGCGCAAAACGTCCGGCGGTCCTGCGCCCTCGGAGATGGCGCGCGCGATTGCGGCGTCCCGGGAGCTGGTGGAATCCGATACGAAGTGGCTCGCCGGCGCGCGGAACAAACTGCAGAAGGCAGATGAGGAGCTGACTGCAGCGGCGAAGAGCCTGTGAGGAAACTACGCTGTCGCTTGTGGCTTCCGCCTCTAAAGGCGGAAGCCACAAGACTTATTCCAACAGCCGCGCACTCTGACCCAGAACACCCCAGCCGCCAGCCGCGACTCGCGAGCCGCGAACCCGCGAACCGCGACCCGGGGCCCGCGACCCGCAAGCCGCGACCCGCTAGAGCGTCAGCATCCAGTGTTTTCCGATCTGGAGCGGCAGTTCCCGCAGCAGCGCGTCAACCAGCGCGGGACCGTAGCGATTCAGGAAAAACACCAGCGTCAACGTACGTTCTTGCGGCTGGCCCAGCGGAAAGATTTGAGCCTGCGCGCGCGTGAACTGGCGGCGAAGCGTTTCATCGCGCCGCTTGGCCGCCTGGATCACCTTGCCCTGCAGAGACCGCAGGTCGTGCTCCATCTTCGCCATCGTCGTTTTCGCGGCACCTGCCAGCGTGGGATCGAGTGCGGGCATCGCGTCAATCACCCGCTGCAGCGCGACACGCATGGTGTCGTCTGCGTCCTTGAGCGATTGCTCGATCTCGGGGGGAAGTTGGGCCTGCAGGAGACGATTGAGCGCCGATTCATCACGCAATCGCAGCTCGTTGAGCGGCACGTGATGGCGGCTGAGAAACCGTGCCGCGGCGCCGTCGAGGATCGTTGCGGTGGCTCGCGGATAAATCAGCGGCATCGGGACGCCGAATACTTCGTACACGCCGCGAAGCTGCCCCAGGTATGCGAGCTCACTCGGACCGGCGACGTAACAGATCGTCGGGAAGAGCGTGTCTTGCACGATTGGCCGGAGCAGCACGTTGGGGCTGAACCGCGACGGATCGGTCCTGGCTTCCTGCCTGAGCGCGTCGAGTGTGACGGGTGTGTCGCCGACGAAAAATCGATCGCCGTCGCGCCGGATCGGCAGCCGCGCGCCGTCCAGGTGAAAGAGTGACACGCTGCCCGGTTGGGGCACGACCTGTGGCTGATGCCCCCGGGCCGCGAGTTGTGCGCCCGCCGACGCGGCAAGAGCGGCGGTGCGTCCGGGCGATTCGAGCTCGCGGGCAAAAACGCCAGCCGCGAGGCGCTTCGCCACCGGATCGGCCGACTCGAAGACGACGAGCCCGTGCGGACCGAGCACCCTTTCAATCCAGGTGCAGAAGGCCTCCGCCATTCCCGCGCCCGGACGATACGCCGCACGAATTCCATCGCTTACCCACGACGTGAAATCGGTAGGCGCGAGCGCTGTGGAGAGCTCTTCGATCGTTCGCTCGACGCGGCCATCCAGCTTCAGCTGCGCGACGGGGAGCTCGCCGGCCCCTTCCGGATCTGCCAGGGTGAGCGTCTTCGGCTGAAAGTCCGCATCCAGCACGGTACAGCTGCGCACCTCTTCCCAGTCGTGATCTTCCGCGTCGACCCAGAAGACCGGCACGACCGGCACACCGTGCTCGGCGGCGGCCCGCTCGCTGAGCTGGATGGCGGTGACGGCTTTGAGGAGGGTGAAAAGCGGGCCGCCGAATGCGCCCGCCTGCTGTCCGGTCGCGACGACGACCGTGCGAGGATCGGCAAGCCGCGCGCCAGCCTCACGCGCCGGTGTTGGCGCGCCGCGACGTTCCTGCTGCGCCGCGATGAGCGCCGCGATCCCGGCCGCGTCCCGACGATGCGCCTGCGATCGCCTGACGGCGCCGGCCCATGCCTCCTTCGACGCTGGATCGCCGGCGTAAAGGGGCGCGACATGCTGAAAATTGAACGCGTATTCCCCGAGGAGAGGACGCATCCATTCGAGCGTGCGCACGTCGATGCCGGCGGGAACAGACTCGTCCGCGGCGCGGGGCGCTGCAGGCGAGCCGGGCGACTCTGAGGCGGTAGGCTCGGCTGACACCGCCTCGTACTCTCTCAAAGTTCGGAAATAAGTCAAGAAGACTGCCCGACGGCATTCGACGCTCGGGGCACCCTGGAGGATCCCCGGCTCGCCGCTGAGTAAGGAGAATCGCACGATCTGTGTTACATTTTTTTGTCCCTCCCCGGAATGACCAGAGACGACCCGGCTGCCTTCGCTCCACCACCCGCGTTCGGACCATTTCGGGTCCTGCATCAAATTGGTATTGGCGCGCTCGGTCCCGTGTTTCGCACGTACGAGCCGACGCGCGATCGGCTGGTCGCCGTCAAAGTGTTCCGGCTCGACGTCACCCCCGAGCAGGCCGCGTCGCTTGCCGATGAGTTGGCCCGCGCGGCGGACGCCGGCCTTTTCCATCCGTCGATCGTCGAGCCGATCGCCGCCGGGGTGGAAGGTACGGTGGCGTATCGCGCGGAGGAATACGTGGCGGCCGAATCGCTCGACGTTGCGATCAGGCATTACGCACCGGCCGCTCTCGACACGGCATTGCCGTTTCTTACACAGCTTGCCGGCGCGATCGATTTCGCGCGAACGGCAGGGGTCGGGCATGGTGGCCTTCACCTTCGCGATGTCTTCGTCACGCCGGACGAAGCGCGTGCAAGCGGCTTCGGCATCGTCGAAGCTCTGGAGCGCAACGGACTCCGCGCTCCCGTGCGCCGGCCATATAGCGCTCCCGAACGCATCGCAGGCGCAGCCTGGAGCACACCCGCTGACGTCTTTTCGCTGGCCGCGATTGCGTACGAACTGCTGGCCGGCCGCCGGCCTTCCGGAACCGGCGAGCAGATCGCGCCGCTGACCGGCGGGAACGCCGGTCCCCACGCGGAGGCGATCCGATCGGTCCTGGCGCGAGCGATGGACGACGATCCCGCTCGGCGATTCTCTACGGCGCTCGGATTCGTGTCGGCACTCGACGTCGCAGCCCACAGCGGCGCACTGACCGATGGCGCGATCGCGGTGGCCGCCAGCGCGGCTGTCCCGCCATCACCAAAGGATCCGGGCGACCTCCAGACAGAAGTAGACGAAGAGACGCCGGAAGCCCACGACATCGCAGCCGAGCGTGATGCGGACACGACCTATCACGCCTTGTTGCCCGAGGTGGAGGAACCAGCCGCGCAGACGCTTTTCGTGGACGAAGACGAGGCGGCGGCCGATCGTGCGTCCTTCGATGAAGCTCAGAGCATCCCGAACACAGGGCGAGCGACGCGTGACCAGCCGGCGGTGTCTGACAATTCACCGTTCGATTACGATGAGGGGGCGCACGCACCACTTGGCGTCGTAGATCCTGACGACCTGCGCATCGCACCTGCCTCCCAGGTGCGGAGCGTGCGATTGTTAACCGAGGACGACGTGCTGACAACCCCCGACAGGCCCCGGGCGGGCGTGCTGCCGCTGGCCTTTACACTCATCCTCGGACTTCTTCTCGGCTTTGCTGCCGGGTACGCAACAAGTGGGCGCGTCACCGCCCCGCCGGCGACGCCGGCGTCGACTGCCGAGGTATCGCCGCAACCCGCTGCCTCGCAGGCATCTCCGTCCGGACGGGCTTTCAGCGAGCAGACCGTGGCTCGGCCACCCGCCGCGTCGCCAGCGGCGCCCGGTCCTGTGCCTCCCGTGCCGGGCGATGCGGCTCCGGCCACGCCGCCGTCATCCTCCGTCCCGTCTGTGCGGACGACGGACGGCTCGATCGTTATCCGCTCGACGCCGTCCGGCGCCGGCGTCACGGTGAATGGAAAGTGGCGCGGCCGTACGCCGCTGACGATGAACGCGCTCAAATTCGGACCGTATGCCGTGCGCGTCGTCCACCCCGGCTTTGCCGACGCGCGCGAGGATGTCAAGTTGAGCGCGAGTCAACCGACGCGAACGCTTTCGATCCGGATGGACCGCCAGACCCCGACGAGCGCACCGGCCGAGTCGCGCGCCCGGCCTCTGGCGCGGCCTCCCTCCGTGAGCGCGCCGGTCGCTGCGACAACCGGCCGGCCGTCCGTGTCCCGATCGGCTTTTGCCGGTACGATATATGTCGATTCGCGCCCGCGCGGCGCGCATGTTTTCATCGACGGGCGTCCAATGGGCACGACGCCCGTCAGCATTCCAGACATCCCGATCGGTTCGCACGTGGTCAGGCTCGAGCTCCCCGATCATCGCGTGTGGACCGCCAGCACACGGGTGGCTACGGGGCAGGAGACTCGCGTGACGGGTTCCCTCGAACTCATACGATGAAAGCCATACTCGCGCTCGAAAACGGCAGCTGGTACGAAGGGGAAGCGGCGGGGGCCGCCGGCGAAACCGGCGGCGAAGTCGTCTTCAACACCAGCCTGACCGGTTACCAGGAAATCCTCACGGATCCCTCCTACTCAGGCCAGATCGTCACGATGACCTGTCCCGAGATCGGCAACTACGGCGTCGCCGCGGATGACGGGGAGTCGCGAAAGCCGCAAGTGGCGGGCTTCATTGTCCGCGACGAATCGCCCGTTGCCAGCAATTGGCGCTCCGACAGCACGCTGCGCGAATATCTCGTGCGCCACAACGTGGTGGCGATCTCGGACATCGATACGCGCGCGCTGACACGCGTGCTGCGGTCGGCGGGCGTCATGCGCGGCATCATTGCGACCGGCGACGTCGATCCGCGCGCGCTCGTCGAACAAGCCCGCGGCCTCGCGCCGATGGAAGGATCCGATCTCGTTCTTGGCGTCACGTGCGACGCGCCGTTCGACTGGAAGCCCGCACGTCCTGACGAATTCACGACGTCCGCGGAGCGGCAGCCCGGACGCGCCCTGCGCGTCGCCGCGTACGACTACGGCATGAAGTGGAACATCCTCCGGCGGTTTACGGCGTATGGATGTGACGTCCGGGTGTTTCCCGCGACGGCCCCGGCGTCGGACCTCCTCGCGTCGAATCCCGACGGCGTGTTCCTCAGCAACGGCCCCGGCGATCCCGCGGCCTTGAGCTACGCGGTCCACAACGCCCGCGAGCTGGTGAAATCCGAGGTTCCGGTGTTCGGCATCTGTCTCGGCCACCAGATCCTGTCGCTCGCGATGGGCGGTTCGACCTACAAGCTGAAGTTCGGGCATCGCGGCGCGAACCATCCGGTCAAGGAGCTCGAAACCGGCAAAGTTGAAATTACATCGCAGAACCATGGCTTCGCCGTCGACGCCGACTCGTTGCCGAAAGACGTGAAGGTCACGCACGTCAATCTGTACGACGGGACGGTCGAGGGGCTGCGTCACGAGACCATGCCGGTCTTCTGCGTCCAGTACCATCCGGAGGCGGCGCCTGGGCCGCACGACGCGGACTATTTGTTCCGACAGTTTCTTGACGAGATGGAAAAGCGAGCGTAATGCCCAAACGGACCGACATCAAGCGTGTTCTCGTGATCGGCTCAGGTCCGATTGTCATCGGGCAGGCGTGCGAGTTCGACTACTCGGGCACGCAGGCCTGCAAGGCGCTGCGCGCCGAGGGACTCGAAGTCATCCTCGTGAACAGCAACCCGGCGACGATCATGACGGACCCGGAGATTGCGGACCGGACCTACGTCGAGCCGCTGACGCCGGACGTTCTCGAGAAAATCATCGACCGCGAGCGCCCCGACGCCGTGTTGCCGACCGTCGGCGGGCAGACGGCGCTCAACCTCGCGGTGGCGCTCAGCGAGAACGGCACGCTCGAGAAGTACGGCGTCGAGCTGATCGGGGCATCGGTAGACGCCATCATGCTCGCCGAGGATCGCCTGAAGTTCCGCGAGGCGATGCGCGAAATCGGCGCAGACGTGCCCGAGAGCCGCTACGTGCGCAACATGGAAGAGGCGGTCGACGCGGTCGACGCGCTCGGTTTCCCCATCATCATCCGTCCCTCGTTCACGCTCGGCGGCGTCGGCGGCGGGATCGCGTACAACATCGAGGAGCTCCGGGAGCTTGCGAGCCGCGGCATCGATCTCAGCCCTGTCCACCAGGTCCTGCTCGAAGAATCGGTGATCGGATGGAAGGAATTCGAGCTCGAAGTGATGCGCGACTGCGCGGACAACTTCGTCGTCATCTGCTCGATTGAGAACGTCGACCCGATGGGCGTCCACACCGGCGACAGCATCACCGTCGCGCCCGCGCTCACGCTGACCGACAAGGAATACCAGCGCATGCGGGACCTCGGGCGCCGGATTATCCGGCGCGTCGGCGTCGAGACCGGCGGGTCGAACATTCAGTTCGCCATCAACCCGGAGAACGGCCGGATCATCGTCATCGAGATGAACCCGCGCGTGTCGCGCTCCTCCGCGCTCGCGTCGAAGGCGACCGGGTTTCCGATCGCGAAGATTGCCGCGAAGCTCGCGCTCGGGTACCACCTCGACGAGATTCCCAACGACATCACGCGGCTGACCCCGGCCTCGTTCGAGCCCACCATCGACTACGTCGTCGTCAAGGTTCCGCGGTGGGCGTTCGAGAAGTTTCCGCGCGCCGACCGCACGCTGACGACGCAGATGAAGTCGGTGGGAGAGGTCATGGCGATTGGCCGGACCTTCAAGGAAGCGTTCATGAAGGCCTTTGCGTCTCTGGAGCTCGGCAGCAGCGGGCTGCTGTTCAGCCAGAACACCCGGAGGCTTGCTGGCGGGCTGACGGCCGACGAAGAGGAAGGCGCGCTCCAGCGCGAGCTCAGCGTGCCGACCGATCGCCGCATGTGGGCCGTGTTTCGCGCTTTCGAACGGGGATGGACCGTCGAAGAGCTGCACGAGCTGACGAAGATCGATCGCTGGTTCCTCGTCCAGTTCTCGCAGCTCGTCGAGCTGCAGCGATCGGCGGGCCTGGTCGGGCTGCGTGGCATGTCGCGCGACATGTTCCGCACGCTGAAGCGATCAGGCTTTGGCGACCGGGAGCTCTCCGGCATTCTGGGCGCCGACGAAGAGTCGATTCGGAGCGCGCGCCTCGAGCACGGGCTCAAGGCCTCCTACAAACGCATCGACACCTGTGCGGCCGAGTTCGAGTCGTTCACGCCTTACCTGTATGGGACGTACGAACAGGAGTGCGAAGCGGACCCGACGCCGCGGCAGAAAGTCGTGATCCTGGGTAGCGGCCCGAACCGGATCGGCCAGGGGATAGAGTTCGACTACTGCTGCTGCCACGCGGCCTTCGCGCTTCGCGAAGAGGGGTTCGAGACCGTCATGGTCAACTGCAACCCCGAGACAGTCTCGACCGATTACGACACCGTCGATCGTCTGTATTTCGAGCCGCTGACGTTCGAGGACGTGTCGTCGATCATCGCGCGCGAGCAGGAGACCGGCGGCGACGTGGCCTGCGTCGTGCAGTATGGCGGGCAGACGCCGCTGAAGCTGGCGTTGTCGCTGCAGCAGGCGGGCATCCGGATTCTCGGGACCTCTCCGGATTCGATCGATCTGGCGGAAGACCGCGAGCGGTTTGCGCAGCTGTTGTGGGATCTCGGCATTCCGCAGGCGCCGAGCGGATCGGCGACCACGCCCGACGAGGCGCGCGACGTCGCGGCCACGATCGGGTTCCCGCTCGTCGTGCGTCCGTCGTACGTACTCGGTGGCCGCGCGATGGCGATCGTCTACGACGTGGCGGCGCTCGATCGCTACATGATCAGGGCGGTCGCCGCGTCCCCCGGCCACCCGATCCTGATCGACAAATTCCTCGAGGATGCGGTGGAACTCGACGTCGATGCGGTTGCGGATTCGACCGGTGCGGTCGTCATCGGCGGCATCATGGAGCACATCGAGGAAGCCGGCATCCATTCGGGCGACAGCTCGTGCGTGATTCCGCCTTTCAAGGTGATCGATCGCCACGTCGCGCTCATCCGCGATTACACCCGCCGCATCGCGCGCGCGCTGAATGTCGTGGGACTGATGAACGCGCAGTTTGCGATCAGGGAAGACACGATCTACGTTCTCGAAGTGAACCCGCGCGCCTCGCGGACCGTCCCGTATCTGTCGAAGGCGACCGGCGTGCCGCTGGCGAAGGTCGCGGCGCGGGTGATGATCGGCCGGACCCTCGCGCAGCTCGGATTGACCGAAGACCTCGACGTCTCCGGATACTTCGTCAAGACGCCGGTGTTTCCTTTCGTCCGGTTCCCCGGCGTTGACACCATTCTCGGGCCCGAGATGAAGTCCACTGGCGAAGTGATGGGCGGGGCCTCCACGTTCGGCATTGCGTTCGCGAAGGCGCAACTCGCCGCCGGCATGCAGCTGCCGAAAGAGGGGACCGCGTTCATCAGCGTCAACAACCACGACAAGCCGGCCGTCGTCCAGATCGCGCGCGACCTTCGCGACCTGGGATTCCGCCTGGTCGCGACGCGGGGTACGGCGAACTACCTTCGGGCACACGGATTGAGCGCGGAGATTGTGTTCAAGGTCAACGAAGGCCGGCCGCACGTTGGCGACGAAATCCTCAACGACCGGATCCAGATGGTGATCAACACGCCGCTCGGCCGCGAATCGTTCTTCGACGATCGCACGGTCCGCCGGATCGCCATGATGCACGGGGTGCCGTCGATCACGACCCTCACCGGCGCGGCCGCCACCGTGCAAGCCATCAAGGCGCTGCGCGGCGAAGGACTCACAGTCCGCGCGCTGCAGGAGTACCACGCAGAGGCTGCCACGCGAAAGGCGTAGCCGCGGTGCTGAAATGTGAATGCCGGACCGCTGGCACGGGCGTCAGAGTTCGCGTCACACCATCAGCACGCGAGAAGGAAGACACAAAAACGACTAGAGTCCTGCAGTTTGTCGTGTTTTTCCAAAGCTGCGCATCTCTGTAGCGATTCGCGCCACGCCCGTCCGTATCCCCCCGATCTGCGCGCGCCCGTTGCATCTGTGCAGGCGTGCGTGTCCCCGCCTCCATCGTCGCCATTCCGCTCCTCGTCGGGTCATCGGCTGGCATTCTCCTCGCCGATAACCTCGATCCAACCCTGCCGCTGTGCGCCGCCTCCGCTGCTGCCCTCGCACTCATAGCTGCGCTTGGATTCTTCAGCGACGGGTTTGCGACCGCGAGCGTCGCGGCAATTGCGGCCGGATGTTGTTTGAGCGGCCTGTCACTCGGCCTGAGCGGCGCACGTGCCGCCTATCGTCCAGACCTGCTCGAACATTTCGACGCGCTTGATGAGACCGCGGGCGCCGCGCCTGTTGTCCTCGAGGGAGTGCTGCGCGAAGACGCGGCGCTGTCTCCGGCCGGTGTGTCGCTCATCCTTGACGTGCGTGGAATCGCCGGCAGTCCTGGACGGCCGCTTCGCAGGACCTCGGGCGGGATTCGGCTGATGGTCGGCGGAGCTTCGGGATCCGATCGCCTGGGCGAATGGCGGGCCGGCCGGACGATCCGTCTCCCGGTCCTGTTGCGGAGGCCCACGTCGTACGGCGATCCGGGACTTGCCGACGACGCTCGCGCGCTCGCGCGGCGGGGGATTGCGCTGCTGGGAACGGTCAAGAGCGGATCGCTGGTGGAGGTGCTTGGCCGGGGCACGGTGGTCCAGGAAGCGGCCGCGGCGGCGCGGCAATGGTCCCGGCTGCAGCTCGCACGATACGTCGGCCGCTGGAGTAGCGAGTCTGGCGCGATTGCGGCGGCGATCCTGATTGGCGACCGATCCGGTCTGTCGGACGCGGATGAGCGTCGGTTGCAGGAAGCGGGGACGTATCACGTCATCGCGATCTCGGGAGGGAACATCGCGATCCTGACGGCAATCCTGCTCACGCTGCTGCGGAGTCTGCACGTACGGTCCGATGTGTCGGCCGCCGTTGCAATCGCCGTGCTGCTCTTCTACGGCGAAGTCGCCAGCGGTGGCGCGTCGGTGTCGAGGGCGGTCACCGCGGCCTGCGTGTATCTCGGCGGCCGAGTGCTGGACCAGCGCGGCCCGGCGCTCAATGCACTTGCCGTTGCGGCCGCGGCCGGCGTCGCCGCCTGGCCGCTGGCCGCGTTCGATGGCGGCTTCATTCTCTCGTTTGCGGCGACGCTCGGAATACTTCTGGGCGCGCCACGGTTGGCGCGCGGAGGCGTCGATCCAGACACGCCGGCCCCGCGCCGCCGGCCCCGCACGGCCATCGCGAGGCTGATCGGCCGCGCGGCGAATGTGGCAGGTGCACTGTTTGTGGCGACACTGTGTGCCGAGATCGCGCTTGCGCCGGCAGGGGCGTGGCTTTTCTCGCGCATCACGTTCGCAGGACTGCTGCTCAACTTCCTGGCGATCCCTTTGATGGCCGTCGCGCAGACCGCGGCGATGTGCACGCTCGCCGCATCTTCATTCGCCACGCGGATCGCGTACTACTCCGGCTACATCACGCACCTGGCCGCGTGGGGCCTGGTGCGGTCGGCGGAACTCGTCGACATTGCGCCCTGGGTTTCGCGGGACGTCCCGCCGCCGGCGTGGTGGCTTGTGTGTGCATACTACTCGTGCTGTGGCCTGCTTCTGACGCGGCGTCATGCGCGCATCGGTGCGATGGGGGTGGCGGCAGCCACAGCACTGATGCTGGCGGCGCCCGCGGCCGTCACGAATTCCGGCGTCCCCCCGGCGTCGGCGGGCGTGCTGCGCGTGGTGTTCCTCGACGTCGGTCAGGGCGACTCGACGGTGGCGCGCCTGCCGGATGGACGCGTGCTGCTCGTCGATGCCGGCGGCCTGCCGGGCTCGGCCTTCGATGTCGGCGAGCGGGTCGTCCGCCCCGCGCTGCGCGCGTTCGGTGTGCGCGCAATCGACACGCTCGTGCTCACGCATGGCGACCCGGATCACATCGGTGGCGCGCCGGCCATCCTGCGGCGTTTTGGTCCGCGTGTGATCTGGGAGGGGGTTCCCGTCCCTCCGCACGCGGGTCTGCGCGAGATCGGGGCGCAGGCATCCGCCTCGGGCGCGTCCTGGCGATCGCTGCAGGCGGGCGATCGCGAGTCGTCTGGCGGTGTCGAGATTCGGACGCTCCACCCGCCTCGGCCCGAATGGGAGCGTCAGCGCGTGCGCAACGAAGACTCGGTGGTGCTCGAGCTTCGTCTTGGCGATGTGTCGATTGTCCTGCCGGGCGACATCGGCCGCGAAGCGGAGAACATTTTGACCCCGATGCTCGACACGAGGCCCATCACCATCGTGAAGGCTCCTCACCACGGAAGCTTGACGTCGAGCACCGAATCGTTCGTCAGCGCCCTGCACCCCGCCGCAGTCGTTTTCAGCGCCGGCAGGAACAACCGCTTCGGCCACCCCGCTCCCGCCGTCGTGGCCCGCTATCGGGCGCTGCACTCGCTGGTCTTCCGCAGTGATGAAGACGGTGCCGTTGTGCTGGATACCGACGGACGGACGGTCCAGATGACCACGTGGTCGGGCAGACGAATCACGCTCCCGAGGTGAGGCCCATTCGGGCGACAGCTAAATGGTTTCCTTTCTCCACTTCTTCCGTGTGATCTTGACTGCGGCTGTCGCCTCACTATCCTTCACAGCGCCCCACTCGGATTCCATTTCCTCGAGCGTGGCGTCGTGGATAGATTGGCCGCGCGCCTCGAAGGCGCGCTCCAGTTTGTCGAAGCGCGCGCTGAATTTCCCGTTCGCCTTCCTCAGCGCGGATTCCGGTTCGATACCGAGCTTCCGCGCCAGATTGGCGATCGAGAAGAGCAGATCCCCCATCTCCTCTTCGACGCGATCACGCCCTTCGCCCTGAACCGCACGGCGAAGCTCCGCGACCTCCTCTTCGATCTTGTTCACCACGTCGGTTGTTCCGGCCCAATCGAACCCGACGGCGGCGACGCGCGTGCCGATCTCGTGCGCCCGCAGCAGCGACGGCAGCGACTGTGGCACACCGGCGAGAAGCGACCGGCGCTCGCCCGCATCTCTCTGCTCGCGCGATTTGATCTGTTCCCACTGTTCGACAACCTGGCCCGCCGTTGTTATGCCCGAGGCGGTCGTTCCGAAGATATGGGGATGGCGGCGCACGAGCTTCTCGCCGATCGCCCGCAACGAATCCGCCACCGTGAATCGTCCGGCATCGGCCTCTACCTGCGCCAGGAAGACACCTTCAAAGAGGAGATCGCCGATCTCGCCGCGAAGCGCGCCGTGATCGCTGCGATCGATGGCGTCGAGCACTTCGTACGTTTCCTCGAGCACGAATCCGCGCAGCGATTCGATCGTCTGCTCGCGATCCCACGGACAGCCGTTCGATCCCCGCAGCCGCGCCATGATATCCACTAGAGTCTGAAACTCGCGTCCCGCGCCGCGCGCGGACGGCCGCGTGCGTGACCGTGGTGTGGATTGCCTCGTGCGAGTCGATCGTCGTCCACCTGGCTTCGTGCGTCCCCGTGTTGCCATGGGCGATTATGCTAGCATTCGAGCGTGGAAACTCCTGAGACACCAGAGACCGGCATTACGTTTACCGGCTTCATTCTCTCGCTCGCTACCACCGCAGCGGTGCATTTCGGGGACATCACAGACCCCAGCACCGGCCAACCCGCGCAGCCGAACCTGCAGGCCGCCGCGCAGATGATCGAGCTCATCGCGCTCCTCCAGGAAAAAACCCGCGGCAACCTCATCGAACCCGAAGAGCGTCTCGTCGACGACCTGCTGTACGAACTGCGGCTGCGCTATGTGCAGGCACAACAAGGCGAGAAGCGTATCATCGAGCCTTAGTGTCCCGAGTCAGAAACCCGTTGTGCACCAAGGGCGGCGCCTGGATGGCAAGGCGCGAAGAGTGAGAGTATCGGGAATATTTGAATGATGAGTAACGCAGCCAGCCCGAATGCAGTGCCGGCCGAATGCCAACGGATTTCTGACTCAGGACACTAGGCTAGCCTAGCCTAGCCCGTCTCCCTTGCGAATTACTTTTCTGGGCACCGGAACGTCGCACGGCGTGCCGATGATCGGCTGCGATTGCGGCACATGTCGATCGACGGATCCACGAGACAAACGCTGGCGGGCGTCCGTCTATGTCGAAACAGACGGTGGGGACGCGCTGCTGCTCGATGCCGGACCCGATCTCCGTGCCCAGGCGCTCGCGTTCGACATCCGCCGCGTCGACGCCATTCTCTTCACACACGGCCACTCGGATCACATTCTGGGTCTCGACGATGTCCGGCGCTTCAACGCCATGCACCGGCGTCCCATGGCGTGCTACGGCGACAGGGCCACTATCGACGACGTGCGCCGGTTGTTCGCGTACGTCTTCGACGCCTCGACGCCACACGCCGGCGGCTTGCCCCAGCTGGAGCTGTTCGCGATCGGTGGGCCGTTCTGCTTCGGCCGTCAGGAAATCGTGCCAGTCCCGATTTTCCACGGCGAGCGCCCCATTCTTGGCTTGCGCCTCGGCACGTTCGCCTACCTGACCGATTGCAGTCGTATTCCCGACGGATCGTGGGCCCTGCTCGAAGGCCTGGACGTGCTGGTGCTGGATGCGCTTCGCGACACTCCGCACCCGACACATTTTTCGCTGTCCGAGGCGATCGAGGCCGCGCGGCGAATCACTCCGCGGCGCACGTGCTTCACGCACATGTGTCACGACCTCGGCCATGCCGGCACCTCCGCGCGCCTGCCGAAAGGCATGGAGCTCGCCTATGATGGGCTGGTGATTGAGCTGTGAATTGCTGATCCGTCGACGTGGCGCAGGATCCAGCCCCGAGCCTCGTCGAGGCGTGATTGTCGATTGTGATTGCCGATTGTTGACGTGATGCAGATTGCTCATTTCCCGGCTGATCCGCCCCCACGCTGGCCCGACCCCGTCCTGGCCCTTGGGAATTTCGACGGGCTCCATCGTGGCCACATGAAGATCATTGACCGGGTCCGCCGGCGCGCGGGGGAGCGCGGCGGCACGCCGGCGGCGATGACCTTCGAGCCCCATCCGTCCCGGGTGCTCAGGCCCGACAAGGCGCCGGCGCTGCTGATGACGAAGGATCAAAAGCTAGAGGCCCTGTCCCGCTCGGGCATGCAGGGGATCGCGGTGGTTTCTTTTACGCGCGAGATGTCGGAGCTGGATCCCGAGGCGTTCGTGCGCATGGTGTTCGTCGAATGGCTTCACGTTGTAGAGGTCTGGGTCGGCGCCAATTTCCTGTTCGGGCATGAACGCGCCGGCACCTTCAGCGTGCTCCGATCGCTCGGGGCCCGCTACGGGTTCCGCGCCGAGAAAATCGATTCGGTCCGGTACAAAGACTTCGTCGTCAGCAGTACGCGGATCCGCCGGCTGTTGTCCGAGGGGCGCGTGGACGAAGCAGGCGCCCTGCTCGGCCATCATTACTTCATCGACGGCCGGGTCACACGTGGCGCCGGACGCGGCCGCGGGCTCGGGTTTCCGACCGCCAACCTTGATGTTTCCAACGAGCTCCTGCCGCCGGCGGGCGTCTATGCGACCACGGTCACCATTGACGGCGTGCTGCACCCGTCGATCGCCAACATCGGACTCCGGCCGACCTTCGGGGACGTGGACCACGTGACCGTCGAAACCCACATCTTCGATATGGCGCGGGATCTCTACGGTCTGGACGTCCGGCTGTCCTTCGTCCAGCGGCTGCGTGACGAGCGGGCGTTTCCGGACGTGGATGCGCTCCGCGCGCAGATCGAGGCCGACTGCCGCATGGCGCGACGGCTGTTCGGCCGCATTTCGCTGTAGAATCGTCCCCATGCCTCAATCGCCGGACCCTGCCCCGGGTGGACTGGTGCTGCGGCTGTCGGTTCCCGCCGGAGGAGATCTGCGCGCCGTGGCGGCCGACATTGCCAGGCGTGTGGCTGAATACCTGGGCAATCGAGCGCCCTACCGGGCTGCGGTGGCGGCCGCCCTCGACGGGATTGCGGCACAGGTGGCGCCGGCCTCGGCCGAGGCCGAAATCACCTTCGAGTTTCGCGAGCTGGACGGAGAGCTGCTGATCGAAGCGCACTGCGGCAGTCGATCGTCCGAGGTCCGTTGCCCCCTGCCCGCCTGACGGCACGCCGTCGCGGCTCGTGCCACCAGCATCGCCTGTGATTCCCATGCGTCTGTACAACACTCTTACCCGCCGTGAAGAGGAGTTCGCGCCGTCACGTGGCAACGTCGTCCGCATGTACACCTGCGGTCTGACGGTGTACGCTCGCGGCCACGTCGGCAATTTCCGGACGTTCGTCTCGCTCGACGTGCTGCGACGCGCGCTGAAATACGAAGCCGGACTCGGCATACGCCAGGTCATGAACTTCACGGATGTCGACGACCGGACGATTCTGGAGGCGCAGAAGGCCGGCGTGCCGCTGCGCGAGTACACCAGTCAGTACATCGATGCGTTCCGTGAGGACGCCGTCGCGCTCGGCCTCGAACCGGTGGAGGAAACCCCGCGTGCGACCGACGCGGAGAACCTGGCGGCGATGGGCGACACCATCAAGGCGCTCGAGCAGAACGGACACACCTACAGGAGCGACGGATCGATTTACTTCAAGATCTCGACGTGGCCCGAATACGGCAAGCTCGCGCACCTGGACCACTCGGGGATCAAGAGCGGCGCGCGCATCGACTCGGACAAATACGACAAGGAAAACGCGCGCGATTTCGTTCTGTGGAAAGCCACGAAAGAGGGGGAGCCGACGTGGGATCCGGGGATCGGCCCCGGCCGGCCCGGCTGGCATATCGAGTGTTCAGCCATGGCGCTGCGGCTGCTCGGCCCGGCGCCGATCGACATCCACGCCGGCGGCGTCGATCTGATCTTTCCGCATCACGAGAACGAGATCGCGCAGAGCGAAGGGGCGACCGGCGAACAGTTCTCCCGCTTCTGGGTTCACGTCGAACACCTGATGATCGAAACCGGCTCCGACGACGAGGGCACGGCCTCTGAGAAAATGTCGAAGTCGCTCGGGAACGTGTACAACCTTGGCGACATTGTCGATCGCGGCTTCCGTCCGTCGGCGCTGCGCTACCTGTATCTCGGCGTGCATTATCGGAAGCAGTTGAAGTTTTCGTGGACCGCGATGGCGCAGGCGGAAGAGGCGCTGAAGCGCCTGACCGATTTTCTCGCGCGGCTCGGGGCGCTTCCCGCAGGCAATCGGAATCCGGCTGTCGACGCCAGACTTCAGGAAGCCGTTTCGGACTTCTCTGGCCACATCCTCCACGACGTGAATGCCGCAGCGGCCATCGGCGTGATGTTCGACCTCGTTCGGGCGTTGAACTCGGCGATCGACGCGGGCGAGCTGGGGGCGGCCGACGGCGAATCCGTCCGGGACGTGTTCGACCGCTTCGACAAGGTGCTCGGTGTCCTGGCGCTCCGCCGGGCCGAGGATGCACGTCCGCCCGTTCCCGTTGACGAGATTGAGCGCCTGATCGAGGCCCGGCGCTCCGCCCGGCTCGCCCGCAACTTCGCCGAAGCCGACCGCATCCGCAGGGACCTCGACGCGCGCGGCATCGTCCTCGAGGACACGGGATCGACGACGAGGTGGAAGAGGAAGTAATAGTGTCGGGGATCCGGGGTCCGGGATCCGCGGTTCGCGGCTCGCGGGTCGCGGCTCGCGACTGGCGACTGGCGGCTGGGTTCGTGGTTCGTGGCTTGCGGTTCGCGGTTCGCGGCTGGCGGCTGGTTACTCTCCTCTTGTGGCTTCCGCCTTTAGGCGGAAGAAGCGAGGAGCGGCTCAAGTGATTAGGAATTCCATGGACGCGCCAGACATCAAGACACCGCTTCCGGGACCGAAGGCCAAAGCGATCATCGATCGCGATCGGCAGTTCGTGTCGCCGTCCTATACCCGCGACTACCCGTTTGTCATCGCGCGCGGGGAAGGTGCGGTGGTGGAGGACGTCGACGGCAACCGGTTCCTCGATTGTGCGGCCGGGATCGCCGTGAACTCGACCGGCGTGTCGCATCCGGACGTCGTCAAGGCGATCAGCGAGCAGGCGGCGAAGTTCATCCATATGTCGGGCACCGACTTCTACTACGAGCCCCAGGTGCGTCTCGCGGAGGAGCTGGCCGGCATCGCGCCGATCGACGGGCCGGTCCGGACCTTTTTCGGCAACTCGGGCACGGAAGCCACCGAGGCGGCGATCAAGCTGGCGCGCTACCACACCAGGCGGCAGAACATCGTCGCGTTTTTCGGCGCGTTTCACGGACGCTCGATGGGCTCGCTGTCGCTGACGGCGAGCAAGGCGATTCAACGACGGGGGTTCGGGCCGCTCCTGCCGGGCGTGTATCACGGGCCCTATCCCGACACGTATCGCTTCAACGGCAGCGCCGATCAGTGCGCGGCCGAGTGCCTCGCCTTCGTCAGGGATCAGATCTTCGTCCACCTCACCTCACCCGACGAGGTCGCCGCGATCGTCGTCGAACCGATTCAGGGGGAAGGTGGATACGTCGTGCCACCCAAGGTGTTCCTGCAAGGATTGCGGGAGTTGGCGACCAAGCACGGGATCGTGCTGGTCGTCGACGAAGTGCAATCCGGCATGGGCCGGACAGGGAAGATGTTCGCGTCGGAGCACTTTGATCTGAAGGCCGATGTCGTCAACATCGCGAAGGGGATCGCTTCGGGACTGCCGCTTGGCGTGACGTGCGCGCGCGCGGAGATCATGTCGTGGCCGCCGGGGGCGCACGCGAGCACGTTCGGCGGGAATCCGGTTTCCTGCGCTGCCGCGAACGCCACCATCAAGCTTCTCAAGGCGTCGCTGGTGGCCAACGCCGCCACCGTCGGCGTGTACCTGGCGGAAGGCCTGCGCGAGCTGCAGAACAAGCATCGTCTCATCGGCGACGTGCGCGGCAAGGGACTGATGATCGGCGTCGAGCTCGTCCGCGATCGTCAGACGAAGGAACGCGCGGTCGACGAGCGGAACGCACTCGTCCAGGCGATGTTCCGCCGCGGCGTCCTGGTGCTCGGCGCCGGACGGAACGCGCTGCGTCTTGCGCCGCCGCTCGTCTTCACGAAGGCCCAGGCCGATAGCGTCCTGCACGTCATGGACGTCGCGCTGACTGAAGTCAGCAGCAGCGTCCGCCAGATTCCCGACTATCTGCCGTAGCTTCCGCACAGCCTCACGCAGGGAACGCGGAATACGGATCTCGCGCGGAAAGCGCAGAGAACGGACCTCGCGCAGAGGACGCCGAGATAGCGTGCTGGTGCCCACCCCCTTGTCCCTCCTATTGCAAAGGGGTGGGCACCCGCACGCTATTTCTCTGCGCGCTCTGCGCTCTCCGCGCGAGATCCGTATTCCGCGTTCTCTGCGCGAGACCGGCCTTTCGCCGAAGGCTCCCGCCTTGCATCGTCATGGAGGTGTCCAATGACGATGGAGCGTCAGGCGCTGGGAAAACGTGGAGAAGATCTGGCTGTTGCGGAACTGGAGCGGCGAGGGTACGCAATTCTGACGCGCCGCTATCGCACGCGGCATGGCGAAATCGACATCGTTGCGCGTGACGGGGACACGATCGTGTTCGTCGAGGTGAAGGCGAAGGAGACCGACGAGTTCGGGACGGCCGCCGAGGCCGTCACCGTACGCAAGCAGCGCCGGATAATGTCGATGTCCGTGGATTATCTGGCACGCAATCGGTTGACCGCGAAGCCGTGCCGGTTCGACGTCGTGGCAATTGACGGCGTTGGCGCGGACGCGGTGTTGACGGTCTATCGCGGTGCGTTTGCGGCGATGTAGCAGGCGGCCTCGTGATTCGAGAGCACGTGACGCGGGGAAGTAAGTACACTACTAGTACCGACGGGGCGCGACCAGCAGGCTCAACTGAGGCATTCGTCTGTCTGCTGAATGCAGCCGACACTCGGTGTCGATTTGAAAGCGAGAACCATGGCGAAGCTGAAACAAGGGGCGCGTGGTGAACGCGGAATCCCCGGCCCCCCGCCCGCGGGGGTTATCGGGCCCGGACGGCAGTCGAGGCCTGAAGGGTAAGGCAGGCCCAGCTGGCGCGGCCGGGCATGCTGGCGCCCGGGGCGCCTTGGGGGCGACTGGTTCCAAAGCCCCTGCCAGCAGCAGGAACCGGAAGGGATTTATCGCGGCCGTGGACCGGCACATTGAGAATATTTACGGAGAACTATCCGTTCAGATGAAGCGTATGGCGAGAATCCAATTGCAGGTCGATGAACTGCGCGACAAGATCAGGAGAGCTCTGTAGAGGCGTCGGACGTCGAACTCTGACAGATATGAAGCCGTTGGCTGCCTTGATGCCCCGCTGACGCTGTGGTACGATGAAAGCTTCCGGACAGCGGCAGGGTAGTGGCTGTGGCACGCCAACGCGGTTGGGTGAGCGGGAATAACTCAGTGGTAGAGTGCGACCTTGCCAAGGTCGAAGTCGCGGGTTCGAATCCCGTTTCCCGCTCCAATACTGAAACGTCGCGGCCTGTGGCCGCTCCTGGTGCGCTTCGTCACGCGGGCGCTTCGACGCCCGCTCCGCTCCGCGCACCTGTGCTTGGAAGACGTGGGCGCTACGCTACGTCGCCGCTTCGTCGGCGACCCCGCTCCGCGGGTAGGATTGGAAGCGGGCCTGTGGGCGCTCCTGCTACGCCGGCGCTTCGTCGCCGGCTCCGCTCCGTGCGCTCTCGAGTATGCATGGGATCAACGAGCTGGCGTCGACACTGACGGAAGCCATTATCGCGTCAGCTCCAAGCGAGTTGATTTTTCGCGAGTTGCCGTCGGCTGTGCGAGCCCCAGGATTTCGATTTGAGCAACCACACTCCTTCCGTCCGTCGCTGTCGGTTGTGTCCATAGACGCGGCCGGAAATCCCCTGTAAGCTTCGATCCCCAGTTCCGACCGGCGCCGTCGCCAAGTGGTAAGGCAGAGGTCTGCAAAACCTCCATCCCCGGTTCAAATCCGGGCGGCGCCTCCAAATTCACTGAGCAAATCGGTTCGCGCCCTGAGCGCGCGGGAGCGTCTGGTCGCTCTTTTG
>JBBQEJ010000049.1:0-32175 GCA_038320555.1 Vicinamibacterales bacterium | reverse complement strand
GGCGCTCGACAGCATCCGGCGCAGGCGTTCACGCGCCGGCGCTTCGTCGTCCACGATGAGGGCCCGAATCACCGTGCGATCTCCTGCGGCTGTTGCGCGCGCGGCTCCTGGCGGAGCAGCGGCAGCGCGACAGACACGGTCACCGCCGGGTCTCGATGGATCAAGCCCGCGATCGAGTTCAACGCATTGAAGAGAAAATGCGGATTGATTTGGGCGCGAAGCGCCTTGAGCTCGGAGCGGCTCGCATGGAGCGACAGCTCCTGCGCACGATGTTCCTGTTCGAGCTTGCGTTCCTGCAAATGAAGGTTCTCGAGCACGTGGGAGAACACGTCCGCCAGCGACATGAGAAGCGCGACGTCTTCGCTGAAGTAAGGCGCCTCGCTTGCGCGGGCTCCCATCAGAAATCGGCCGATTGTGGTGCCCCGGTGCCGATTGGGATCTCCTGGGCGGCCTGCGACGTCGACCCGCTGAGTGGACCGACCACGACTGTGACTGGTGCGCCGAAGATTTCCTCGAGTCCTGCCTGTGCGCGCTCGACGAGCTGCGCTTCGGTCGTCGCGGATCGCAGCCCTGACAGAAAATGTTTGACTGCGTCAACGGTCGTGAACCGTCGTCCGAGCCACCGCAGGTCGAGGATCGCTCCGATTCGACCGTGCACCCACGGAAGCGCGGCGGCGACGGGCAGCAGGCACACGGCATAGATCCATGGCGCCGCCCAGCTCGTGTCCAGCCGCTGCAGCAGCGGCCGGGTCAGCGCGAACCATGTCGTCAGAATGCCGACGGTTGCCAGCAGTGACACCCCGCGCTTCACGAACATGTCGAAAAACTGGAACCGATTCTCGAAATACGTGCCGACGAACATGAACAGGAGCGGCATCGACTTGACGGCAATTTCGAGGATGGCACCCGCGGCCACTGCCGGCCGCGGTCCGCCGGAAGAGCTGCTGATACCGACCAGCATGAGGAACAGCAGCAGCATCAGCCCGAGCAACCCCATCGTCCAGCGACGCGCCAGCCGCGCTCGCGGCTCAGATGTGGTGCTGTGGCGCATGAGGACTGCAATGCTGTAGACCGCGGCGCATACGAACATGGCGGGCAGGCCAAAGCGGAGGAGCCTCTCCGCGACATCGTGTGACGAAGCGCTGGCCGGTCCGGCGAGGAGAACCAGGCTCCACAGCGGAAGGATAAGGGCTGCGGCATAGGCCGGCCACAGCGCTGCCCGCCAGCCAGGTGCGACCGATCCCTTTCGGCTGTGAACGAGCTCCGCCCATGTGACGTGCACGATGAGCGGCGGGAATGCAAATGCGAAGCAGATCGTCGCGACCTCTAGCTGCCACGGCGTCCTGCGGGTCATGAAGCCGAGAAGGGCCAGCGCGACATTGCTGCAGAACCACAGAAAGCTGACGAGGAGGAGTGCGCCATGGATGGCGTTCATTTCCTGACGCGCGGCCGGGCGATCCGAGGAGCGGCCGCCCCACCCGACCCCGCCGATCTCACGCACCCACAGCACGAGAAACGCGCCGTAAGCAAAGGCGCCGAAGGTGTAAGTCAGCAGCGCGATGAGGCGCAGCGCGTTCATGCGACGAGAATACGGCGTTCGATCCGCCGCCGAAAGACTATTCGGGTGAGCGGCGGGAGTTTCGGATGAGCGGCGGGATCGGACGGGCGGGCGGCGCCCCCATGCTACGATTTCTCATGCCTTTTCGACTGTTATCTTCCCGCATCGTCGTGGCAGCTGCCTGCATGTCCGCACTGCTGGCCGGAGCGGCGGCGGCCCAGCAGCCGGTGCAGTATCGCGTATCGTTCCCGGCGCCCGAGCACCACTACGCGCAAGTGGAAGTGACGTGGAGCGCCGTCCCGGTCGGCACGCTCGAAGCCCGGATGAGCCGATCGTCACCGGGACGATACGCAGTGCACGAGTTCTCGAAGAACGTGTTCGACGTGCACGCATACAACGGCAAGGGCAGGGAGCTGACGCCAACGCGACCCAACCCCTACCAGTGGAATGTGGCCGGCCACGACGGCACCGTGCGCATCGTCTACAAGGTGTTCGGCAATCACGTGGACGGCACGTATCTCGCCGTGGACGACTCGCACGCGCACATGAACATGCCGGCGACGCTGATGTGGGCGCGGGGTTTCGACACGCGGCCGGTTCGGGTCACGTTTCTGCCGCCCGCGAACTGTCCGTGGAAGCCGGCGACGCAGCTGTTTCCAACCGACGACCCCTGGACCTTTACCGCGCCGAATCTTCAGTACCTGATGGACAGCCCCACCGAGCTCAGCGACTACACGCTTCGGTCGTTCAAAGTCCACAATCCTGACGGCAAGGAATTCACGATCCGCACGGCCGTTCATCACGACGGCGATCCGGCGGTGATCGACGAGTACGCATCGGGCGCCGAAAAGATCGTGAACGAAGCGGCCGCGGTTTTCGGAGAGTTTCCCGAGTTCGACACGGGGACATACACCTTTCTGGGCGACTACGTGCCATGGGGCGGCGACGACGGCATGGAGCATCGCAACAGCACCGTGGTCGCGTCGGCAACCTCGTTCAAGAATCTGCAGGCCGTGCGTGGTGCGCTCGGAACCGTGTCGCACGAGTTCTTCCACTGCTGGAATGTCGAGCGCATCCGTCCGAAGACCCTCGAACCGTTCAACTTCGAAGACGCCAACATCTCGGGTGAGTTGTGGCTGGCGGAGGGATTCACCCAGTATTACGGCCCGCTCATCATGGCGCGCGCGGGCGTGTCGAACGCAGATCCTGCGGGCCTCGTGCGCAACGCACTTGCTATCATCAACAGCCCCGCGCGGCATTTTCGATCCGCTGTCGAGATGAGCCAGATGGCGACGTTCAGCGATGCGGCGGTCGCCATCGACGAAACGAACCTCCCGACCACGTTCATCTCGTACTACACCTACGGCGCCGCAATCGCGGCCGCCCTGGATTTGAGTCTGCGCGATCGGTCAAACGGAAAGATTACGCTCGACGACTTCATGCGCGCGATGTGGATGGCCCACGGCAAGCCCGGAGGACCGAGCCCGGCAATCATCGCGAAGCCGTACACGCTGAAGGACGCGCGAGATCGCCTCGCAGAAGTGTCTGCCGACCGGAGATTCGCCGACGACTTCTTCGACAAGTACATCGAGGGACGCGACGTACCGGACTACGCATCGCTCTTCGCGCGGGTGGGCCTCGTCCTTCGCAAGCGCAACGCCGGGGGTGCCTGGGTCGGCGTGCTCGATCAGAACTTCGGCGGACGGAGGGGAGGCCGCAGGAGCGGCGCGGCGACGGCCGCGCAGCTGCCGGCCGGCGGGGTTCGGATTCCGGGCCTCGTCAACTGGGGGACGCCTGCCTTCAACGCCGGTCTGGAGGAAGGAGATCTGATCACCGCCGCCGATGGAACGGCGATCGCCAATCAGGATGACTGGCAGGCGGCGCTCCGCGCGCACAAGCCCGGCGATCAGATGAGTGTCGAGTTCAACCGCCATGGCGCCTCGGAAAAGACCACGATCGCGATCGCCGAGGATCCGACGATGGAGGTCGTCACTCTCGAGTCGACAGGCGGGACGCTGTCGCCAGAGCAGAAGGGGATGCGGGATGGCTGGCTGGCGTCCAAGCGGCGGTAGTTCACGACAGCGCGGCGACGGGCTCCTGGCCGGCATCCCGGGCTTTCCCTTCCCGTCCGCAAGTTCTTTAATTCCATTCCTTATCAATATACTGGTGACGGAGGAGACGAACGGCCGAGTCCGCGCGTCTCAAAAGCTAGATTGATCGGGACAACCATCCAGCACTACAAAATCGGCGAACGCCTGGGAGCGGGCGGCATGGGTGAGGTGTATCGCGGCGAAGACACCCGGCTCGGCCGGTCCGTCGCGCTGAAATTTCTTCCGGCCTCGCTCAAATCTGATCCGGAAAGCCGCGCGCGTCTGTTGAACGAAGCGCGCGCCGCATCGATGCTGCGCTCGCCGAACATCGCCGTCACGTACGACATCGGCGAAGAAGCCGGCGCGGACTTCATCGTGATGGAGTACGTGGACGGCGAGCTGCTGTCGTCGCGCGTGGCCAAGGGGCCGCTGCCGGTGCGCGAGGTCGTGGAGGTCGGTCTTCAGGTGGCCGACGCGCTTGATGAAGCTCACACGCGCGGGATCGTGCACCGCGACATCAAGAGCGCGAACCTGATGCGCACCGAACGCGGCCTCATCAAAGTCCTCGATTTCGGGCTCGCCAAGTTCCTGCCGGACGGCAGTGGGCGCGAGGGGACGCAGGCGCAGATGACGATGGCCGGGATGGTGGTCGGCACGGTGTCCTACATGGCGCCCGAGCAGGCGCTTGGCCGCCCCGTCGATCATCGGGCGGACCTGTTCTCTCTGGGCGTCGTGCTGTTCGAGCTCCTGACAGCCCGGGTTCCGTTCGAGGGGGGAACACCGACTGAAATCATCGACCGGATTCTGCATGAAACGCCGCCACCGCCGTCGCGCTTTGCCAGCCTCGTGCCGCCGGCGCTCGATGCGATCGTCGCGCGCGCGCTGGAGAAGGACCCGAATTTCCGCTACCAGCAGGCCCGTGAGTTGTATCGCGACCTCCGGCAGGTGGCCGACGATATGGACGCCACGGGGCCGCGTGCGACAAGCCGGGTCGCGGCCCCGGTCGCGCCGGGCCGGGCCGAAAACTCCGTCGCGGTGATGACGTTCTCGAATATCACAGGCGAGCCCGCAGATGATTGGATTGGCACCGGTATCGCGGAAACCCTCAGTTCCGATCTGAAAAACATTCACGGGCTGATGATCATCGGCCGCGCCAGGGTCTACGATGCGCTTCGGAATCTCACCACCGCCGCGCACTTGAAGGATTCGCTGGCGATCGACATCGGCCGGCGGATGGGTGCGACATGGGTCGTCGTCGGGGGGTATCAGCGCATCGGCAGCATGGTGCGGATCACGGCGAACTTCGTGGAAGTCGCGACCGGCGACGTGCGGCGAACGGTCAAAGTCGACGGCGGGATCGACAACATCTTCGCCCTGCAGGACAAGATCGTGTTCGAATTGACCCAGGGCCTGAACCTCGCGCTCAAGGGCACTGAGATCGCCGGTATCGAACGCCAGGAGACGCTCTCGGTGGCTGCGTACGAAAGTTACGCGCGCGGCATGATGAACATGCGCCAGGCGACGCGCGATTCCATCGACCGCGCGATCGCCGCGTTCCAGGACGCGACCCACCACGATCCGGAGTACGCGCGGGCGTGGGCTGCCCTGGGCGGCGCGTATGGCCTCAAGGGAAACTTCCTGAGCATCCCCGAGATGGTGAACCAGGCGATCGAGACCGAACGCCGGGCGCTGGCGATCGATCCCGAGCTCGCCGACGCGCACCAGTGGCTCGGCTCGAGCCTGCTCGGGCTCGGGCGCACCAACGAAGCGATTGCCGAGATCCGGGAGGCGCTCCGTCTCGATCCCGAG
The DNA here is from genome assembly GCA_038320555.1 of Vicinamibacterales bacterium. Classification (GTDB taxonomy): domain Bacteria; phylum Acidobacteriota; class Vicinamibacteria; order Vicinamibacterales; family 2-12-FULL-66-21; genus JALZOC01. Next base: position 26,718 of record JBBQEJ010000049.1, on the reverse strand, counting down.
AACGGCCAGGCGTACCAGGCGCTCGCGCGCGCGTACTGGGTGGGGAAAGGCGATTTCAAGTCCGCAATCCCGTTGTTCGAGCGCGCGATCGCGCTCAATCCCGAAGCGGGTTACTCCTACCTGCAATTGTCGCTGCTCCTCGCATGGGACGGCCAGCTCGATCGCGCCGAGGACGTCTGCCGCCGCGCGGTGGAGCTCCAGGAGCAGTACATTTCAGGCAACCTCGGCCTGCACATTGTCGGGGCGCACGCCCGGCTCGGGTACGTGCACTACCTCAAGGGCCAGTACGAGGAGGCATTGCGGGAGTACGAACGCGAGCTGGCGTTCATCGGCGCAGGAGATCACGCTCTGCGCGATCGGACCCAGCTCGAGCTGAACGTAAAAATCGGCGCCGTATATCTCCGCCAGGGGCGGCTCGAGGACGCCGATCGCCACTTCGGCCGCGCGCTCAAGAGCTTCGATTCGCGAGTCGCCAACGGCGCAGACGACCCGTTCACTCGCTACTACATTGCCTGCCTGCATGCGCTTCGAGGCGACCGCGAGCGGGCGCTCGACTCGCTCGAACGCGTGTCCAAGAGCCTTCCCGAGCTGACGGCCGCCCGCGCGCGGGTCGACGTCGATCTCGAGGCGCTTCGCGACGACCCGCGCTTTCGGGCCATTACGACAGGCCAGTAGGACTTGAATCGCTCAAACAGGAGTTACCAGAGGAACGGGAGTTCATTCCTCGTGGGTCTTTGAGAAGTGTTTGTGGACATTCTCGGTTCTTTGTCGTCTAGAACAGCATTCTCCCGCCCCTCTCGTTCCGCCTGTTTGGACGTGCGACGTACGACGACGACAGCATGACCAAAACCTATGACGTTATCATCGTGGGCGCCGGCCCGGCGGGCCTGAGCGCCGGATTGATTCTCGGGCGCTGCCGGCGGTCGGTGTTCATCTGCGATACCGGACGGCCTCGAAATGCAGCGTCGAAGGAGATGCACGGGTACCTCACCCGCGAAGGGATTGCTCCCCGGGAATTCATGAAGACAGGACGGCGGGAGCTCGAGCGATACGACACCGTGCACCTGCGCGACGTGGGGGCCGCCGACGCGTCACGCGATGAGCACGGCGGCTTCACGGTGACCCTCGACGACGGCTCGGTCGTCGCGTCGAGGAAGCTGCTGATCGCGACCGGCGTGTGCGACAACCTTCCGGAAATCGACGGCATCCGCGAGCTTTACGGGCGCAGCGTGTTTCACTGTCCGTATTGCGACGGCTGGGAGCTTCGCGATCAGCCGCTCGCGATCTACGGCAAGGGCGACCGCGGGTTGGGACTCTCGCTCGAGTTGACGGCCTGGAGCCACGACCTGGTGCTCTGCACGGACGGACCGCCGGACATCGACACGGACGGGCGCGCGCGCCTCGAGCGGAACGGGATTGCGGTCCGCGAGGAGCGCGTCGTCGCGCTCGAGGGCCGCGACGGGATTCTCGAGCGCATCGTGTTCGACGCCGGCGCACCGCTCGAACGCCGGGCGATGTTTTTTACGACCGGCCAGTTCCAGCGATCCGAGCTGGCGATTCGTCTCGGATGCGAATTCAACGACAAGGGGACGGTGCGTACCGGCAACTACGAATCGACGCACCTGTCCGGACTCTTTGTGGCCGGCGATGCGTCACGCGCCGTGCAGTGGGTCATCGTTGCGGCCGCCGAAGGAGCCGAAGCCGCGTTTGCCATCAACACGGATCTCATCAAAGAAGACCTGCGGTAGATCCGGCCAGCACAGCCTGCGTCGAATGGACTCCCTGAACACTCGTTGGACTGGTGTTTCTCCAGTATTCATCCCACAAATCAACCCTGAATTGACGTAAGGCCGGTGCCACTCGATGATTGGATATCGCAAGAAGATGCCGTGCGGTCAACACTGCCTCTTCGGGGAGGGGCGATGTTTCATCAGATCGAGCGTCAGTTCATGCGGTCCGCGCGGCCGCTGTATGGCCACCTGGTCAACCTGTTCGAGTCCGCCATTGCGAGCGGTGAGTTGCCTTCGGGCTCGCGCCTGCCGCCGGAACGGGAACTCGCCCAGCGCCTTGGCATCAGCCGCACGACGGTCGTCAGCGCGTACCGCGAGCTCGAGTCGCGCGGTCTGCTGCGCGGATACGTCGGACGCGGCACCTTCGTCTGCGCGGCGCCCGAGCCCACCGGAACGCCGTTCGCGTGGCGAGGGAAGATCGCGTCGGCGGCTCTGCGCTCGAGCGATTCGACGTTGCGCGATGCGATCCGCCATTCGTCCGACGCGCGCCTTCTATCGCTTGCGGCCGGGGAACCGGCGATCGACTGCTTCCCGACAGCCGCCTTTCAGCAGGCGATCGAGGACGTGCTGAAGCGGCACGCGCACGCCGTCTGGAGCCACGGTCACACCGAGGGTCAACCGGTCCTGCGAAATGCCATCGCCGAGCGTTTTCGTGTCCCTGCCGAGAGCGTTCTGGTGCTTGCGGGAGCCCAGCAGGGGCTCGACCTGCTCGCGCGATGCCTCGTCGATCCCGGTGACGCCGTCATCATCGATCGTCCCGGATATCTCGGAGCCATCCAGTCTTTTCGCGCGGCGGGTGCAAAGCTGATTGGCTGGGATGTCGCGCGAGCGGATATCGACGAGCTCGAGGATCTGCTCGTGCGGTACCGCCCGAAGCTCATTTACACGAACCCGACGTTCCAGAATCCGACGGGAACCACGATGCCGATTCGGACGCGGCGCGAGCTCTTGAAGCTCGCCGAGCGCTACCGGGTCCCCATCGTCGAAGACGCGACATACGGCGAGCTGTATTTCACCGAGGCGCCGCCGCCGTCGTTGCGCGATCTCGACGCGCAGAACCTCGTCATCCACTTGAACAGCTTTTCGAAGGTGATGGCCCCAGGCCTTCGCCTTGGCTGGCTCTCCGCCGCGCCGTCGATCATCGATCAAATTGCGATTATCAAGCAGCGTCTCGATCCGCATACGCAGAACCTCGTACAGTTTGCGATGGCATGGCTCATCCGGCACGGCAGCTTCGATGCGCACCTGAAGACACTGCGCCAGGAACACGCGCGGCGCTGTGCGCAGATGGTCGCTGCCCTGCAACGGCACGTGCCGCCGGGCGCCCTGCGATTTACGCGTCCCCAGGGCGGTCTTTACTTGTGGTGCCGGCTGGCAGGGGGCGTCAGTTCCCGCGCGCTCCTCGATCGGGCGCTCGCCGCAGGTGTCGCCTTCATCCCCGGCGATGCGTTCTATCCCGATCCCACAGGTGAATCGGAGCTGCGCCTCTGTTTTTCCAGCGTCATGCCTTCGACCATAGACGACGCGGTCGAGCGCTTGGCGGGATGCCTGCCGGCGGTCTCGGAGCGCCGGCAATTGCGTCCCATCGCGTGAAGGCAGCCCTCGAGGGGCTCTGATCGACCTCTGAGTAGCGGCTGCATCCACTGTCGAACTACATTCGACTCCTTAAGATCAAACAGGGGATCAGGAGATCCGGAGGTATTCGTCTTCAAGAGAACAGAACTCCTGAACTTCTAACCTCCTGTTTGATCCAGGTGGGATGCGGCGCGACGGGGAATAACGTTCGAACGTGGCACACCAGCGCGGAATGAGGGGCAATTCTGATGCGTGAAGTGGAGCGGCTCCGTCGTGAACTTGATGCCACCTTCGATGGCGACCCGTGGTACGGGCTGGCGGTGTCGCGGATTCTCGAGGGTCTCGACGCATCGACGGCGGCTGCGCATCCTGTAAGAGGCGCGCATTCAATCTGGGAGCTGGTTGCGCACATGACGGCGTGGGCGAACGAAACCAATCGGCGTCTTGGCGGACGTGCGCACGGCACGCCGGTTGAGGGAGATTGGCCGGCCATTACGTCGACGACGTCCGACTCGTGGAGCGCGGCGCGTTCGGCACTCCGTCAGGCGCACGTCGACCTCGCGCGCACGCTGACGGCGATCGACGATGTCGACCTGGGGCGGCAGATCGTCGGCGCTCAGGTCGATGCGGCAGGCCAGCCGGTCACCTTTTATCAGACCGCGGCAGGTCTCCTGCAGCATGACGCGTACCATGCCGGTCAAATCGCGCTGCTGAAGAAAGCGTTGGGACCCACTTAGAGGTGTTATGGAGGCGGGACCTGTTTGAGCGCAGGCGGATCCACGAAGGTTCCGAGCTTCGGCACAAAAATCCGCCATCCAGTTTCGCGCGCGAGCCTCTCGAGCGCGTCGATCGATCGGTCGCTCCCGAGGGCTTCGACGGTGATCGTCCACACCTGGTCTTCCTGACCGAGGTCGAACGCCAGTGACCAGCCGGGTCCGCTCGCGGCAGCCCGTCCGTCCCGGTCCGCCTCCGTTGCGCCGAGAATGCCGCCGATTCGTCCGCCGACCTGGTCACGGGGGCCCAGGGGCGGCGCCGATTCGAGCTCGCTGAGGCCCGCCGAGGGCCCGAGATTGAGCAACATCACGGAGGGGAGCCGGCGCACGGCGGGCGCAACGGGCGGTTCCTCTCGAGGACTTTCGACGGGCAGTTCCTCGACTTCGACCCCCGCTTGCTGTCGTCCGCGCGGCCATGTGATGGCAATGAGCATCAGCACGAGCCCGAGGCCCGCTTCGATGCCGGCCCTGACAAATGAGGGCCTCGCGTGGAGGTCGAGGACGACGACATCCGGTGCCAGCGGCGCCGTCAGTCCTGCCAGGGCGCGACGGGTTTGCAGGCGCTCCATGAGGCCGCTCCGCGCATATCCCTCGACCTCTTTCGACGCCCGCAACATCGTGACGATGCGCCGCATCATCCCGGCGTACGCGTCCTGATCCGGCTGTTGATTGTTCCCGATCGTGGTCCCGGCTATCGCGAGCACCTGTGGGTCGTTTGTCGCAACCACGAGCGCCACGGGCGACGTCGTGGGCTGTGAGGGCGGCCTCACCGGCAGGAACAACTCATCGAGCCGTCCGTGGGACTCACGGTAGCCCGCGCCAAGGGAATCGACGTCGCACCCGGTGACGCGAAGCCACAGTGCACGCGACCGCTGCCGGACGAACTGATCGCACGTCACGATGACGGGCTGGCGATTGGTGGCGGCGTGGTAAACCGCCTCGCCGCCGTGGGCGAGAAACACGAGACTGACGAGCAGCAGCGCGGCCGTGAACAGCTTCATCATTCGTTGGATACGTTTTAGGTTTTTGGGTTTTAGGTTTTAGGTTGAAAATTCCACCGCTCGAACCCAAAACCTGAACGTAAAACCTGAACCTCTAAAACCTGAACCTAAGACCGAAAACCGAAAACCTAGAACCTAACCCCCAAACCTCAAACGGCCAAGTATCATGCCATGTATTGGCATTGAGCCGGTCCTGGAGGCACCATGGTCAAAGATCCTGTCTGCGGCATGACGATCGACGAGAAGACCGCGAAGGGGCGGAGTGAATACGAAGGTCGGACCTACTTCTTCTGTGCGGCAATCTGCAAAACAAAGTTCGATCAGGATCCGGCGAAGTACGTGCGCAACTGACTGCAGTATTATCGCGCTGTATGGGACACCGGTTCACGGTGGGAGTCGAGGAGGAGTTCCAGATTGTCGATCCGCAGACGTGGGAGCTGCGGTCGCACGTGTCCGAGCTCCTGGCGTCGAGCTCCCCCGCGCTCGGGGAGCAGATCAAGCGGGAGCTCCACCAGTCGATCGTCGAGGTCGGCACGCGCATCTGTCAGAACGTCCCGGAGCTGCGCGAAGAGATCTTCCGCATTCGGCGCGAGCTCACGGGCGGCGCCGAGCGCGTCGGGCTGGCCGTCGCGGCCGCCGGCACGCATCCGTTCTCGCACTGGAAAGATCAGATTCTCTCACCCGGCGTCCGGTACGACAGCATCGTTGAGGAGCTTCAGCAGCTCGCGCGCTCGCTGTTGATCTTCGGGATGCACGTGCACGTCGCGGTGCCGGACAACCAGACCGCGATCGATCTGATGAACGCGGCCCGCTACTTCCTGCCCCACCTCCTGGCGCTGTCGACCAGTTCCCCGTTCTGGATGGGACGCGACACCGGACTGAAGTCGTATCGCACGACGATCTTCCGCCGCTTCCCCCGCACCGGGGTGCCCGATCACTTCAGCTCCTGGAGTGAGTACGAGAACTACATCAAGCTGCTCGTCGAGCTCCACTGCATCGACGATGCGCGAAGGATCTGGTGGGACGTCCGGCCCCACCCGATGTTCGGGACGCTGGAGTTTCGTGTCTGTGACGTGCCCACGCGCCCCGAGGCGGCAGTGATGCTGGGGGCGCTGAGCCAGGCCATCATCGTCAAGCTTCACAGGCTCTACACGCGAAACCTCGGGTTCCGGCTGTATCGAAAAGCGCTCATCGAGGAGAACAAGTGGCGGGCCGCGCGGTGGGGCCTCGACGGCAAGCTCATTGATTTCGGCAAGCGGGCGGAAGTGCCGATGCGCGACCTTGCGCTCGAGCTGCTGGAGTTCGTGGACGACGTGGTTGACGAGCTCGAGAGCCGGGAGGCGGTCGAGTACGTGCACACGGTTCTGCGTGAAGGGACGAGCGCGGATCGGCAGCTGGCCGTGTTCCGTGAGACGGGCGATCTGAAGGCCGTCGTGCGGCACATCGTCGAGGAGACGCGTGCCGGCATCGACCGCCATGGAGCAGCCAAAACATGACGCCGACGAGCGACGACGGGATGCGTATTGGGTTGCTGGTCGGGCGCGAGTACAGCTTTCCGCCGGCCTTCATTGCCAGGGTGAACGAGCTCGGCGCGCCGCACCGGATCACCGCCGAAATGGTGACGTGGGGCGGAACGAAGATGGACGAGCCGGCGCGTTACAAGGTGATCGTCGATCGCATCTCGCATGAAGTGGAGTACTACCGCGGCGCGCTGAAACACGCCGTGCTGCAAGGTACCTACGTCATCAACAACCCGTTCTGGTGGACCGCCGACGACAAGTACTTCAACTACAGCGTCATGTCGAAGCTGGGCTGCGCGATTCCGAAAACCGTGTTGTTGCCGCAGAAGGACTACCCGAAGGACGTCGATCTCGCGCCGGCGTCGCTCCGCAATCTGAAGTATCCGCTCGACTGGGACGATCTCCTCGACTACGTTGGCCGCCCCGCGATCCTGAAGCCGTACTCGGGCGGCGGCTGGAAACATGTCTACAAGGTGAACAACAAGCAGGAGCTGCTCGAAGCCTACGACGGCACCGCGCCGTACTGCATGACGCTGCAGGAGTTCATCGATTTCGACCTGTACGTCCGGTGCTTCACCTTTGGAAAGACCGACATCACGCCGGTCCAGTACGACCCGCGCGAACGGCGGTACCTGATCGATCACGAGTACCTGTCGCCGGAGCTCGGCGCGCGTGTCGTCCGCGACGCGCAGACGATTAACCAGGCGCTCGGGTACGAGATGAACACGATCGAGTTCGCGGTCCAGGACGGGGTGCCGTACGCGATTGACTTCCTGAACCCCGCCCCCGACTTCGAACGCGATCGCATCACGGATTTCTATTTCGGTCATGTCGTCGACAAGATGAGCGCGCTCGTGATCGATCGCGCGCTTCATCCCGATCCGTCACAGTCCTGGCCGCGGTGGGAGGAGATGCTCGGGATTGGTCCCGCCGCCGGTTTCATTGGAGCCCCTGGCACTCCGCTGCGAACTTCGTAGAATGGACGTCATCACCGCATGGAACGCCGGGCTGCGGCCGGACGTCGAGCTCAGCCGGCGATACTGTGAGGAATTCGCGGCGGCCATGCGCGCCCGGAAGCTGACGTTCGGCGACCGCGTGCACTGTCCGTTTCTCCGCCCGTTCTTCCTTACGGAAGCCGACGAATCGCGTATGCGGGGCGCCGCCGAGACGATCGCGTCGCTCGGTGAGCGCGTCACGGCCGCCGCGCTGGAGTCCAAAGCGCTCTTCGGCCAGCTCGGGCTCACCGAGGCCGAGACGCGCCTCGTGCGGATCGATCCGGGATATTCCTGCGCGAGCACCGCGTCACGCCTTGACGCGTTCCTGCTGCCCGACTCCCTTCATTTCGCTGAATACAACGCGGAGTCCCCCGCGGGGCTTGGATACGCGCAGCGGCTGTGCGAGCTCTTCGACGCGACGGCCGCCATGACGACATTTCGGGCGGGCCGGCACGTCCGGTTCAACCCGACAATCGAACCCATGCTCGAGGCGCTCGTCGCAAGCTACCGGGACTGGGGCGGCCGCGCGAACCCTCCGACGATCGCGATTGTCGACTGGAGACACGTGCCGACGTGGACCGAGTTCGAGATCCTGCGGGACGCGTTCGTCGCGCGCGGAGTGCCCACAGTCGTATGCGATCCGCGCGACCTCTCCTTCGAAAACGGCGGGTTGTTCGGCGGCGGCGAGCACCTCGACATCGTGTACAGACGCGTGCTCATCAACGACATCCTCGGCAGATCCGAGGAGTGCGCGGCGCTGCTCGAGGCGTACGCAGCAAAGGCGGTCTGTGTCGCGAACACCTTCCGATGCAAGCTCGCGCACAAGAAGGCATTCTTTGCCGTGCTGACCGACGATCGCCATGCGGCACTGTTTTCAGACGCGGAACGCGCGGCCATCGCGGCTCACGTGCCATGGACGCGGGTCGTAGCTGACGCCGAGATGGTCAAGAATGGCCGGCGGCAGTCGCTGGTGCGGCTGGCAGAGGACGAGCGCGAGTCGCTGGTGCTCAAACCGAACGACGAATACGGGGGAACCGGAGTGACGCTCGGTTGGGAGACGACTCCGCCGGAATGGAGAGCCCAGCTGAACGGCGCGCTGAAGGACCCTCCCGGCACGTGGGTCATTCAGGAGCGGATCCCCGTGCGGCGCGAGATCTTTCCGATGTTCGATCAGGACGGCGACGTTGCCATGCGTGACATGCTCGTCGATTTTGCGCCGTACTTGTTCCGAGGCCGCATGGCGGGTTACCTGACGCGTCTCAGTTCAACAGGCCTCGCCAACGTCACGTCCGGCGGAGGACAGGTCCCGGCATTTGTTGTCAGCGAACAGGCATTTTCCAGTTGATACAATCGTGTCGATGATTTTTGGCCCTGCCGCGCCGGATCTGCTTCCCGGTGCCCACAATGCGGTGAATACGTGTCTCGGGGTTCGCGCAGGTGAACATGTGGCATTGGTCGCAGACGAGGCAAGCCGCCCGGTTGCCGCAAGCCTCGAGCAGGCGCTCGTCGATGCCGGAGCTGACGCCAGGTGCCTCGTGATCGAAGCCGTGGCGAAACGCCCAATCACGTCGGCGCCTGCTGTAGTACTGCGCGCCTTCGAAGAGTCAGACGCCGGCATCCTCTGCGTTCAGCCGAAGGAAGGTGAATTACCCGCGCGCATGGCCATTGTCGGTGTCATCGAACGGCGGCGGATCCGTTATGCGCACATGGTCGGCGTGACGCCGCGGATCATGCGCGAGGGCATGCGGGCGGATTACGTGCAGGTCGATCTGTTGAGCAGCCAGCTTTGCGAGCGAATGGAACAGGCGCGCGCCCTGACCGTTCGCACGGCGGGAGGCACGAACTTCACCGCGACGTTCGATCGTTCGCTGGCGTGGGTCAAGACGAGCGGCCTGATCAACCCGCGATACTGGTCGAACCTCCCCGCGGGCGAAGTGTTCACGACGCCCGGTTCCGTCGATGGTACGTTCGTGTGCGACGGCACGGCCGGCGATTACTTCAATGCGAAGTACGGCACCCTCGACCGGACACCGCTCGTGCTGGAGGTTCGTGGCGGCCGGCTGATGTCCGCGCGGTGCGATCGACCGGACCTCGAGCGCGATTTCTGGACGTATTGCCACACGGACGAGAACAGCGACCGCGTCGGCGAGCTTGCGTTCGGCACCAACCTCGGTCTCCGGGAGATGATCGGGATCCTGCTGCAGGACGAGAAAGTCCCCGGCGTGCACCTCGCGTTCGGCGATCCCTACGGCAATCAGACGAACGCAGACTGGAAATCACGCACGCACGTGGACGTGCTCACGCGTCAATGCGACGTGTGGATTGACGACGAACAGGTGATCGCGAACGGGCAGTACGTGCTCGAGAAGTTTCATCTCGCGCCGTCACTCTAGTGCCGCGTCGATCCGTGTTTCAGGACTCCGAGCCGTTCCGCAACGACGCCCGATCTCAGTCCACGAGGTGATTGCGGAGCGCGTAGTGCATCAACTCCGCCGTTGTCGACATGTTCATCTTTTCGAGGATGCGCGCACGGTAGGTGCTGACCGTCGTCACGCTCAAGTGCAATTCCTCGGCAATCTGGCCGACCGTTTTTCCTGAGGCGATTTTACGCAGCACCTCGAACTCGCGGTCGGACAAGGTCTCGTGCGGCGGTCGCCCCGTGTCCTGGCTCAAGTCCGACGCAAGCGTCTCGGCCAGCGCGGGACTCACGTACCGCCCGCCCCCCAGCAGTTTGCGAACGGCTTTCATCAATTCTTCGGGGGCACTTTCCTTGTTCATATAACCAGATGCGCCCGCTTTCAGCACTCGCTTGCCGTATTGATCCTCGGGGTGCATGCTCATCATGAGGACGGGCAGCCTGGGCTGCAGCGCCTTGAGGTTCTTGAGGACATCGAGGCCGCCACGGCCCGGCATCGTGATATCCAGGATCAGCAGGTCCCAGTCGTGGCTCTGGACCTGGTCGAGAACCTGTTCACCGTTCTCGGCTTCCCCCCATGTTACGGAGTCCAACTCCCGCATCAGGATCTCTTTCAAGCCCCTGCGCAGGATGGCGTGATCGTCCGCGATCAGGATCCTGATCGTGGCATCGCTCCTGGTCACCACCGCGAAATGTACTCGCGCAACTCGGCCTTCCAATAAGGCCAGTCGTGTCCGCCTTGCGGCCCCCAGTCGTCGAGATAATGACGGATGCCGCTCCTCGCCAGAATGCCGGACATCGTATAGGAATAATCGCTCTGCTCGTACGGCCCCGAGCCGGTCACGAGCCGAATCTCGCACGTGGATAACTGTTCGAGGAACCAGGGGTCGCTCAAGTTGGCCATGTAGTCGACCGGGTTCTGAAAGTAGAAGTGGTCGTCGTACATGCCGCCCATGAAGGCGCGCAGATCGAAGATGCCCGAGAGCGCGTAGCAGCGCTTGACCAGATGTGGGTAGTGAAACAGCGTGTTCGCCGCGTGATAGGCGCCGAGCGAGGCCCCGACCGTGGAGATCGGAATCCCCGGCGTCTGGCAGCTGGTGTGAATGTACGGGATCACCTCGTCGCGGATGTACTCGTCGAACATCCGCTGCAGCCAGCTGCGGTGATACGGGTGCGCCGCCTTGTTCAGGAACGACTCGTGGTTGGTCGAGCCCACGCAGAACACCTTGATCCTGCCCTCGTCGATGAAATCGCCGATGGCCGCGATGAGCCCATTGCGATGCAGCTCCCACTCGTCGCCGTGGCTTGTCGGAAACGCCAGAAGCGGGGGACCCCAGTGCCCGAATACCGAGATGCCCATGTCGTGTCCGAGCCTTGGCGAATGCCAGTACTGGTGATGCGTCTGCACCGATAGATTGTAGGTCAGGCGCGGATTCCCGGACTGCGGGGGCCTATCGCCGGCGGCACTCGACAGGCCACGAGTCTAGCAGCCCGTGGTGCTAGCCCTTGACGAGAACGACCGAAAAGCCGTCGTAGCCCTTGCTGCCGACAGTCTGGATCGCCGTGGCGTCCACGCGGCGCTCCGCGGCGGCCATTTCGTAGAACCGCCGCATGCCCTGGACGTCCGGGTCGCGAGTGGCGGCGTCAGCGACTGCCCCCTTTCGAACGACATTGTCAACGATGATGAGCGCGCCGACGCGCGCGAGCTTCAGGGCCCAGGTGAAATACGCGGGCGTGTTGGCTTTATCGGCGTCGATGAAGACCAGATCGAAGGGTCCGATGCCGTCGGCTGCCAGGACCGGGAGCGTGTCGAGAGCCTTCCCGAGGCGCAGGTCCACGACGCCTTCGAGCCCGGCTCTGGCAATGTTTGCCCGCGCGAGCTCCGCGTGCCTGGGGTCCGCTTCGAGGGTCACGAGCCGTCCGCTCGGGGGGAGCGCTCGCGCCATCCAGATCGTGCTGTAGCCGCCGAGGGTGCCTATCTCCAGGATCGCCCGTGCGCAACCAGCCGCGCGAATATCTGGAGGAGCTTGCCCTGGTTCGGCGAGACGTTGATCGCGGGAAGACCCGCGCCGGCGCTCGTTTCGAGCGCGGCGTCGAGTGCCGGATCCCGTGCCACGAGCATCTCCGCAATATAGCGGTCGACGGCCGTCCACTGATCCTCCATTGTTGATGGACTCATCTTCTGCTGTCGCTGTCGGCTGATCGCCGTCGTCTTTGTCGCTCCACCCGAGGCGCTGGCGATAGAGGCCGACCCCGTTCGCTCAGTGCTTCCAGATGCCGAGTAATTGCCTCACGAGCACGAGCTGCCCGACATGGTAGGCGGAATGGTCAGCCGCGAGCACGAGCTCCCGCATGTACGTCTGACCCTTGCCGTGCGGGATTCTGGCCGTCAGATCAAGATTCGGATCCGACGCCATCTGTTGAAACGATTCGCGGTCGCGTCTGAACTGCCCAACACTCTTGTCCCATGCCGGCGCGGATGGCGGAGCGGGCGTCGTTGGCCAGTAGTCCCGCGGCCACTCCATCTCCTCGTAATCCTTGTTCCTGCAAAAGTCCAGGATATCGTGCTGCGTGAGGCGCAGGTGTTCGACGAGCTCCCAGGGCGAGTGCAGTCCCGACACCTGCGTCCCCCGCATGTGTTCGGGAATGTCGGTAACCGCGGCGTCGAACCCGACGTGCGCATCCTCCCAGGAGAGGACTTTGACCAGAAGGTCCCGAACGGCGGTGTCTGTCATTGGATCTTCCCCACTCCCCAGATCGCCCGCCCCGGCTTGGCACCGGTGTGCTCGCCATTCCTGATCACGTGCGCGCCGTTGACGAACACGTGTCGCATGCCGACCGCATACTGATGCGGATTCTCGAATGTTGCGCGATCGGCGATCGCGGCGGGGTCGAACACCACGACATCGGCGAACATGCCCTCTTTCAGGAAGCCGCGGCGATCGAGCTCGAGATTCGTCGCGGGCAGCCCACTCAATTTCCGCACGGCCTCGGCGAGCGAGAGCACCTTGTCGTCACGCACGTACTTGCCGAGCACCCGGGCGAAGTTGCCGTATGCCCGGGGGTGAGTGGACGACTTCGTGAACGGCGGCTCCGGCGCCATCGACGCCGCGTCGGAGCCGAACGACACCCACGGCAGGACGATCTGCTTGCGGATGTTGTCTTCCGAGATCATGAAGTACACCGTTCCGACGCGCGAGCGATCCTCGAGCACGAGGTTCATGATCGTGTCGACCGGATTCTCGCCGCGCATCCTGGCGGCTTCCGCAAGCGTCTTCCCGGTGAGTGGCTTCAGCTTGTCGGACTTGAATTCCACCAGCAGCACGCGATCGGCCGATCCGGCGGCCCGGTACAGATTTTCCCAGTCATTGGACGGCGTGCGGATCGCGGCAGCAATCCTGGTTCGCGTGGCCGGATCGGCGAGCCGTTTGTAAGCGGCCTCGTAGCCTCCATCGAGCACCCACGGCGGCATCGACGCGTCGAGTCCCGTCGCCCCCGCGGGATAGGTGTACATGTCCGCGGTGATCTTCAGGCCCGCTTTGCGCGCAGCTTCGACCTTCGCGATCACCCGATTCATTTTCGGCCAGTTCGCCTGGCCGGCTGCTTTGAGGTGGTAGATCTCGGCCGGAATCCCTGCCTCGCGGCTGATCCGGATCAATTCATCAACCGCTTCCAGCAGGCGATTCCCTTCGCTTCGCATGTGCGAGATGTACTTGCCGTGATACTGCGCGGCGACCTTGCAGAGCTCGATCAGCTCCTCGGTCGAGGCATAGAATGCCGGCGCGTAGATCAGAGAGGATCCGATCCCGAGCGCGCCAGCCTCCATCTCCTGCCGCACGAGCGCGCGCATCTCGTCGAGTTGAGCTGGTGTCGGTTTCTTGTCTTCGAGCCCGATGACGTGCTCGCGGATCGTCGTGGCCCCGATGAACGAGGCGACGTTCTGCGCCACGCCACGCTTCTCGAGTTCCCGCAGATACTCCGACAGCGTCGTCCACGTAATGTCGTACTTGAGATCTCCCATCTGTTCGATGGCGCGCTGCTTCATCTCTGGCGTGAGCGGCCCCATCGAGCTGCCCTCGCCGAAGATCTGCGTCGTCACGCCCTCGCGGAGCTCTCCCTGGGAACGTCCATCAACCAGCATCGACTCGGTTGACCACGAGAGCATGTTGATGAAGCCGGGGGCCACGGCAAGGCCTGCGGCGTCGATCACGGTCGTCGCGGGCACGTCAGACAGGTCGCCGGCGCCGGCAATGCGATCGCCGCGGATGCCGACATCACCACGCCGCCCCGCCGCGCCCGTTCCGTCGTAGACGGTTCCTCCGCGGATGACGAAGTCAAAGGCCGCTGGCTGGCGGGAGGCCGTCGAGGCGGCGTAGACCGAGAAGGCGAGAATCGAAATCCCCAGAAATGCTGTGACGCGGACGGTGCGCATGCGCGCATTAGAGACTGTTCGGCGAAAAAATGGAAGTCAGTGCGGATTGAACTCGCCAACACCGAACGCCTGTCGAGCCGCCAAACGCGTTGAAGCCCGAGTGGCTCAGTTGGGCGGGATTGTCCGCTTCCCCGCCTTCCTCGGCTGAGGACCTGGGGCACGGCTCCGTTTTCTAGTAGAGGAATCCTGAGACACTGACGTGACTGAATGACTACTCAGCCGTTTCTCATCGCGCCGGGCCGGTATGGGCCCACTGTTCAGCAACGAGCAGACGCCCTTCAGCCAGCGGAAGATCAATGACATCACCGACTTGGTGGGCCGTCAGATCCACGCCGTCTATCAGGTCGGCGAGCTTTCGTGTCAGGCGGAACCTCATTAAGGATGGAATTACAGCAAAGCATGTACCTGTGGCCATCCCACGAAATTGTAGGAGGATCCACCCCATCCGGCCCTGAAGATCCCGAGGAGATCGGCTATCGCATACAAGCCATATGCGAGGAGAATTGACTCGCATTCTCGGGCGGACGTATACCTGTGCGGGCGTGTCACATTCTGATCGTCGAAAGCCGGACACGCGAGATCAGCAGAAACCCTGGTGAACGAATGAGGTTTGCTTCGCCTCTGTCGAATCGCTATCACACGCGCGTAGAAGCCGGCCGCGCAGGGATTCGCTTTGCCGTCGTTGTGTTGAGCGCGTGGGTCGCGGCGCAAGCGCAGCCCTTCGATTCGCAAACTCACGCGCTCGCTCGGGACAGGCCCGCTGCAACGAGCCAGCAAGCCGCCGGAACGGCACCCTTCCCCGTGAACATCCGCGTCGACGCGTCGCGGTCAACCGGACCGCTCAAGCCGATCTGGCGCTTCTTCGGGGCAGACGAGCCGAACTACGCCTACATGAAGGACGGCCAGAAACTCATTGCCGACGAGGGACGCCTGGCCCCGAAGCGGGTCTACTTCCGGGCGCACAGCCTGCTTGTCACCGGAGACGGTACGCCGGCGCTGAAGTGGGGATCGACAAACGCCTATCGCGAGGACGCGCAGGGGAATCCCATTTACGACTGGACGATCGTCGATCGCATCTTCGACACGTACCTCGCGCGAGGAGTGAAGCCCTACGTGCAGATCGGCTTCATGCCCGAAGCTCTGTCGACGAGGCCCCAGCCCTATAAGCACGCGTGGACGCCGCTTGCGAAGTACGACGAGATTTACACCGGGTGGGCCTACCCGCCGAGAGACTACAAGAAATGGGGAGACCTCGTTTACGCGTGGGCGAAGCACTGCGTCGACAAGTACGGGCGCGCCGAGGTCGAGCAGTGGTACTGGGAGACATGGAACGAGCCGAATATCGGCTACTGGCGGGGCACGCCTGAGGATTTCCGCAAGCTGCACGACTACGCGATCGATGGCGTGCGCCGCGCGCTGCCCACAGCGCGCGTGGGCGGGCCCGACTCGGCCGGTAACGGCGGACAATTCACGCGCGATTTCTTCGAGCACCAGTTGCGCGGTACGAACTACGCAACAGGCAAGACGGGCACTCCCATCGACTTCGTCTCGTTCCATGCCAAGGGACGGCCCGAGTTCGTCGACGGCCATGTGCGGCTCGGCATTGCCAACCAGCTCGACACGATCGACGGAGGCTTCAAAATCATCGCATCGTTCCCCGAGCTCAAATCGAAGCCGATCGTCATCGGCGAGTCCGATCCAGACGGCTGTGCGGCGTGCCAGGGCCCGCAGCTCGGCTACCGCAACACGACGATGTACTCGAGTTATACCGCGGCGGTCTTCGCAAGAAAGCACGACCTGGCCGAACGGCACGGTGTGAACCTCGAGGGCGCTGTCACGTGGGCGTTCGAGTTCGAAGACCAGCCCTACTTCGCCGGTTTCCGCGCCCTGGCGTCGAACGGAATCAATCTGCCGGTCTTCAACGTGTTCCGCATGTTCAGCCGGATGGGCGCCGAGCGCCTGGCTGCGACGAGCGACGCCGCGGCCGATCTCGACACGATGATGAAGGCCGGAGTCAGGGAGAAGCCAGACGTGGCCGCGCTCGCCAGCCGCGACACGCGTCGCGTGACCGTCCTCGTCTGGCACTATCACGATGACGATGTGGCGGGACCCGACGCGGCGGTTACCTTGTCGGTCGAAGGGCTCGGCCTGAAGGAGGGCAAGGCGACGCTCCAGCACTTCCGCGTCGACGCCACTCACAGTAATGCCTACACCGCCTGGCAGCGCCTCGGATCGCCCGCGGTGCCCACGGCGGCGCAGTACAAGCAGCTCGAAGCGGCGAGTGAGCTGACCCCACTCGAAGGCGCGTCGACACGTCTGGACGTGCTCGAAGGCCGGGCCTCGCTCAAGGTCACGCTGCCGCGGCAGGCGGTATCGCTGCTCGTGATCGAGTGGTGAAGCCAGGTCACCTCTTTAGAAATCCGGTGGGCGACCCCACTACCTGGACTACTAACCTCCTGTTAATTTGGCGCCAAAGCGTTCCGCTGGAGGAAACGCTCGCGGCGTTCGAGACGCTGAATCAATCGGGTGACATTCGACAGTGGGGCGTCAGCAACTTCGACACGGCCGACATGAAGGAGCTCGTCGGGTTGCCCGGAGTGACAGGCGTCGCGACCAATCAGGTCCTCTACAACCTCACGAGCCGCGGCATGGAGTTCGACCTGTTGCCCTGGTGCCGCAGGCGGCGGATTCCTCTGATGGTGTACTCGCCGATCGAGCAGGGCCGTCTGCTCAAGAACGCAACGTTGCGGCGGGTTGCGCTAAGACGGAGTGTCACCCCAGCGCAGGTCGCGCTGGCGTGGGTGCTCCAGCAGGACGGCTCCTGGCCATTCCCAAGATCAGCAACCCCGACCACGTGAGGCAGAACCGGGGAGCACTTGACGTCCAGCTTACGCGACAAGATCTGAACGAGCTCGATCAGGAGTTCCCACCGCCGTCGAGGAAGGTGCCTCTCGAGACGCTCTGAAACGATTCAACTGCGGTACACTGCTTTCAATGACTGCTCCGACCGGTCCACCGCCGGGGCGCAACCAGCCCTGTTATTGCGGCTCGGGCCGTAAATACAAACATTGCTGTCTCGAGAAAGACGAAGCGAAGGCTGCTGGCAAACGGGCTAAAGCTGCAGCAGAAGCGGCTGCTGGGTCGCCGGAGACGGCCACTCCGGCGCCCACACGAGTCCGAAAACCTCAGACGCACCAGCCTTGGAAGGCGACCACTTCGCGTGGCTTCGTCCCCCGCACCCGGACTCCGCGCAAGGTCGGTGGAGGCTGAGCGCTCACAACCCAGACGGACTGCCAGGAATCAATCGGCGGCTTGGGGGTCTCTAGTGACGTAGGAGACGATCAGCAGTACCAAGAGCGCCGGCGGCAGGCTCCATACTCGCGCGCCCTCTCCCCCCGAGTAGGCGGAGATGAACGCCATGACCCATGCGAACGTGGCGCCCGCGTAGGCCCATTCCTTCAGCAAAGCAAACCCTGGCAACAGCAGGACGATGGCCGCCGCCGGCTTGGCAATTCCAAGGACTATTCGCAGATGCTGCGGGTAGCCGGCTTTGGCGAATCCTGAGACCACCTGCTCGCTGCCGGTGAGGTAGCTCAGAGCAAACAGCAGCATCACTGCAACAATCGTGGTGCTGCTCCAGTACGCGATCTTTCGAACCATGGATCCTCCAGTGCGCAGTCTATTCGCTGCGCAGAACAAGGAGCGGATCTGTGGGCGTCGCCAACCGTGTCGGCCACAGTGTCGCGGTGAAAACGACGGCAAGCAACAACAACGCGGTGAGCGAGCGACAGTCGCACTGCTCGCGTCGTCATCCTGCGCTTCTTTGTTTTCGAAGCAAGAACACTACGCCGTTTATCCGAGTTGACGGGTTGGTGCTGACTCCCGGGCGAGTCATTCAGGCGTGGTCGGTCACGAATTCCTGCCGATTCTCGCCTCGTGGTGTGACGCGCCGCAACGCCCATCGGGCGGCGGCTGCTACGATTGATGTGGTCCTCTTCTTCCCCATCGGTGCAGCGCTCGCGAAATCAAGAACACGGTCACGCCCATAGCACTCACTCCCAGCGCGCGGGTAAGGTGGGGGGTGGAGTCGCTTGCGCGTCGGCGACGGTGTGCCATACGAGGTACTCGGTGGTTCCGGCGATCGGGGTTCTGCTCTGCCCAACGCCACCCCGCGTCCCACGCGAGTCGCTCTTGACCGGTGGCGTGAGGGTTCGCGTCCGACGACACGGCCTTCCACCGCGCTTTTGCGCCCGTCGACCACGCCGCTTTCCAAATAGCGACACGCAGGTCTGGATTATCGCCCGGCCGTGGACTATAGCGTCGCCAGAAGAGGGCCCATCGGCTCCCTGGACCGTGGGTGGGAGCGTTGATCGCAGCAGGCGCGTCGCCGTTGGAGACAGACGAAAGCACGACTGCGATCGTAAGGTTCAGAGTGAGAGAGGTCAAGGTCAACTGCGTCAAGCAATTGCTCCCTCACACTCGGTGACGAGTTGACAGAATCGAAGCCGTTTCGAAGAGCCACCGCCCCTGTCCGCACGTTGTACGGTTTGGACGGCCCACACGTTAACAGGATGTATGCCGATTTGTGCCGCCAGCGTTGAGGTGGACCCGCTAAGCGATACGGTCCTCACGTTCTACCTCGGCGCGGCCGCACTCGAATTCAAGCAGTATGCCGCTTATGTGCAGCGCCGCACGGCGACTCACGTGGCGTCACGCGCTTCGGTCGGGAAGGGCAGGACGCCGGCGTACCTTACGGCACCCGTCCCGCCCACGTCACCGCATTGACCAGCAGCGTCTTGAACGCCTCGAGATCGTGCACGCGCTCGTCGTGGCCCAATGTGATGCCGACGATCCGGGCGGCCGGGTGCGTGGTGATCCAGACCGCGGGGTGTGGCTGCTTGAAGCGGACGCTCGGCGAGGTCTCGGCCAGCACCTCGATCGGCGAGGTGCCCGGCGGAGTCTTGTCCGGTTCCGCATTCAAGTAATAGAGCTCGTCTTCAACCTCGAACGACCGGGGCACGCCCTTCATGATCGGGTGGTCCGGCTTCACGGCATTGACCGAAAACTTCGCAATGCGATCGTGACCCCGCGCGCCGCCGCCGATGATCGACGCGTTCAGCTCCGGCCACTGTGGAAATCCGTACCACGTGCCAGGGTGGAGCATGACGAGGCCTTTGCCGGCCGCTGCGAAATCGAAGAGCGCCTTCCGGTATGCGGGCGTGTCGAAGAACTGGCGATTGACGCTGACGACGGCCACATCCGCCTTGCCAATTTCGGATGCGGCCTGATCCCGATCCTCCGTATAGTTCACACTGAACCCGGCGGCGGCGAGGGTCGCGCTGTCTGTTCCGCCGAAGAACCGTCCGAAATCGTGCGAGCTGCCGCCACCAATGATGAGAACCTTTGTCTTCCCGGCCGCCCACACGATCGGTTTCGTTTCGGGGAGCGGAGCGTCGCCCCGACCGCCTTCCTTTGGAGTGCCGCTCGCTGCTTGCGTTTGACTCGCGGGAGCTGGCGATTCGTCCCTCGACGTTGCTCGGGACGACCCTGAGCTTGTCGAAGGGTCGCTGCTCGCGGCTCGCGGCTCGGAAGTCGAGAGAGGTTTTCCCGCGACGGGCTCGTCGCCGGCCGTGACCGCGACGGTGGCGGGCACGATATCGTTGTCGAAGCTCTCCAGCACAATCTTTGACAGCGCTGCTTTCTTCCCCAGATTCAACGCGAAATACCGCAGCTGACCCCGGCGGGTAAAGTCGCCGGCGTCGGTGCTGAGCGGCACTTCAGCACGAACGAAGGCATCGGCGAAGACCTCGCCGTTCTTGAGTAAGTGTTCCTCGCTCGTACCGTCGGCGAACTGTACGACGACCTTCATCGCCGGGGTTCCGCGCGCGGCATCGCCGCCCGTCGGCCATGCCCAGCCGCCAACGCCTCCAAGGAAATGCAGGCTTGCCGCAGTGACAGCCGTCGGGATCTCAACCCGCTGCGGGAAATCGTCCGAAAGATTCCCCCGGCCCGGCCCACCCTTCAACGCGATCAGGTTCGCGCCGCTCGCGGACTTCGCAGGGTCCATCACGAAGAACGGCACGCCGGCCACGGTCACGTCACCGAACCTATGGAGCGTCACGGTCTCGTCACGCTCGTCCTCGCGCCGGAATCCGCGGCGGCTGTCGGCCGTGTAGGCCTGACGCAGATCGACGACGCGGAATTTCTGTGCGTCGCCGCCCAGGAAGCTGAGGATGTCGCGCAACGACTCGGCCCCGAGCGCCTCGAACCCCTCTGGCATGAACGAGCGCCGGGTATTCTCCCTGTTCGTGACGTCTTCCTTCTTGATCTCGACATCGCCGGACGGGCCGCGAAGCGTCAGGCTCGAGGCGTTCTCGCTCGCAATCACCCCCGAGAGCGTCTCGCCCTTCCGGGTCGTGACGTTCCACTGCCAGAAACTGGGATCCACCTCGCGGTTCGGATCAATGATGTGCCCGAGCAACTCGGCGCGACTGTGCGTTCCGATGCCGTTGAGGGGTGGACCGACCTCGCTCTTTCCAATATCGCCCAGCTTGTGGCAGGCCGAGCATGTGCCGGTGAAGAGGGTTCTTCCTTTCGCGGCGTCGCCCGGCTTCTCGACTTCCGGCAGAAGCCCCGCGATGACGTCGTCTTTGGCCTTCGTGGCGGGCGACATCGTGTCGAGCAGCGCGGCGGCTTGCAGCCCCACTTGACGATTCGGATGCGTGCGCAACCGCGCGACATTGGCGGGGCCAAGGTTCGCCGCGGTGACCTTGCCTTCTTTCATGGCGGCCAGCAACGCGAGCGAGGACTCCTGGCGCTTGAGGAGCTGGTCGAACAAAAGCGATGAGTTGGTTCGCGCCAGCGCAGCGATCATCACGCCGTCCACATCGCTGCCCGCATTCTCGCCGAGTGCGGCGATCAGACGGCCTTTCAGGGCCGCTGGTGCCGCCGGGTCAGTCAGCATCGTCGAAATCGCGGAGAGCGCCTGCGGGCGGCGCGCGGGAACGGCGAGCAGACTGGCGGCGCTGTCGACACGGCGATCGTCGCTCGCCGTCGCGTCGCCAAGATCCCGAAGCATGAGCTGAGCGTGGCTGTCGGCCTTCGCGCTCAGTGCGCCGGCCGTGTCCCACTTCGCCACAACCGGCAGCGCCGCTGCCGTCGTCGCCGGATCATCGAGCAGCTTCTGCAAGGCCTGCGTAGTCGGGGCGTCAACGGTGATCGCACCGCCCTCCATCCGGGCGACGGCACGCACGATGGTGGCTTTGAGCGTCACCGCGGCAGGTCCCGCTCCGGCGGCCGCAATCAGCAATTGGCCGGCATGCGCGGGCAGGGCCGCGGGCAGGACGGCCACAACGAATTCGGTCAATGCCTGCGGACTGTCGTAGTTCAATGCCTCTGCCACGTACAACGGCGCCTGCTCGGTGGCGGCCGCCACCAGCGCCGACCGCGTCCAGTTGTCGGTCGCCTCCGCGAACGAGTCGAACACGGCCTTGCGCTGCGAAATAGTGGTCGCGGCGCGCGTTTGCTCGTAGAGCGCGAGTGCCTTGCTTCCCATGGGCTTTCTGATCTGCGCGAGCCGTGGGTCCGACGCGTGATTCTCCTGGGCAAGGCGCCATGCCGTTTTCTTGACCTCCGCGTTCGGGCTCGTCTGCATGACCCGAATCAGCTGGGCGAGGTCTGTGCGATTCAGCACCGGCACGTCGAGCTTCTTCGCCTGCTTGTGCTGCACGCGCCAGATCCGGCCGAAGTAATGATCGCGATCGGGGCGGACGGCGGCGTTCGCCGGACCATGGAGCGGACCACGTGTGTCGTTGTGGATAACGGCCTGGTTGTAGAAATCAACGATGTACAGAGCACCATCAGGCCCTACGCGTGTTTCAATCGGCCGGAACCAGAGATCGCTGCTGCGCATGAACTCGGTCTGCTCGCGTCCCGTTTCTTTCTGAGTCGTGTAGCTCGCGCCCTCGGGCCTCACGAACTGCTGGTGCACGATGTTCAGCGTGGGCTCGCCCGTGAAGTACGCATACCGCCACTTCTCGGGCCATGCACCGCCGTCGTACACCGCACATCCGGCGGCGGCCGTGAACTGCCCCACAAGATCGATTTGCACGTAGGCCTGTTCGGGCCACGTCATCAGCGGATAGGTGTTCTGTCCGGTGATCATCCCCTTGTATGACGTCGTCCCCGGGAGGCGCCCCTTCGCAAGGACGGCCTCGGGCAGCACCGTGTGGAAGAACACCGTGCCGCTCGTGGGCTGTGTCCAGAACACCTGACCGTCCCACGTGATGTCGAGCCCCCAGGTGTTCCCGCTGCGGCTGCTGTACTGCTCGAACGCGCTGCCGTCAGGCTTGAAGCGCACGACGCCGCTCCCGTCGCGGCCGAAGCTCTTCGCGCCGTCCGGAGACGTCACCGTTCCGGTGCTGTATCCGTGAGTGGCATAGATCCAGCCGTCGAGCCCCCAGCGAAGATTGTTGATGACCGCGTGCGTGTCGGTGGTGCCGAGGCCGGTGTACAGCTTCGTGCGCTTGTCCGCGACCTCGTCGCCGTTGGTGTCTTCGAGATACCAGATGTCGGGCGACGTGGCGGCGATGACACCTGATTTGTAGAACACGAACCCGGTCACGAGCTCGAGCTTGTCGGCAAACACGTGCTTGCGATCCATGACGCCGTCGCCGTTGGTGTCGGAGAGTATCGAAATCGTGTCTTCCGGATCGCGATCCTGCTGCCGGCGGAGCGATCCGCTGTCTTTCCACGGTTCGGTGTTGGGCACTTTACGGCCGTTTGGATATTCGGGGGTTTCCGAAACCCACAGGCGGCCACGCTCATCCCAGTCGATGTTCATCGCCTTGTGGATGAGAGGCTCGGAGGCGACGAGTGTCAGATCGAATTCCGGGTGAACCTCGATCTTCGCGGCGGCCTTGGCCGGCGCGGTGGGACCCCCTTCGACGTAGCGCAGGCTGTCGCCGAGCTCGTCTTTCTTCAGCAACTCGTCAACGTTTGCACGCTTTCCGGCCCACGAGATGCCGCGCAACAGGATCGCGCGATAGTTCGGGCGATTGAAGTTCTCGTAGAGATGCCCGGGAATCGACACGAACGCGCGATAGGGCGTGCGGCCGCCGTCGGCCGTGCGCTCGTAAGTCCACATCTGCGGCTGCACGTCGTAGATGCTCACGCGCTTGCCCCCGCCGGTGAGCTCCTCGGCACGTTTCTGAGAGCTGGGATTGCGCCCCAGGGGCTTGGGCGTGTAGGCGGCCGCGAGGATTCGGGCCTCGGGCAGGATATCCATGTCGTAGTAGATCTCGTCGTCCATCGACCAGTTCGACGCATCCATCGTGATCGGACTGTCGCGGTCGGTGAAGTAAAGATGCATCGGCCCTTCGAGCCACTTGGTCGTGCCATTGCGCCAGGAGCCCCCGACGATCCCTTTGAACCAGTCAGGGTCCTGGGAGACGACGCCCGCGTGAATGACCACGAGCCCGCCACCCCGCGCGAGGAATTCGTTGAGGTTCTTGCGCTCTACCGGATCGTCGATACTGCCCGCTTCCTGCTTGTGGAGGATGAGGACATCGGTCTCGTCGAGCTGGGCCTTGGTCGGAAACGCATCCGAACCGGTCGCCCTCGCGCCGCGTTGGTTGAGGAGCGGCACCCATTCCTTCAGGAACCGCGGATAGTCGTGCGCGCCCGGGCCATGCGACTTGGGACCGGAGCGGATGAACACCCGCAACGGGTCCTGGGCGGCGGTCGTGATGCTGGTGAGCGCGGTGACGAGGACGGAGGCGAGGAGGAGGAAAGGTCTCATGAGAGTTCTCGCGGACTATAGCTAGGGGTCAGACCGGGGTCAAACCGGGGTCAGACCGGGGTCAGACCGGGGTCTGCCCCCGTGTGACCCCGCCTGTTGAGTATAGTGAGCCACAGTTCATGGCGTCCGTCTTTCTCTTTGCCACCCTGGACACGAAAGGTCGAGAGGCCGAGTTCGTTCGCGGTCTTCTCGTATCGTACGGCGTCAGCGTGACCCTCGTCGATGTCGGCTCGCTCGGCACACCCACCGTCGCGGCCGACATTTCCCGCGATCGTATCTTCGAGCTCGCCGAGACGACAATCGAGGCGGTGCGGAAGACCGCTGACCGGGGGGACGCGGTGACGAAGGCCGCGTCGGGTGCGGCAAGGCTCGCGCGCGAAGCCCACGCGAACGGCGACCTCGCCGGCGTCCTGGGCCTCGGAGGTTCGGCCGGAACGACCATCGCGACGACGGCGATGCAGGCGCTTCCGCTCGGCGTGCCGAAAGTCATGCTGAGCACGCTCGCTTCAGGGATGGTGCGTCAGTTCGTCGGCGACAAAGACATCTTCATGCTCAACTCGGTCGTCGATATCGCCGGGGTCAACCGCGTGAGCCGCGAGGTGCTGTCGCAGGCCGCCCGGGCGATGGCGGGCCTCGTGCAACACTCCCGTCCGGATCCGCAGCAGGATGACAAGCCACTGGTGGCGGCGACGATGTTCGGCGTGACGACCGCGTGCGTTGAACGTGCCCGCGAGACGCTCGAGCGGGCGGGCTGTGAGGTGCTGGTCTTTCACGCCACCGGCAATGGAGGTCAGGCCATGGAGTCGCTCATCGGCGAGGGCATCATAGCCGGCGTGCTCGACGTCACGACCACCGAACTAGCGGATGAGCACGTCGGAGGTTTCCTGAGCGCAGGCCCCGACCGTCTCACCGCGGCCGGAAAAGCGGGGATCCCGCAGGTGGTTTCGACCGGTGCACTCGATATGGCGAACTTCTACGCGCCGGACTCGGTCCCCGCAAAATTCAAAGACCGTCTTTTCTACAAACACAACGCGAACGTCACGCTGATGCGTACAACGCGGGAAGAGAACGAGCGCATCGGCGCCGGCATCGCTCAGAAGCTCTCCGCGGCGAAGGGCCCCGTCGCCATCCTGCTCCCCGCGCGCGGGGTGTCGGCGATCGACAAAGAGGGACAGCCATTCGACGATCCTGCCGCGCGCAAGGCGCTCCACGACGCGATTCGCGCGGGCGTGCACGGCATTCCGGTGACAGAGCTTGATCTCCACATCAACGACCCTGACTTCGCCGACGCGGCCGCCAACAAACTGCTCGAACTGATGAAGCGAGTTCGAAATTGATTCCCGTGTTCAGGTTTGTAACAAAACAACAGAAGATCAGGAGATCAGGAGCCGGATTTGTTCTTGATAAATGAGTCTTCTGATCTCCTGGACTCCTGTTAGTGAAGCTTCGGAAGGTAGGAGGCATTTCGTGAGCGTGAACAATTCCCGGCAGGGCATCCTGAAACGATTCCGCGCACAGATCGCGCGCGGTGAGCCGATCATCGGCGGCGGCGCTGGCACAGGGCTCTCCGCTGTGAGCGAGGAAGCCGGCGGCATAGACCTGCTGATCGTGTACAACTCGGGCCGCTACCGGATGGCCGGCCGGGGAAGCTCCGCGGGTCTCCTCGCGTACGGCAACGCAAACCAGATCGTCAAGGAGATGGCCTACGAGGTCCTGCCGGTCGTGAAAAGGACACCGGTTCTCGCCGGCGTCAACGGGACCGATCCCTTCATCATCCCCAGACTCTTCCTCGAAGAGCTCCGGACGCTGGGTTTTGCGGGCATCCAGAACTTTCCGACGGTGGGCCTCTTCGATGGCGACATGCGCCAGGCCTTCGAGGAGACCGGCATGAGCTATCAACTCGAAGTCGACATCATCCGTCTCGCCCGCCAGCTGGATCTGCTGACGACTCCCTACGTGTTCAGCCCGTCGGAGGCCGAGCGCATGGCCGACGCGGGGGCCGACCTCATCGTCGCTCATATGGGTGTTACCACCGGCGGATCGATCGGGGCGAAGAGCTCGAAGACGCTGGAAGATTGCGTCGCACGGATTCAAGAGATCTCGGACGCAGCACGGGGCGTGAACCCTGAGGTCCTCGTGATCTGCCATGGCGGTCCAATTTCAGAGCCGCCCGACGCGGAATACATCATCACGAAGTGCCGCGGCGTGGACGGCTTCTACGGCGCGAGCTCCGTGGAACGGCTTCCGGCTGAGCGCGCGATCGCCAATCAGATCAAGATGTTCAAAAGCATTCGTAAGCCCTCTTTCGCACGCAGACCATCCGATGCTGCGTCGCGCAAGGCGAAGAGCGCTGGAAAGGCGAGCCGATGACTGCCGTGACCGACCCGATCAAGGCGCTCCGGTTCGTGACGTCGGCG